>CALVIC010000022.1 GCA_944329365.1 uncultured Bacilli bacterium
TATGAGCAAAAGATATTTTACAGATTCACATGTCTTTTTGCAAGTTGGAAATGTTGCACTTCAAATTTAAAATAACAAATCCCTATTTTTTTGATTTATGCCCTATATTTATGGTATAATTATATATAGGTATAGGAGTACATTAACGTTAAAATTACGCGTAAAGGGTAATAAAAATCGAAAAGAGGTAAAATTATGCATATCAAAAATTTAGAAATCCACAATTTTCGAAATTACTCTAATTTTAAAATCGACTTTGAACCACACATTAATATAATCTATGGCGATAATGGTCAAGGTAAAACTAATTTACTAGAAAGTATTTACGTTCTTGCCTTAACCAAATCGCATCGTGCTTATATTGAAAGCAATTTGATCAAAGACGGTGAAAAAGAAGCAGTACTAAAAGGAACTATACTTATGGACATGCCTTATAATCTTTATTTGCACCTTGGTAAAAGCACCAAACACTTGAAAATTGACGATAATCCTGTGAAAACAATTTCCTCGTACATTGCCAAAACCAATGTAATTATTTTTTCTTCAGAGGATTTAGATTTAATCAAAGGTGGCCCATCCGGTCGCCGGAAATATTTAGATTTGGAAATAAGTCAGTTATCTGCCAATTACTATACTGTGGAAAACGATTTAACCAAACTTCTAAAAATCCGCAATGATTACTTAAAAAAAATGAATAATGGTGAACCTGCCGATATGAGTTATTTTGATATTTTAACAGATTACATCGTAAACAAAAGTGTCTTTATCTATCAAATGCGTAAAACCTATATCGATAAAGTAAATAAAGTTTTACCTAAAATATTCAAGGAAATATCAGGATTAACTGGTTTTAATCTTAAATATAATCCATCGATTGATTTTGAAAATTTTTCAAGTGAATACTTAAAGGAAACCTTAAAACAAAAATTTAAAGATAATTTAGATAAGGAGATTATCTTAAAAACCACTTTATATGGACCTCAGAGAGACGATTTTACCTTTTGCTTAGAAGATAACAACTTAAGAGAATTTGGCTCTCAGGGCCAGCAAAAAATGGGTGTAATCGCCTTAAAATTATCCGAGATAGAAGTATTTAAAGATTATAAAAAACAAAATCCAATAATTTTACTTGACGATGTCTTTAGTGATTTAGATAACACCAAGAAAAATAACCTTTTAAAACATTTAGATGGTGATATGCAGATAATCATAACCACCACAGATTTAAAAAACATTGATAAAAGATTATTAGAAAAGGCCAAACTAATTCACATTAAAAGCGGTCAAATAATAGAAAACGAGGTGGCATAATGGCCGAAAATCAAGAACACTATGATGTATCCGACATTCAAGTCTTAGAAGGCTTAGAAGCCGTTCGAAAAAGACCAGGAATGTATATCGGAACAACCGACGTTAAAGGACTTCATCATCTAGTATGGGAAATAGTTGATAATAGTATTGATGAAGCTTTAGCTGGATATTGTAACAACATTGAAATCGTCATTAATAAAGGAAATTCTATAACAGTCAAAGACAATGGTCGTGGAATACCCGTTGGTGTTCACCCTAAAACTGGGCTTTCCACAGTTGAAACAGTTTATACTGTTCTTCATGCCGGTGGAAAATTCGGTGGTGGCGGTTACAAAGTTTCCGGAGGTCTTCACGGAGTTGGAGCCTCAGTTGTCAACGCCTTATCTTTGTGGACAAATGTTACCGTTTATCACGATGGAAAAGTCTATGAAGCTAAGTTTAAAGACGGTGGTCACATCGCCCAAAAACTGGCAGTAGTTGACGAATGTGAAAAAGAAAGAACTGGAACAACCGTTACCTTTAAACCAGATCCAGACATTTTCGATACGGACATCTTTGATTATGAAACACTTAAAACTAGAGTTCGTGAACTTGCCTTTTTAAATAAAGGCTTAAGACTTACATTAAGAGATGACCGTGACGACGAAGATACAACGGGTGAAACCTTCCATTATGAAGGCGGGATTAGTGAATACGTTAAGTATTTAAACCATAATAAAACGCCAATTCAAAGTGATATCATTCACCTAAGTGGTGAAGATGAAGGTGTTTTCTTTGAAGTAGCTATGCAGTATAACACTGGTTATACCGACAATATCTATTCATTTGTCAACAATATCAATACTCACGACGGTGGAACTCATGAAGAAGGAGTTAGACGTGCATTAACTAGAGTCTTGAACAATTATGCTCGTAAAAACAAATTCTTAAAAGATAAAGATGACCCTCTAAGTGGTGACGACGTTAAAGAAGGTCTTACAATGATAGTTTCATGTAAACACCCTAACCCACAATTTGAAGGTCAAACCAAAGGAAGACTTGGTAACTCAGAAGTTCGTAAACTAGCTGATAAAGTCTTCTCAGAAGGTTTTGAACGTTATCTTCTCGAGCACCCAGATGAAGCTAAAATTATTGTTGAAAAGAATATGACAGCCGCTCGTGCTAGGGTAGCTGCCAAAAAAGCTCGTGAACTAACTCGTCGTAAAAGTGATCTCGATGTTATTAACTTCGGTGGAAAACTTAACGACTGTAAAGATAAAGACCCGTCAAAATGCGAAATCTTCCTTGTCGAGGGAGATTCTGCCGGTGGATCTGCTGTAAAAGGAAGAGATTCAATGACTCAGGCCATCCTACCTTTAAGAGGAAAAATCTTAAATGTGGAAAAATCTAGACTTGACAGAGCTCTTTCAAACGAAGAAATAAGAACGATAATTACCGCATTTGGTACCGGAATTGGCCAAGAATTCGATCTAAAGAAACTTAGATATGATAAAATAATAATCATGACCGATGCCGATGTTGACGGTTCACATATTAGAGTATTATTACTTACCCTATTCTATCGTTTCTTTAGACCAATAGTCGAAGCTGGACACGTTTATGCCGCCCAGCCCCCACTATTCTGTATCAAACATGGAAAAACTCGTAAATACGTCTTAAATGAGGCTGAAAGAGACGCATATCTTGCCTCTCTCAACCCAAACACAAAATATGAAATAGCCCGTATGAAAGGTTTAGGTGAAATGGACGCCGATGAATTATATGAAACGACAATGGATATAAATAACCGAGTATTAAGAAAAATTACCGTTGATGATGCCATTGCCGCCGATGCAGCTTTTAATAAACTTATGGGTGAAGAAGTTGAGCCAAGACGTAAATTTATCGAAGAAAATGCTGTCTTCGTTAAGAATTTAGACATATAGGAGGTAAATTATGGATCATGAAAGAGATAGATTAGAAGAAAACAACATTGTTTCGGAAATAGAAACATCATTTATTGAATATTCCATGAGTGTCATTACCTCACGTGCCCTACCCGACTTACGAGATGGTTTAAAACCAGTTCATCGTCGTATCCTATATTCGATGCTTGAATCTGGATATACTCCAGATAAAGCTCATCGTAAAAGTGCTAAAATCGTCGGAGATGTTATGGGTAATTATCACCCACATGGAGACTCAAGTATTTACGAAGCTATGGTTCGTATGGCTCAAGACTTTAGCTACCGTTATCCATTAGTTGATGGTCATGGAAACTTTGGTAATATCGATGGATCCGGTGCGGCAGCCATGCGTTATACCGAATCAAGATTATCTAAAATTTCTCTAGAAATGCTTAGAGATATCAATAAAGATACTGTGGATTTCGTTCCGAACTATGATGAATCAACAAAAGAACCAGCTGTTCTTCCATCAAGATTTCCAAATATCCTAGTAAACGGAACAATGGGAATAGCCGTTGGTATGGCAACAAACATTCCTCCACATAACCTAGGTGAAGTAATTGACGGTTGCGTTGCCTATATTGATAACCCAGATATCGACGTTACTGGACTTATGCAATACATCAAAGGACCTGACTTCCCTACTGGCGCCAGTATATTAGGAAATAGTGGAATCAAAAAAGCCTATGAAACTGGCCGTGGAACAATTACAATTAGAAGTAAAGCGACAATCGAAGAAACAAATGGTCGCCATCACATAATAATCGAAGAAGTTCCATATGGTGTTAATACAGCAGAACTAAAAAATAAAGTCGCAGATCTTGTTCACACCAAAGTAATCGATGGAATATCTGATTACCATACTGACTTAAAAGATGGCGTAAAAATAACTATAACCCTAAAAAAAGATGCCAATCCGCAAGTTGTATTAAATAACTTATATAAACATACATCATTCCAAACAACATATGGAATTATCTTCCTAATGCTCGATAATGGTGTACCAAAGACACTAAATTTAAAAGAAATAATATCAAAATACGTAGATTATCAAAAAGAAGTAATAATCAGACGTACAAAATTTGATTTAAATAAAGCTGAAAAACGTGTTCACATCTTAGAAGGATATAAAATTGCACTCGATAACATCGATGACTTTATTAAAATAATTAGAGATGCTGAAACAGACGTTGAAGCCAAAACTAAATTAATCGAAAAATACAACCTTTCAGAAATCCAAGCCGAAGCAATTCTCGAATTAAAACTTCGTCGATTAACCGGCTTAGAACGTGAAAAAATTGAAGCAGAACTGCAAGATTTACTTGAGAAAATCAAATATTATAAAGAAATTCTTGCATCTGAAGAAAAAGTTCTTGCCATCGTTAAACAAGAATTACTTGAAATAAAAGAAAAATATGGTGACGAAAGAAGAACTAATATTGATATGACAGCAGTTGACTATATCGAAGACGAATCACTAATACCTGTGGAAAACATCGTTGTAACCTTGACAAATAAAGGTTATATCAAACGTATGGCCAGCGAAACATATAAAACCCAAAACCGTGGTGGAGTCGGAATCAAAGGAATGTCGACAAACGAAGATGATTTTGTGGAAAAACTAATATCAATGACCACTCATGATTACCTAATGTTCTTTACAAACAAAGGAAAAGTATATAGAACAAAAGGATACGAAGTACCTCTATATAGTAGGCAATCAAAAGGAATACCTATAGTTAACCTACTTCCATTTGAAAAAGAAGAAGAAGTTACTGCTATGTTGAAAATTGAACAAAATGAGAAATCCAAATACAT
Source organism: uncultured Bacilli bacterium (assembly GCA_944329365.1). Lineage (GTDB taxonomy): Bacteria > Bacillota_I > Bacilli_A > RF39 > UBA660 > Coprosoma. The sequence goes on from CALVIC010000022.1 coordinate 5,076, forward strand.
TATCTTCTGTACAAAAAATGGATTAATCAAAAGAACAAACATTTCTGAATTTGAAAACATCAGAAATAGTGGAAAAATAGCAATAACCTTAAAAGAAAACGACGAATTAATCTCCGTAAAAAAGACAACTGGGGAAAATGAAATCGTCATAGCTTCATCAAACGGTCGAATGATTAGATTTAATGAAAATGAAATTAGAATAATGGGACGTACCGCAACCGGTGTCAAAGGAATAGAATTAGAAGATAATAACATCTGTGTAGGCTGTGAAATAGCCAATTCAGGCCAAGAAATACTAGTAGTTACCAGCAACGGATATGGCAAACGTACAAACATAGATGAATACCGTATGACACATAGAGGTAGCAAAGGAGTTCGTGCCCTTAATCTAACCGAGAAAAACGGTAATATAGTTTCATTTAAACTAGTAAACGGTGACGAAGATTTAATGATAATCACTGATAGTGGAATAATAATAAGATTAGCTGTCGATCAAGTATCTACAACTGGCCGAGTAGCTCAAGGTGTTAGATTAATTCACTTGAAAGATAACCAAAAAGTTAGTACAGTTACCCTACTAGAAAAAGAAGAAATTGAAAATGAAACTCAAGAACAAAACGACTAAAAAAAGTCGTTTTTATTTGATTCACACATAATGTATGGAGTACACTTTAGGTAATATCAGTCAAAATGTTTTTTACGTAGAATAATGTTCAAATAATCTAATATAAAAAGAAGCAAACCATAAAATAATAAGAAAAAATGAATCAATGTTTCACGTGAAACATAATCAAAAAAAACAAAATGTGGAAAACTAAATCATAAAAGCAGTAAATTTATACTCTTTTAAATAGAAAAATTAATATAAAAATCAAAACAATGTTTCACGTGAAACATTGTTCGGATACCTGACAATATTTTATTGATAAAATAAATTGATAAAATCACTTTAAAGCATAAAATTGAATATAAATAAAAAGCATTATAAATAAAAAAATTATATGCAATAATCAAACAATTAAATATAATTAAAAGATATTTATACTAATGTTTCACGTGTAACATAGCGAAAAACACCAAATGTGGAAAAACAAACAAATTAAAAAGTAAATATACTTCTTTTTAATATAAAAATATCAATATAAAAACGAATCAATGTTTCACGTGAAACATTGTAAGTGCACTGACAAAATTTAAAAATAATAATAGAATAAATTATATAAAAATTATTATTCAAAAAAAATATAAAAAGCGGAATTAATATTTATACTAACGTTTCACGTGAAACATTGAAAATAAAACAAAAATGTGGATAAAAACATAATTATTATTTAAAAAATAATGAAAAGAGTTGGTTGCGTTAATTTTAAGGCAAATATGATCAAATTAAAATACCACATAAAAGTTATTGTTATAATAATATAAAAAAAATATATATTACTTTTTATTTATAATTTTTATAAAATAAGCTAATGTTTCACGTGAAACATTAAAACTAATAAATATATGAATTTATTTAATAGATTTCGCTATATTTTGTAGTTAAAAAAAGAATAAACCAGTTTTACACTTCTCTATTCTTCTTTAAACATTCTATAATTGTAGTATTATTTTTTAATAAATTATTATCAATATAAAATATAAATAAAAATAATGGAACAATGTTTCACGTGAAACATTGTTCGAATGCACTGACAATCTATACAGATTAAAAAAATCTAATATAAAACATTATAGATATAACACATGAAACATTATTTTAAAATTGGAAACACAAATAATTACTCATAAAAAAATATAATGACCTAACATAATAATTTTTCGTATTAGTATTAATTGAAATCAAATTAAATTCAATTCAAATATGACATAAGTATTATTATAAATAGGTAAAAAATATTTTTTTCAATTACTATTATAGAACAATCTAATGTTTCACGTGAAACATTAGCTACAATTTTAAATTGTGGAAAACTAGAGTTAAAAAATCAATAAAATAACTATTACAAAGAAAAAATATAAAGATCAAAAACAAAGTTTCACGTAAAACACTGTAAGTATATAAAAATAAACAATATAGAAAATAAAAAAAATAAATTTATAGAAATATATTTATAAAACAAAAATAAGCAAAAACAAGTTAAATAAATAGTAATCTAAAAATTAAAAAATGTAAAATTAATGTTTCACGTGAAACATTAATTTTATTATAAAATGTGGATAAAAAAATATAACAAATTTTTTTTAATTATAATTCGAAATTTTATTTATATAATTAGTTAGTCAATTGAACAATGTTTCACGTGAAACATAGCAAAAAAACACAAATTGTGGAAAACAGATGATGAATAAGCACCATATAGATATTTTAATTGTGTATTTAATACATTTGAATTTCAATGTTTCACGTGAAACATTGAAATAATTTAAAACATAAAGAAAAAACATTGAAAAAAAACTCATTTTATTATATATTTATAGAGGTACAACATTTGTGGTCGAACCAGGTCAGGATCGGAAGATAGCAGCCTTAAGCCCCTCCAAATGTGTGTACCTTTTTTGTAGGTGATAAAATGAATAAATATATGGAAATAGCCTTAAAAGAAGCTGAAAAATCATTAAAAACAAACGACATTCCAGTAGGTGCCGTAATAGTTGAAAACAATAGAATAATAGCCAAAAGCCATAACACCAGGGAGAAAAACCACGCCATTACCCACCACGCTGAAATAAATGCCGTGGAAAAAGTGGGTAAAAAGAAAAAAACATGGCACCTATCCGAATGTGAAATATATATAACCCTCGAACCATGTCCAATGTGTATGGAAGTACTCAAACAAGCTAGAATAAAAACAATATATTATGGAGCAAGTCAGCTAAAACAAGTCAATTATAAACCAATCCCCAAAATAAAAATAGAAAATGTGGAAAAAGCACAACAATTATTAACCGATTTCTTTAAAAATAAAAGGAAATAACTGAAATAATTGTCTTTTTTTATACCTAAATTATGATATAATAAAATGTGATGGGGTGTTGCAAATGTATCAAGCATTATATAGAAAATATAGGCCACAAACACTAGATGACGTCTGTGGTCAAGACACAATAGTTAAAATAATAACAAATTCAATCATAAATAATCAGATAAACCATGCATACCTTTTTGCCGGACCAAGAGGGACAGGAAAAACAAGCATTGCTAAAATATTTGGGCGTATCGTTAACTGTCAAAACCTAAATGGCTGCACGCCATGTGGAAAATGCCCAAGCTGCTTAGAAAAAAACAATAGTGACATAATTGAAATCGATGCCGCTTCAAACAATGGTGTCGATGAAATTCGTGAACTACGCAATAAAGTCAGTCTTGTTCCAGCATTTGGTAAATATAAAGTATATATAATCGATGAAGTGCACATGCTTACAACAGGAGCCTTTAATGCCCTTCTCAAAACATTAGAAGAACCACCCGCACATGTAATCTTCATTTTGGCCACCACAGATCCACATAAAATACCAGAAACAATCATCTCCAGATGCCAAAGATTGGATTTCAAGCGTATTAGTGATGACGCAATTGTGGAAAACTTAATTAAAATTGCTAAAAAAGAAAACATTCAAGCCGATGAAGATGCCTTATATGAAATAGCCAGACTATCAGCCGGTGGAATGCGTGATTCAGTTGGTATGCTTGATCAAGCTCGAGCCTATTGTGAAGGGAAAATAACGATAAAAGATATCCATGAAATAAATGGAACAATCACACCTTCAGAAATGAGCGAATTAGTCTGTCAAATAATCACTGGAAATATCGATAAAATCCTTGAAAAAACTGACAATTTTGATGATAAAGGTAAAAACTTTATTAAAATAGCTGAAGAAATGATTAATTTTCTAAGAAATCTCCTACTCTCCAAAGAGGCCCCACTATATTTTAAAAATAACATTAGAAACACTGAAGTATATGAAAGCTTCCCAGAAAAAATTGTGGAAAAACAAATCCTTGAACTAATTGAAAATCTAAGTAAATATAGTCAAGAAATGAAAGAAAGCGGAAATCCCAAACTTTTGTTCGAAGTGTGTTTAATAAAACTAACTACTATATTTAAAAATGTGGAAAACTCAGCTCAAAAACAATATGAGCCAGTAATGAACATAAATAAAAACGAACAAACGAACGCTTACTCTACCCCGTTAGAAAAATCAAAAAAAGACGAAGCCGCACTACCAAAAAATGAGGAAATACTTGAAAAAAAATCAACTCCAGAAAAAGCTGAAACCAAGGAAGCCCCAAATCATCAACCGAAACCCCAAAACACTGAAAATAGCGAATTAATCAAAATGTTAAATCACATCAAAAAAATAAGAATAGATAATACGCTATCTAAATTTAATAAAAAAACATTAATTGAAATCAAACCTAAATTAGATGATTTGAAAGATCTACTATTAAATCCTGATTATAGCCATGCTGCTTCAATTATTCTAGACGGAACCTTGAAAGCTGCCAGCGATGAAAATCTAATATTTGTCTATCAAAAAGACCGCGCCGCAAACGCCTTCAATGAAAATCTATTATCCTTAGAAGAGGCAATCGAACAAGTATTAAACAAACAATTTAAAATAATCGCAACCACAACATCCGAGTGGGAAATAATTAAAGATGAATTTAACAATAAAAAACGAAGCTTTAACTACCAAAACGAAGATTTTGATCTAAAAGAACTAAATAAAGATGAAAATCAAGATATCTTAAATATGTTTGAAGATATTATAGAATATAAATAAAAGGAAGGAATGAAATAAAATGAATATACAAGCAATGATGAAACAAGCTCAAAAAATACAGAAAGATATGATGAAAGCCAAAGAAGAAATCGATAATACGACATTTACTGGAAAATCTTCATTTGTAACCGTTGAAATAAAAGGAACCAAAGAAGTTCAAAAAGTAAAAATCGACGCCGAAAAAATCGAATCAGATGAAATCGAAATGTTAGAAGATATGATTTTAGTTGCCATTAACGACGCCAATAAACAAGTTGATGAAGAAACTGAAAAGAAAATGGGAAAATACACAAACGGAATGCCAGGTTTATTCTAATGAATTACCCAAAAACAATATTAAACCTTATTGAAAGCTTTAAAAAACTACCAGGAATTGGTGAAAAAACCGCCGAAAGACTTGCCCTCTCTACCCTTAATATGGATGATGATACAATCGAAATCTTTAGTAACTCCCTCAAAGAAGTAAAAAATAAAATAAAAAAATGTGAAAAATGTGGAAGTTATACTGAAGAAGAAATATGTGACATCTGCAAGTCCGAAACCCGTGATCATTCAACCATGTGTGTCGTTGAAGAAAGTAAAAACGTTATCCAATTCGAAAAAGTTGGAACCTTTAATGGTGTGTATCACGTTCTCGGTGGCCTAATCTCACCATTAGACGGTGTAAATCCCGAAAATATCAACTTAAACACTTTAAAAAAACGCATAAAAGAAGAAAACATCAAAGAAGTAATATTAGCAATTAAACCAAGCATCGAAGGCGAAACAACCGCTCTATATATCAGTAAGATGCTTGACGATGAAAAAATAAAAATAACTAAAATTGCCCATGGAATTCCAATGGGAGCCGATATAGATTACATCGACCCACTAACCCTTGAAATTGCCATGGAAGATCGCACGACCATCTCATAATTATAAAAAAATCCAATATAATTAAATGAGGTGTTGTATGCTAAACAAACTCGTTGAAATAATAAAAAAAATAATTGTTAGCTTTTTCTTATTATATGGTTATAACGTTATTGTCCCAATCGAAGCAGTAATACCTATAAACATAGTCACGATAACCCTAGTAACCATATTCAATTTTCCGGCTTTAATTTGCTTGATAATTGTGAAAATTCTTATCTATTAAAAAAGCGTATTAGGAGGCAGTAATATGTTAGATGATTACCAAAAAGAACAACCTATTATATATAGAATACTAAAAAATGCCATTATCAAAGACGAATGCTCTCACGCATATCTCTTTGAAACAGGTAACTATTCCAAATCATCTGAATTTATCAAAGCCTTCGTCAAAGCGCTCATCTGTCCAAAACATCATATGAATGTATCATCAGACTGTCGTTACTGTCATCTTGCCGAAACAGATAATTTTCCTGAAATAAAAGTCATCAACCCCGATGGCTTTTGGATTAAAAAAGACGCCTTAATCGCTCTTCAAGAAGAATTCAATAAAAAACCGATAATGGGTGACCGTAAAGTATATATAATCAATGGTGCCGATAAACTTAACAAACAATCCGCAAACTCAATACTAAAATTTATAGAAGAACCTGATAACAATATAATAGCCATTCTCGTTACGGATAACCTTTATTCAGTTATGCCGACAATTAGATCACGTTGTCAAATTTTAAGTTTTCAAAACGTGAAACAAACATTTCCAGAACAATTTCAAACGACAGACAAAATAATAAGACTTCTCTATCGTGATTACGAATCCGATAATACAGAAAAAATAAATAAAGCAATAGAATTTGTCAATTATTATGAAAAAAATCATCTAAACACAATACTTTATATGAACAAGCTATGGCACGATTATCAAAAAAATAAAGAAGACTGCGATAAAGCCTTTGAAATAATGATACTCTATTATAAAGATATCCTATCAGCCAAATTAAATCGAAAAATTTCTATATTTACTGATGAAGTAGAACAATTAAACAAAATAGCTAATCAAAATACGATTGAAAATATTTGTACAAAAATAAATATTATTATGGAACTAAAACAAAATATCAAATACAATGCGAATTTAAATCTTTTAATGGACAAATTAGTCATAAAATTGGAAGGAGGAATTTAGATGTTAGATGTCATTGGTGTATCTTTACCTATCTCACGTAAAATAGTTTATTTTGAATCTCCAAATTCTAAAATAAAAATAGGAACATCTGTCGTTGTTCCAAATGAACAAGGACTATTTATTGGTAAAGTAGTCACAAAAAAACAAATTCAGGCTCAAACTGAAAAAATACCTTCCATTATTAGAATAGCCAAAAAAGACGATTTTATATCTCGTGACCATAATATTAAAGATGCCTTTAATGCCCTTCTAAAATGTCGCACCCTTGCTCGTAAACATAACTTAGATATGAAAGTAATTGATTCATACTATACCTTAGACCGTGACAAGCTAATATTTAGATTTACTTCTCATGACCGTATTGACTTTCGCGAACTAGCTAAAGATTTGGCTAAAATATATAAAGTTAGAATTGAACTAAGACAAGTTGGTGTCCGCGATGAAACAAGTATTGTTGGTGGCCTTGGTCCATGTGGAAGACCCCTATGTTGTGCCCTATTTTTAGATGACTTTAATTCTGTTTCTATAAACATGGCTAAAAATCAAAACATTTCCTTAAATCCTACCAAAATAAATGGCTTATGTGGAAGATTACTCTGTTGCCTAAAATATGAAAACGATACATATTGCCAGTGTCGTCTAGCACTTCCAAAAATGGGTGATGAAATTGAAACGGAATATGGCCTAGGAACAGTCGTCGGAATGGATATCTTAAAACAAAAAATAAAAGTAGAAGTCCCAGGAACAGGAACAGTTGAGGTCGATAAAAAATGAAAGTAACCCATTATCTATTAGGTTATGATAACCTAAAAATAATTCAAGATCCAGACATGTTTAACTTTTCCATCGATTCAGTATTACTTCCAAACTTTGCAACCATAAACACTAAAACCAAAAAAATACTAGATATCGGTTGTGGCAATGCTCCAATCCCTCTAATTTTATCTCAAAAAACGAATGCCCAAATAATAGGCGTTGAAATTCAAAAAGAAGTAAGTGAAATGGCTAGAGAAAGTGTTAAAATTAATAACTTAGAAAACCAAATAGAAATAATTAACGATGACATCTTAAAACTAAAAGATAAACTTGAAACAGACTCTTTCGACCTAATAACATGTAACCCCCCTTATTTTAAAGTAAAAGACACTTCGAAATTCAATAAAAATGATTATAAAACAATAGCTAGACATGAAGTAACCTTAAATCTCGAACAAGTCTTAAAAATAGCTAAAAAATTACTAAAAAACGACGCTTCCATCGCCCTAGTGCATAGACCAGAAAGATTTGTAGATATAATAACTTTGATGAGACAAAATAATTTAGAGCCCAAAAAACTAAGATTTGTCTATCCAAAAAAAGGTCAAAATGCTAATGTTATCCTGATTGAAGGAACTAAAAACGGAAAACCTGGTCTAAAAATTCTCGAACCACTTTATATTCAAGATCAAAATGGAAATTATGATAAAGAAATAACAAGAAGGTGAAAAAATGAAACAGCACAGTTATGATAACTCCCCTACTTTATATCTCGTTCCAACCCCTATTGGAAACATGGAAGATATAACCATTAGAGCATTAAACATTTTAAAAGAAGTTGATGTAATATTTGCCGAAGACACACGAGTAACAAAACAATTATTAAATCACTTTAACATAAATAAAAAATTAATATCCAGTCATTTATATAATGAAGAAAATAACGAACAAAAAGAGATTAATTATCTAAAAGAAGGAAAAAACATTGCTGTTGTAAGTGATAGAGGAACTCCAGTTATCTCAGACCCAGGTTATGTCCTTGCCAAAACAGCAATCGAAGAAGGATTTAACGTTGTCTGCCTTCCAGGACCTACTGCTGTAATTCCGGCAATCGTTATGTCTGGTCTAGCAGGTGGCCCATTCACATTCTATGGATTTTTAAATAGTAAAGAAAGCAAACGAAAAAATGAACTAGAATCACTAAAAAATCAAACATTTCCAATCGCTTTCTATGAAGCTCCACATAGAATTGAAAAAACTATAAAATCGATAATCGACGTATTTGGCAATCGTAAAGCTGCCATTGTCCGGGAAATAAGTAAAAAATATGAAGAAGTAATTAGAGGAGATTTAAATTACCTGTTAAAAGAAATTCCAAATATAAAAGGCGAAATAGTCTTAGTTGTCGATGGCAATCATGAAACTAAAACCTTTGATAATCTTTCTATAAAAGATCATGTTAACCTTTATATTGAAGATGGTCTATCATCAAAAGAAGCCATAAAAAAAGTTGCCAAAGAAAGAGGCATTCCTAAAAGCGAAGTATATAATGAATATCATGAACTTTAATTAATAAAATCTGTCAATAAAAAAATATATGTTACAATGCATAAAGATGAAGGAAACCTCATAAGTTAAAAATGGGAAGACTTAACTCAGAAAAGATTAAGTACTATTTCTTTTATTAATATAATCAGCAAAAAGATTATTAATAAAACGATTATTAAGATAAAAAGAAATAAGTAAATCTTTTTTTATCATAATCAGAAAGCCTCCTTCCTATCGAAGTAGGCAAGCACTCATTAGTTAAGTTTCCTTAGGAAAATTATACCAAACAAACGTTTGAAACACAATAGTTTAAATAACTTTTTCATAACCTAAATCACTTACTTAGTTTTTTTTTCTATTATCAGTTAAACCCAAAATATAATCCGCAGACACATTTAAAATCTTACAAATTTTCGGTAAATAAGTAACCGGCATGACATTTATTCCTTTTTCGTATCTGGAATATTGTTGCTGTTTAATTCCAAGCCTTGATGCCATTTCTTTCTGTGTAATATTTTGCCTATCGCGCTCGTATGCGATTTTTTCGTTATAGTACATGAAAATCACCTCATGACATCATTTTAAAAATATTTACAACACAAGTGTTGAAATATGAACACATGTGTTGTAAAATAAAATTAAGCTAAGGTGATGATATGAGAAGAACAAGAAGAAAAAGAGAAAAAGTAAAAAAGAAAATAATAATTATAAGTGTATTTTTATTTCTAATAATAATGACCAGTGGATATGCGGCATTTAGTACAAATATATCTTTGCACGCTAAGGGAAATATTAAAATAAAGCCAGTAGATATAGGAGGTATAGAAGTATTGCCAGTAACCGAAGGTGATGGATTATACGAAGATGAAAATGAAAGTGGAAGATATGTATACAGAGGAAGTAATCCAAATAACTATATTATGTTTAATAATGAACTTTGGCGAATAATATCAAAAGAAACAGATGGTACATATAAAATACTTAGAAATGAAGTCCTACCAGAAAACAAAGTTTTTGATAGCCCTGGAGCTAGAACAACCGGATATTGTTCAAAAGGAAGTGCACCCAATAATGGGTGTAATGTATGGAGTTCTACAGCAAGTATGATCGGAAGTCCAAGTGAATTTACAAATGGAACATACACTGGAACTGTTGATGCTGATAGTGAGATGCTTACATATTTAAATGGAGAATATTTGAATAGTATAACAGCTAATAAAGATAAAATAACCAGTCATGATTATAATATAGGAGCTGCAGTTCTTGGTAATAATAATTTAAGCGAGCAAATCGAAGAAGAAAAGGCATATAAATGGAATGGAAATATTGGCCTTATAAGCATGAGCGAATATCTAAATGCAAATAGTAATCAAGAGCAGTGTGGAACAGAATTAAATTATGATAATAATTATACAACTTGTAAAAACAATGATTGGATGTTTATAGAAAACAGTTGGTGGACCTTGACACCGTATGCTAGTTATTCAAATTATGTTTGGAATGTCGGCAGAATTGGTGACCTTAATCTTGGCAATGAAAATGCGTACGCGTATTATTGCGTTCGTCCTGCAATCTATCTAACCTCTAATCTCTCCCTAAGTGGAAGTGGCTCCGAATCTAATCCGTATAAAATTGTAAGTTAAACAAAGGACAAACCTTTGTTTTGTTTTTTTATAAAAATATAGTATAATAATGCATGGAAACGGGTGATTATATGAAATTAATCGTTGGTTTAGGAAATCCTGGTAAAGAATATGAAGATACTAGACATAATGCCGGATTTAAATTTATTGATGAATATGCTAAGTCAAAAGGGTTAACCTTTAATCAAAATAAATTTAAAGGATTATACACTACATTTATAAATAATGGCGAAAAAATAATCCTTTTAAAACCTCAAAAATATATGAATTTATCTGGTGAAGTAGTCAGAGATTTTGTTAACTTTTTCAAAATAAAAACAGATGATATTTTAATTATCTGTGATGATTTAGATACCCCATTAGGCAAAATAAAAATCAAATACAAAGGTTCATCAGGTGGCCATAATGGATTAAAAAATATTGAACAAAACATAAATACAAATGAATATAAAAGAATAAAAATAGGCATATCAAATGATAAAAACGAAGATAGAATAAATTATGTCATTGGTAAAATGCCCAAAGAAGATCTAAATAAACTAAACGAAGTAACATCTCGTTCACCCGAAATATTAGAAGATTATCTTAATTTAAAATTTGATAATTTAATGAATAAATACAATACTAAATAATAGGTGATAAAAATGAGCTTTTTAGAAAAAATATTTACAGAAGATTCTCATGAAATCATAGGTTTAAATACAGAATTAAAATCATTATATATCTTAAATAAATTCAAAAAAGAAAATAAATCTGTTATTTACGTAACCTCCAACCTTCATGATGCTGAAAGAATATACAGTGAACTTACCCACCATACTGATAAAGTATGGTTCTTTCCCATGGATGATTTTATTACCAGTGTGGCCGTTGCCGCCTCACCTGAATTAAAAGTCACAAGACTAGAGACCATAGATAACACAATAAATAATGAAAAAGGAATCGTTATTACTAACTTAATGGGTTACTTAAGATTCCTCCCATCCAAAGAAAAATTTAAACAAAGCTATATAACCCTCGAAACTGGTAAAGAATATGACATGGAAGAATTAATCGAAAAATTATTTAATCTAGGTTACCGAAAAGAAACAACGGTAAATATGACGGGTGAAATTGCCACTCGTGGTTTTGTTTTGGATATCTTTCCTTTAAACTTAGATAGTCCAATTAGATTAGAATTTTGGGGTGATGAAATAGATTCGATTAAAGAATTTGACATCGATACCCAGCTAACCAATAAAAAAATAGATAAAGTCACCATATTTCCAAATACCGAAACCCTAACTGAATCTAATTCTTTTGACACTCCGCACTGGGAAATGGTTAAAGAAAAAGGAGTGACTAACATCTCAGGATATTTAAATAATAAAGTTACCATCTACGATAATTACCGTCACATCTTAACTAACTACGAAATGCTTCTAGATGAAATGGAAAATTACAGTAAAAGCATTGAAATAGATCCTAAAACTAAATATATGTTTTCCCTAGAAGACGTCCTAGATAAAGACCCAGTCATATTTGAAGACATTGTTGAAGATATATCTAAAAAAGCCTTAACCTATCACAATGTTGAAATCCCAGATTTTCCTAAAAAGGCCGAAGAAATAAATAAAAGGTTAAACGATTACCTAAAACTACATAAAACAGTGATAATATGTTTAAATACCCGTTATCAAGTAAACAAACTATTGGATTTTCTAGAAAATCCAAATATTACCTATACTAATGAAAATAATATCTTTGAAAATAAAATAAACATTATCGTCAAAGAATTAAACGAAGGATTTCAAACCGAAAATTACGTTGTAATTACTGAAAAAGAACTATATGGAAGAAAAGCTGAAAACAATTATAAAACCAAATTTAAATATGGGACGAGAATAAAAGATATAACCAAATTATCGATTGGTGATTATGTTGTTCATGGAACTCATGGCATCGGAAGATATACTGGACTCAAATCAATAGTTAAAAATGGCATCAAAAAAGACTATCTGACCATAGTTTACCGTGATGATGATAAATTATATATCCCAGTTGAAAAAATCGATCTAATCACTAAATACTCATCTAGCGACGGTGCTGTTCCAAAACTAAATAAACTAGGAAGCAGTGATTGGCAAAAAACCAAAGCCCGTGCCCGTAAACATGCCGAAGATATAGCTGCCGATTTAATCCATGTTTATGCCATGCGTGAATCTCAAAAAGGCTTTGCCTTCGATAAAGATAGCGAAGAACAAATAGCCTTTGAAAAAGAATTTCCATATGAAGAAACCCCAGATCAACTTAGAGTAACTGACGAAATCAAAAAAGATATGGAATCGCCAAAGCCGATGGATCGCCTACTTTGTGGAGATGTCGGATACGGCAAAACTGAAGTTGCCTTTAGAGCAATCTTTAAATGCATCTTATCAGGTAAACAAGCTGCCCTTCTCTGTCCAACAACTATTCTTTCCGACCAGCACTATAAAAACGCCTTAGAAAGATTTAAATCCTTCCCTGTCGATATAGCAATTCTAAATAGATTTGTTTCCCATAAAAAAGTCACCGAAACCTTGGACAAACTGGCAAAAGGTCAAATAGATTTGTTGGTTGGAACCCATAGAATTTTAAGTGACGACGTCAAATTTAAAGACCTAGGTCTTCTCGTAATCGACGAAGAACAAAGATTTGGCGTTAAACATAAAGAAAAAATCAAAAAATATAAAAACAATATCGACGTTTTAACCTTATCTGCAACCCCAATCCCTCGAACACTTCAAATGTCGATGGCCGGAATTAGAAGCTTATCTCTAATCGAAACGCCACCAATGGATCGCTACCCTATTCAAACATACGTCCTACCAGAAAATAAACAAGTCATCAAAGACGCCATTGAAAAAGAAATGGCCAGAAATGGTCAAACCTTTATTTTATATAATCACGTTCAAAACATCGATACCAAAAAATATGAAATTCAAAGCCTGGTTCCAAACGTCAGAATCGGAATTGCCCATGGTCAAATGGATAAAAACGAACTAGAAAACGTCATGATTGACTTCACTAACAAAGAATATGACATCCTTCTTTGTACAACCATAATTGAAACCGGAATCGATATCGAATCAGCAAATACCCTAATCATCATGGATGCCGATAGATTTGGCCTCTCACAACTGTATCAAATAAGAGGCCGAATCGGAAGATCTAATAAAATTGGTTACTGTTACTTGATGTATGATAATAAAAAAGTCTTATCCGAAGTAGCCACAAAACGCCTCAAAGTCATTAAAGACTTTACCGAACTTGGAAGTGGCTTTGCCATTGCCATGCGTGATTTATCAATAAGAGGTGCGGGTGACCTATTAGGAAGTGAGCAAGCTGGCTTTATCGATAGTATAGGTATTGAATTGTTTATGCAAATGGTTAATGAAGAAATAAATAAACTTCAAGGTAAAAAACAAGAAACTAAAGAACCAAATGATAAAATGCCACTTATCGACGTTCAAACATCGATTGATGATAAATACGTTTCTGACGAAGACCTTAAAATTGAAATTCACAAGAAAATTAACTCCATTACTTCTTATGAATCGCTAAACCAAGTAAAACATGAACTTGAAGATAGATTTGGTAAACTATCAGAAGATTTAATTATTTATATGCATGAAGAACTATTTGAAAAAGAGGCCGCAAAATTAAACATAAATCAAATTAAACAAACCAAAACCTCAATTGAAATAACTTTAGATAAAAATATCACTAACAATCTTGATGGTGAAAAACTATTCTCTGAAGTCTCAGACCTCAGTCGTATGTTTAGATTTAGTATGAAATTTGGTTCGCTTACTATTATTCTAGATACTGTTAAATTAGATAAACACTTTATTTATTACCTTTTAGATTTATTAAAAATAATTAATGATTCTCTAAAACCAAAAAGTTCCTAAAAAGAACTTTTTTTAATGACAAAATTGACAACAAAAATATAAAATGTTAGAATAACACACAAATTGGAGGCTAACTATAAAAAGTCAAGTACTTTTAATAGTTTTGTCATAAATGGAAAGAGTCCCACGCCAAAAGACTCC
>CALVIC010000023.1 GCA_944329365.1 uncultured Bacilli bacterium
CCTCGGTGACATATAATATTACTACTAGGACATTTTCGCAAATTAACACTTAAGACATTATCACAAATTAATCATATATTTTATATAAAATACTTAATTTCTATTGAAATAAAAAAAATATTATTATATAATACGCACAAAGAGAACGTATGTACGTGTTTTTTAAAAAAAGGAGACTGATAAAATGAATGAAAAAAACAACAAAACAACTCTTAAAATTTTTGAAAATAAAAACATTAGAACAGTTTGGGATAGTGAAAAAGAAGATTACTATTTTAGTATTATTGATATTATTAAAGCACTCACAGACAGTTCAAGACCAAGAAAGTATTGGAATGATTTAAAAAACAAACTTAGGGAGGAAGGAAGTGAGTTGTCCGATAAAATCGGACAACTGAAAATGAAATCTCAAGATGGAAAATTTTATAAAACCGATGTCCTTGACACAAAAGGAATTCTTAGATTAATCCAATCTATTCCAAGCCCAAAAGCTGAACCATTTAAACTATGGCTTGCCAAATTAGGAAGTGAACGTATTGACGAAACCTTTGACCCGTCAAAAGCTATAAATCGAGCTATTACTGTATATAAAGCTCAAGGATTTGATGATGCTTGGATTGAAAAACGACTTAAAGGAATACTTCACAGGAATAAATTAACCGAAACATGGAAAGAAAGAGGAATTAATGAGTCTGTAGAATACGCCATACTTACAAATGAAATATACAAAACATGGTCTGGAATGAAAGCAAATGAATACAAAGCTTACAAAGGTCTAAGAAAAGAATCTCTAAGAGATAATATGAACGACTTAGAAATTCTATTAACCGATATAGGAGAAACAGCTACTAGAGAACTAGCTAAAAAACTTAATCCAATCGGTTTAAATCAAAACAAAGAAATAGCTCGTCGTGGTGGCAATATAACCAAACATACACGCGACGATTTAGAACGCGAATTAGGAAATACCGTTATCTCCAAGGAAAACAATATGAATAGAATATATATAGAATAAATAGCCACACAAAAAGCATTGAACCATTCAATGCTTTTCTGATAAAATATACTATCTCTTTGAGAATTGTGGAGCTCTTCTAGCACCTTTAAGTCCAGGTTTCTTTCTTTCCTTAACTCTAGAATCTCTAGTAACAAATCCAGCTCTTTTTAAGATTTTTCTATAACTATCTTCTTTACCTTCGTTATCTTTATCATATTCAAGTAAAGCTCTAGCTATACCAAGTCTAATCGCTCCAGTTTGACCATCAAATCCACCACCATTAACTTTAGCAGTGATATCAAAAGTTTCTTCATTATTCGTTGCAGCTAAAGGTTGCATTAGATCCATGACATTAGTTTCATATGGGAAAAATTCTCTAACATCTTTTCCATTAACTGTAATTTTACCAGTACCAGGTACCATTGTTACTCTCGCAACAGCAGCTTTTCTTCTACCTACACCTTTAAAAATTCTCTCTGCCATTTAAATTCCTCCTATTTAACCTTTAACTCTTTTGGCTGTTGAGCCATATGTGGATGAGTTCCTTCTGCATAAACGAATAATTTTTTGTACATAGCTCTTCCAAGTCTTCCCTTTGGAAGCATACCTTTGACAGCTCTTTCAATCATTTCAACTGGATAATTTTCAACCATTTCCTTAGCCGTTCTTGTTCTTAAACCACCTGGATATCTACTGTGATTATAATACATTTTATCGTTTAATTTGTTACCAGTTAAAACTACCTTATTAGCATTAACAACGATAACATAATCCCCACCATCAACATGTGGTGTATAAGTTGGCTTGTGTTTACCTCTTAAAACACTAGCAACTTTAGTAGCTAAACGACCTAAAGTTTCGCCTTCAGCGTCGATGACATACCAATCTCTAGCTACATCTTCTTTTCTTTGCATATATGTCTTCATATATATTTCCTTTCTCCTTTACATTAAATTAAGTTTTCCCAGAACTTAATTCATGTGGGATAAATTAAATGTACCAGTTTCAATTATATAAAAAAAGTATTAAAATGTCAATGGAAATATGACAATTTTAATACAAAACATCCTTTAAATAAAGCCCTTCTGGCGCAGCAGTCTTACCAGCTTTTCGTCTATCCTCCTGCGCAATTATATCTATAATATCCTCACTCTTTCTCTTTCCTTCACCAATTTCAATTAAAGTTCCAATCATATTTCTAACTTGATACCTTAAAAAACCAGTTCCTAAAAAACTCAAAGTAATCTTGTTGACATTTTTAAGCTCCCTATATAAGTTAGTTTGGACGATTGTTCTTACATAATCGTCTTTCTCTTCATCAGCTTTTGTAAAAGATTTAAAGTTATGTGTTCCTTCTAAATACTTTAAAGCCCTCTGCATCTCGACAACATCAAGCTTTTTATTATACTGATAAACATAATCCTTTTCGATTGGATTATATTCCCCCATATTAATAACATAAATATACTCTTTAGCTTTCACATTATATCTTGCATGAAAATCATCAGGAACAATTTCTATATGCTTAATATAAATATCTTTTGGAAGCAAACTATTAAGCCCATCTCTAAGCTTTTCTGGAGTAATATTTTTCATATCTAAATCAAAATGTGCTTTTTGATTATACGCATGAACTCCAGCATCCGTTCTTCCAGAAGCATGAATTGTTACCTTTTTTCCACTATTTATTTTTTTAAGTGCCTTTTCCACTTCGCCTTGAACTGTTCTTTCCTTAGGTTGTACTTGATATCCTTTATATTTAGAGCCATCATAAGCAAACGTCATAAAATATCTCATAATATTACTCCTTTCAAAATAAGCATTAATAAAACCTCTAAATGACTAATCAAAAACCAATTATCATCATTATCATATTCATTCGTACGGTAATTAGTCTTCTCTAAATGCCTAGCATAATAATTTATTCTAAACTTATTATACATATTTTGTAAATCATAAATAGTATTTCTAAAAATAGAACTCAAACTAAATAATAAAATCTTTACTTTCCATACCACATTCAAATATCTAAAATCATAACCTCTTGCAGCTAAAGTCTTTAAAACCTTATACAGATTATCACTAAAACATGGTATAAACTTTAAAACCATTAAAATATACAAACTATATTTATTTGATTTTACTATCTTTTTAACTCCATATATAAGTTCTGAGTCGCTACACGTCAGCACTTCCATCATAACATATATTAAAAATAATGCAACGTTTATTACTGTGGAAAATGCAAAAACAAACCCAAAAGCTAAAAATAATATCAAAAATAGTAAAATAAGAAACGGCATATAACTTAAAATACCCCTTAAATAAAATTTATATGAAATTTTGCTCATTAAAACTAAACCCATTACAAAAATAAATAGAAAAATCGCACTAAAAATACTATGATTAAATAAAACTAAAATCAAAAATATAAATAAACCTAAAACTTTTGACACTGGACTAATACCATGAATAATTGAATCACCATTATAAAACCTACTTAACATTTCTATATACATCCTTCATTAAATCACTTATATCATCTCTAAATCCAATGTTTATATTTTTTTCATTTTTAACCATTAAAGAAAATTTAATTAACTTTGGTTTATTTACCAAATCACTACTTAAAACCTTATACTTATTACCACTCATCACTATCTTACCATCATCTAAAACATAAACCTTATCTGCAAGTTTTAAAATAAGATCACTATCTAAAGTTCCAATAATAATTGTTTTTTTATATCTGTTTTTCATCATCTTTAAAAGTTTAATAATTTTATCTCTATTTTTAAAATCTAAATCTCTAAAAGGTTCATCTAAAATAATAACCTCAGGATTATATGCTAAAACCGATGCAATTAATAAAAGCTCTTTTTCTCCAGAAGAAAGCGAAAAAGGATTTCTATCTAAATAACTATCATCTAACCCTACTGTTTTTAAACTATCACTAATTCTTTTACTAATATCACCTTTATAATCCTTTAAAGAAAATTTAAGCTCATCTCTAACCGTTTTTCTAAAAAAATAATCGTCACTTCTTTGAAAAACATATCCCGTATTTCTTCGTATATATGAAATATTTTTTACCTCACTATTTGAAATAAAACCATCACCTATTTTAATTGTTCCCGCACCCGGCTTATTTAACCCAGCGATAAGTTTCAGTAAAGTACTAATTCCACATCCACTTTTACCCGTAAAACAAGTAATCTTACCATTTATATTTAAAGAAATATTTTTAATTATTTTATAACTAACATTCTCGAGTTTTATTTCCATAAAGCATTCACCAATTCTTTTTCATCAAAATATATCTTATCAATTAAATCATAAAATTTAAGCCTATTTGATAAATCTACTATAAAAGGTAACTTCATATATTTTTTTACCTTATCAACATCTTCAAAAAAAACATCTTTTTTATTATCTAAAACAATCTTTCCCTTATCTAAAACTAAAATTCTATCACCATATAAACAATCCTCACTGTTACTTGTAAAATTGATAACCGTTATTTTTAAATCTTTTATCAATTTGGTAATTCTTAAATCAAATTCACTAAGCATATTATCTATAACCAAAATATCTGGTTTGCTTACTAAAGCCGCTGCTAAACAAACTAAATTACGCTTCTCCAAACTAAGCTCATGTGGATCTTTTTCTAACAAATCAAAAATTCCAATTTTTTTACTAATCTCATCAACCTCTTTTTTTATATGATCCTTTGTTTGACCTAGGTTTTCTAAAGGAAAAGCAATCTCATCAAAAACAGTTTCAGCAATAATAACATCATCATAATCTTTTAATAAAAATCCAATCTTCTTTTCCATCATATCTAAAGTATCTTTATTAAATGCAATATCATCAATATAAATATTACCACTAAAATTAGAAAGACCCATTAAAACATTTACTAAACTACTTTTACCACTACCATTATTACCATAAATAGTTATAAACTCATCTTTAACCTCTAAATTTAAATTATCAATTACCTTTTTACCATTAAAAACACTAACATTTTCAAATATTACTTTCACATATACCACCAACTTACATAATATTATAATCAATATCATTTTATTTTACAAACAAAATAAACATTTTTTTAAATATTTTTAATGTGATAAGTACACGATATATACAAAAAAATCGCTTCCGCGATTTTTTCCAAAAACCTATCGGTTTTTGCAAATGATTATACTTAAGTTTAAAACCCTATCCTATACGATACGGATCACTTTGTGTTCCACTTCCACTTAAGGAGAGACTAGAGGTTAGATAGACTGCAGGCCGAACGCCGTAGGAACGGCTCGCGCGGTCATCATTGCCGAGGTAGCCGCCACTGCCGACTACGTTGACATAGTACGAGTAGTTAAAGTCAGGGGACACAAGCCACCAGGAAGTACCAGGTATTACTAAATAATTATTTGACGCACATGTTTCTAAATTATCATAATACTTATTATTAGTTCCACATAACTCTTCATTACTTACTGATAAATGAACATCACTTGCTGAAAGTAATGCCACTTTCCCGTTCCATTTATATGCGGCCTCTTCTGCTACAAACTCACTTGGATCAAAGTCATCATCATCTTCCCTGGACGCATCTGTATATGTTGCTCCTACTCCCCAATTATAATTTATTATTTTATCACTATTCTCTGTTATACTTTCCAAATATTCGCCATTTAAATATGTATTTAAACTTGAATCTAATAACACTGTTCCTGTATAAGTAGCATTCGTAAATTCGGATGGGCTTCCTACTAAATTCGCATTTGCTGCCCAGACATTACATCCATATGATGAATTCGCACAATATGTTCCTCCTGCTCCATTACTTTCTTTATCCCTATAGTTATCTTCATCAAATGGCATATCCTCTGGTAGGACTTCGTTCCTTACTATCTTATATGCTCCATCCGCTTCTTTAGCTACGATTCGCCATAGCTCATTATTAAATTCGATATAGTTATTTGGATTGGCTCCTTTATACACATATCTTCCAGCTCTTGTACTATCTTCATATAGTCCATCTCCAGACTCTACTGTTGGTACGCTTATTCCTCCAATATTTGGTCCTTCTGGTTCTGGTAAAATACTTCCATCATCTTGGACATAATTAAGTGTTACTGTAACTTCCGAATTTAAATTATCTGGCTGATTTGTTACTTCCGGATTATATGTTACTACTACTGTTAGTACATCACTTTCTTCTGGTAATAGTTTATCTCCTCTTTTTATTCCGCTTGTTTCAAATAATATTGCTTCGTTTTCTGATGTCTTTACATCTATACTTTCTAATACGGCATCAATATCTCCCCTGTTTTCTACAGTTATATCATATTGCATACTATCTCCGGGACTTACTAAATTTGTTTTAAATGTTGCGGTAGTTTCTGTATGGGTTGGTGTCTCGGCATCTGTCGCATCTCCTGATAAAACACTACTTTGAATATCAGTTATTAATACTTTCCAGTCACTTGTTATATTACTTGTTCCATTTATTGTAAGCTGTGTTCTAAATGCCGCATAGCCGGCTGCCATTACTAAAAGAATACTACATAGACCTAAGATTATATAATTCCTTTGTCTTGTATTAAATCTTTGTCTCATAAATATTTCACTCCTATCTTATCTCAATTATAACACCAAATGACAATAACATGCAATTAGAATATTTAAACTTTACGTAAAATTTATTTTACCAAAACAACAATAAAAATAATGTCAAAAAAAACTAATTAAATTTCTCTAATTAGTATTTTTGGATTTTTATCTCTCTTTAAAAACTTCATAATAAATTCCATATCTTCTCTATTTACAGCTACGCATCCTCCAGTATAACCTTTTGTTCCGTGGCAGTGCAAAAATATAGCTGAACCTTTATTATTTCCAGTACCATTTTCATCTATTTGATTATCACTATTAAATTCGATAAATACCGCATACTCATATTGCATTTCATAATCTTTCAAATGTTCAGCTGAATCAAAACTCTTCTTATCTTCTCTGACAATATAATGATAACCAAAATTTGGAATATCTTCACCAATTCTTACTAGATAATTATAATGATAAGACTTATAATCATCTACCCAATAATCATTATCTTGAACCTTAATATAAGGATAATCTATATCCATATCTCTCATTCCAAATCCCACACCTAAATTATAAAAGCCAAGTGGAGTCTTTAAATCAAAATCGATTATTTTATCGACATCTATACATCCTGTTTGACCAATCCAAACATCTGGAACTTTTCTAACAAGTTCACCATCCTCGTAAATATCCATTGAAATATCATCTTTCGCAATATTCACAATTAATAATTGCTTATTATTTTTAATAAGTTCACTATCCATTTAAAATTTCCTCTCTAACTTTTTAACCTTTGAATTAACATACTCTTCCAAAGTTAAACCTTTATCAAATATCTCTTTAGCCACCTCTGGACTTCCTACAAATCTAAAATGCCAAGGCTCCATCATATAACCCAAAACCTCTTCTTTGCCCTTAGGATACCTTAATATAAAACCATATTTATAAGAATTGTCCCGAAGCCATTTCATCTCTGGATCATCTTCTTCCGGGTCCACCTTATACCACCTATCATTACCTAAATAGTGATATAAATGATCGTCGGCATTTTCTCTAAGTGACCTAGGTGCGTTTATAATTAGTGAAAAATCAACTCCAAGACCAGTTCGATGTTCAGACGCATCAGCCGGAGCCACTCTAGCCTCCGCTTTTTGTGCGCCCTCAGCTTCTTTATAATAACCCATTATCTCCATCTGATACTCTCTTGTCCTAAAGCCTTCATCTAAAACAACTTCATTATATCCATGTTTTAAACTATATTCATTCACATCGTTAAGCATTCGTCTCAAATATAAAGCACATCTCTTCTCGATATATATCTGCCGGGACTTTTCATAAAGACTTTTACTAAATAAAACTAAGTCATTATTATTAATTTCCCGAGTAAATGGATTTTCCTTATTTACAAGCATTAAATAGTCCAACTAAACATCAACTTCTCTCATCATAATTTAAAACCATCAAAGGTAATACATCTAATATAGCTTTAGTATTACTTTCAATTATCTTAGGATAAACATGTTTGAACCCTTCCCCACTTCCTGGTATGTCTAAATCCATAAACTGTGAAAGCGGCGTTGCCGTCACACTACCAAGTTCAATAAGTAAAGTAACTGGATAAAAAGTTTTAATATACGAATCAACTGTCGTATAAATTTCTTTTGGATCAAGTTTATAACCTGTTACATCCGCGTATTTTAAAGCAATCTTCCTATTAGCCATCGTATTATCTTCACTATAATTATCTACAAATGGATTTTTCAAACTCATGTCATCTAAATAAGTTACAATATCTCCGCAACTATGATATATCATTGAACCGATTAATTTATGTTCTTTATTTATCTTTTCATAAAACTCTAATAAAGCTTTATTTTCTCTCTCAACCTCTCCCGGTCTATCATAATAAGGACATCCAAGTGGTCCAAGCTTATCTCTCCTAATATTACTCAAATGATTATGGGCATAAATCTTTTCCCCAGATTTTACTCTCTCTATAAAAGAACTTTCTTTTAAATTACTATTTAAATCAACACCCCTACCATTACTAGACCAATTAATCATACATCCTCTAGGCAAATCATTTTCTTTAAATAGTCCTCTTAAATAATTTTTAAGTTCTAAATATTTATCATCAATACACTCTGGAGTCGCATACCTAAACATCCACTGCTCAAGCTTTATATCATGATTCTCGTCTTTATCGTAATAAATACCCTCAATCCTACTATTTCTATAAAAAGTAAGAAGGTAGGTCTGCTCGGCATCACAAGAAATATTTCGCTTAATCAAACTTCTAATAGCTGATGTAACTATTACCGTACCCTCAGGATTCACAAATGGAATAAAATCTATAGTATAAACATTAGGGTCGATAAATATCTCTTTATTAGAAAGCTTTTCCATAAACCGAATTACAAAAATATTTGTAATTAGTTCAGACGAATGTGTCCCACCTGTAATAATTAAATGATAATCTCCATGACCATAACTATAATGGTCAATCGGCATTCCAAAATTAGTAAAACCAATCGGATCCTCTTTAACAATTATATCTTTATCCAAGGAACTTAAAAGATCCTGCATCTCTTCGTAATCTAATATTTTTTTCATAATACATCACTTCCCTAATTATATCATATTTGTTTAAAAAAAATAAATCACTTAAGATTTACTCTTTTGAAAATTATAAACAAACCTCATTACTAATTTAACTGGCAAAACTTTAACCAAAATATGAATTAACTTCATCCGAAATGACGGAATAATAATTAATTTTTCGTTAAACATCTTGTTTATCGCATACCTAGCCACATCCATACTATTTAACCCTTTAACCCCAAATTCTACTTTAGCCACCTTGTTAAAATTAGTATCCACAGGTCCAGGACATAAACAACTCACTGAAACATTACTATCACTTTTTTTAAGCTCTTCATATATAGCCTCAGTAAAACTCAGTACGTAAGCCTTACTCGCATAATAAGTTGCCATCCCAGGTCCCGGCATAAATCCTGCCATCGAAGCAACATTTAAAATGTACCCTCGATCCTTTTTTACAAAGTCTTTCAAAAACAATTTTGTTAAAGTTTGAACACTTTTAACATTTAAATCAATCATATCGAGCTCTTTATCAATATTTGAATCCACAAAATCACCATATAAACCAAAACCCGCACAGTTAATTAAAATACCGACATCTTCCTTTTTCAAGCTATTATAAAGCTCCATACAATTATAAGTACTAGAAACATCCATAACGATATAACTTGCCTTATCACCAAGCTCTTTTTGAAGCTTCTCAAGCTTGGTTTTTCTTCTTGCCACTAGGACAACCTCATAACCCTCATCTATTAAAACTCTTGCCATATCTGCCCCAAGACCACTACTCGCACCTGTAATAACTGCCTTCATCATCCATCAACTCACTTTTTAAATCATTATATATCAAAGAAGAAAAAAAGTAAACAAAACCGTTTACTTAACCTAACATTCTCTTAGTTACTATAATATGATAATACATCTTTAAATTGTTAATTACTAAATAAAAACTATTTAAAAAATCCATTTTATCCCTTCTTACTAATCATTTTAACCTTGTTGTCGATTGAAACACCATAACATTTCAAATAAGAATCTTTAATTTTATCTTGAATCATATTCTTAATAAAAACAGGTATTTCAAAATCTGAAACTAATTTACTTATTTCACAAAGCTCACGTAAGTCAAGCTCATCTAACAAATCGTATAACTTATCTTCCGAAATCATTCTCGTCGTATAATTATTACTATATGAAATCAAATAATTCTTACATGCCTCAAAACAAGGATTTTTCTCATTTTTAGTTAAAACTTCTTGAATGTCACTATAATTTTTCTTATTTTTTTCTATAAAACTCTCATCCTCAGCTTCTATCATCTTTTTAAATTCATGAACTTCATCAAAAACAAGTGCAAATCTGGAATCAAGCATTGTCGACATCTTTTTACTCCAGTTATCTTTCTTTACTGCCACCCCAAACACACAAATATAATTACCAGACACCTTAATTGCATAAACTCTAACTTGTTTCCCATTGCCTTTTTTATAAGACAAAATATTTTTTTTACGTTTATCTGTACTTGAAAAGGTCTTTAATTCCGCACCATTTCTTATATCGTTCAAACATTCTTCTATTTCTGAATAATAACTTAAATCAATTGATTTAACGTCATCTAGGGCATAAACATTACCCGCATTAGAAGTAGCAAATAGTAAATTTACCGTCCCTTTATCATCATTTTTCTCTTTAAGTTCATCTATTCTTTTAAGAATACATCTAATTTTAACATTAAGTAATGAAATCTCCTTAGAAGAACCTTCAATTACTTTTAAAATTGATATATCATTTAATAAAGACTTAGCTATTAGTACTAAATCAAGTTCATTATCAATTCCATCAATAATACTAAAAACCTCCTGAATATTAGCAGCTTTTGAAAGTAAACTATTATAAGCCTTTATTTCCTCTAAAGACATAAAATCACCCCTTGACAAGGATGTATACTACCATAAAACATTAAAAGTGTCAAATTGATACAAACCTACCTTTTTTTCGTCTCATCTCTATCCATTAACATCTCCGCTATATCATTTTTTCCTTTTAATAAAGCTACTGATACAATAGAAAGCTTAACATCATTCGGCAAATCATCATAAAAAGAACTAACAGTATTTAAAATAGCTACAGCCTTATCATCAACTCTATCATCAAATAAAATAGAAATCATTTCTTTAGAAGTAAGAGAGTTTATTAAAACCTGATTATCTCCTATTTCTGGTAGATAACTTATCTTATCAGTAAGTTCATTCTTATATAATTTTCTACCTTTAACTTCTAAAACACACTCATCCAAATTAACAAGCCTTCTAATCAAATAACCACTGCGCAAAAAAAGTAAATCCTTATCATTTAAATTACCCAGTTCTATTTCATTTCTTATTTTTCTAAAAAAGAGTTCAGTAAAATGTCTGTCCCCATTATAACTCAAAACCATATCAATAAGAATAGGATTATTTATTATCTCCTTAATCGATCCCATCTTATTAAGCTTATCTAATAAAATATCATATGATTCAGTGCTTTCATACATAAAAGTTCCTCCTTACAAACATATTATCATAAATTAACAAAACAAAAAAGATACTATTTTTCTTCTTTAGTATCTTCCTTTACTAATTCTAAAACGACTCTAAGTGCATCGTCGCCACGACGTTCCTCTAATTTTAAGATTCTTGTATATCCGCCATTTCTATTTTCGTATCTTTTAGCTAAATCATCAAAAACCTTAGAAACAGTAGCTTTATCATTGTGAAGGAAAGCTAAAGCTTTTCTTCTAGCTACAAGTGAACCATCTTTTCCATAAGTAATCATTTTATCGACAAACTTACGAACTTCTTTAGCTCTAGTTTCAGTAGTAATAACTCTTTCGTTATTGATGACATCTTTAGTTAGATTGGCAAGCATACTTCTACGGTGTTTATTGTCACGTCCTAATTTTCTATAAGCCATAAAATCCTCCTAACTATTTAATCCTCATCACGGAATTTAAGTCCCATATCTTTAATTTTATCCATAACTTCTTTTAAAGACTTCTTACCTAAATTACGGATCTTCATCATTTCAGTTTCAGTCTTTTCCGTTAAATCTCCTAAAGTATTGATATTAGCTCTCTTTAAGCAGTTATAAGCTCTAACAGAGAAGTCTAAATCATCGATAGAAGTCTCTAACTTCTTAAGCTTACTGTCCTCTTGTTTAGCATTCATAATACCAGTAATATCCGCAATTTCACTTAAATTAGTAATAATATTAAGGTGTTCAATCAAAATTTTCGCACCCAAAGCCATTGCTTCCTCAGGTCTAATTGAACCATTAGTTTGTACTTCCATAATTAACTTATCATAAGAAGCATCTTGACCAACACGAGCATTATCAACATAATAGCTAATTCTCTCGATTGGTGAATAAAGAGCATCAATTGGAATATATCCTAAAGGTAAATCCTTAATATATTTCTTGTTATCAGATGATAGTGAAGCTCCTCTACCATTGGCAATTACAAAATCCATGTTAAGTTTACCACCTTTAGCTAAAGTAGCAATAACTTGATCCTTGTTAATTACCTCTACACCTTCATCACATACTATATCAGCAGCCGTCACTTCACGTTCTTCGCTAACTGACAAATGAGCAGTCTTTACTTCATCTGTATTGTTCTTTAAAACAACACCTTTTAAATTAAGAATAATTGCTGTTACATCTTCAATAACCCCTTCGATTGTTTGGAATTCATGCATAACTCCGTCAATTCTAACTGCCACAATAGCAGATCCAGGCATAGAAGAAAGCATTACTCTTCTAAGGGCATTACCGATAGTAATACCAAAACCTCTTTCCAAAGGCTCAAGTTCGAACTTACCAAAATGGTTATCTTCGACATATTCAGTTATTTTATAATCAGGTTTTTCAAAATTCATAAAGGGCTCCTTTCCTTTTATCCACGAGGTCGTTTTGGTGGACGACATCCATTATGTGGCATAGGTGTTATATCAGAAATTGAAGTAATTTCTAGGCCAGCTGTTTGTAATGAACGAATAGCAGTTTCACGACCAGAACCTAATCCTTTAGCGTAAACCTCAACCTTCTTCATTCCCATCTCAGCTGCAGCTTTACCAGCTGCTTCGGCCGCCATACCAGCAGCGAATGGAGTTGACTTTTTACTACCTTTAAATCCTAAAGTTCCAGCTGAAGCCCAACTAATCGCATTACCATCTTTATCAGTTAAAGTTACGATAGTATTGTTAAAAGTTGAATGAATAAAAGCTTTACCTTCTGGAACATTCTTTTTAACCTTACGTTTTCTTGCTTTATAAGCCATAAAAATCCTCCTTTAATTATTTCTTCTTATTAGCTATTGTCTTTGGTTTACCTTTACGAGTACGTGCATTTCTACGTGTACTTTGTCCTCTAACTGGTAATCCTCTCTTATGACGAAGTCCTTGATAACAATTGATTTCCATCTTCATTTTAATATTACTATTAACTTCACGACGTAAATCACCTTCAGTTGCATACTTGTTAACTTCATCACGAATGCGAACTAACTCTTCACTAGTTAAATCGCCAGCTTTTTTATTAATATCAACATTAGCATCAGCTAAAATTTTATTTGATAAACTTCTACCAATACCATAAACATATGTAAGAGCAATTTCAATTCTCTTATTATCAGGTATATTTACACCTTTAATACGTGCCATAAAACACCTCCTATATTAACCTTGTCTTTGTTTGTGTTTAGGATTTTCACAAATCACTAACACTTTTCCATTACGTCTGATAATTTTACATTTATCACAAATCTTTTTGACTGATGGTCTTACTTTCATTTTTCTTCCTCCTACCTTGTTACTCTATAGGTTATACGCCCGCATGTTAAATCATAAGGTGATAATTCCACTTTCACTTTGTCACCTAGTAAAATACGTATGTGATGAATGTGCATTTTACCAGAAATGCGAGCTTTTATAACGTGATCGTTCTCGAGTCTAACCTTAAATTCTCTACCAGGGAGAATTTCGATAACTTGACCCTCTGTTTCAATGACATCTTCTTTTGCCATTATATCACCTCCTAGTTAAAATCTCATACCCATCTTTCGTAACTAATACTGTATGTTCAAAATGAGCTGAAGGCTTGCCATCCGCGGTAATAATTGTCCAGCCGTCATCTAAAATATAAACTCTACGAGTACCTAGATTAAGCATTGGTTCAACCGCTATAACCATACCTTCCTTTAAAACTGGTCCTGTATGACGAGCCCCATAATTTGGCACATCAGGATCCTCATGCATTTGTGTTCCAATACCATGACCCACAAGTTCGCGAACAACTCCTAAATTATGTTCCTCTGCATACTTTTGAATCGCATACCCAATATCGCCAACATGACAACCATCATGAATTGCCTCCAAACCTTTATATAAAGCCTTTTCAGTATGTTCAATCAAATACTTCTTTTTATCATCGATTTTCCCAACCGGTACAGTAATCGCTGAGTCGCCTTGATATCCTTTATAATTTGCCACAAAATCAAGCTTGACGATATCGCCTTCCTTTAATATTCTAGACCCTGGAATACCATGAACAACCTCATCATTAACTGATATACATATTGAAGCTGGAAAACCTTCAAAACCTTTACACGCTGGGGTCGCACCTTTTTTAAGTACAAAATCTTCAGCTAATTTATCGAGTTCCTTAGTAGTAATTCCCGGTTTAACCTTTGTCGCTAAATACCTCAAAGTCTCACCAGTAATCTCACCCGCCTTGCGCATTAACTCGATTTCCCTTGGACTTTTAAT
Source organism: uncultured Bacilli bacterium (assembly GCA_944329365.1). Lineage (GTDB taxonomy): Bacteria > Bacillota_I > Bacilli_A > RF39 > UBA660 > Coprosoma. The sequence goes on from CALVIC010000023.1 coordinate 15,019, forward strand.
TCCTATCATAAAAGCCTCCTATAACTTTTGAAATGTCCTTAAAAGTATCTAAAACACTTTTTGAACTATCGATATGATAAACAAGCCCATTATTTTCAAAATAATCGATAAGTGGTGCGGTTTCTTTCAAATAAGTATCATATCTCTTATCATAAGTTTCCTTGTTATCATCTTTTCTCTTGGCTAAAGTTTTACCACATTTATCACAAATATTGGCAATCTTTGGTCTACTTTCCAAAACAAGTTCATTGTAAACACTACCACACTTTGGACAAACGAGTCTTCCGCATATTCGCATTTCCCCAACCTCTTTTGGAATATCTAAAACGATAACTACATTATCTTTATCATTAGAAATATTTTTAATTCTTTCATATATTTCTATCTGTGAACTATTTCTTGGAAACCCATCTAAAACATAACCTTTTTTACAATCATCTTTTAAAAGTCTTTCCGTAAGTAACTTTTCAATCACACTATTATCGACAAACTCTCCTAAAGAAAGTTGTTTTCTTATCTTTTCATCATTTACATTTCTAAGTAAATCACCAATCGAAACATGTGGGATACCAAATTCCTTACTGATCATTCCTGATTGAGCCCCTTTACCAGCTGCTGGGGGAGCGATGAAAACGATATTCATCTATTTTCTTCCCCTTAAGCGGTAACTGTGACTAATCAAATTACTTTCGAGTTGTTTATAACTCTCTAAAATAACACCAACAACGATTATAAGCCCGGTCCCACCGAGTGAAACAGTCGTCGGTAAATTAGTAAAGAACATTTGGAAAATATAAGGTAAAGCGGAAATTATCGCTAAAAATATTGAACCAACAACAGTAATTCTATTTAAAACCTTACGAACATAACTGATAGTTTCTTCTCCAGGTCTAATACCTGGAATATAACCACCAGATTTTTGTAAATCTTCACTCATCTCTTTTGGTTTAATAACGACATACATATAGAAATATGTAAATCCTATAATAAATACTAAGAATAAAAGCATTCCTGTTACAGATGATAAACTAAGCCATTTATTTACGAAAAGCATCATATTTTCATTTTTCGTAAATTGGGCAATTAAAGCAGGCACTGAAATCAAAGCAGATGCAAAGATAACGGGCGCCACTCCGGCTGGATTAATCTTAAATGGTAAATAACTCTTTTTACTTCCATATACGTTGTTAGTTTTATTCGCATATTGAACCGGAATTCTTCTCTCGGCAAGTTGTACATATAAAATTGCAAAAGCAATTACAAAATACATAATTACAAACACCGCAAATGAGATAATTCCTATTGCAAGCTGATCACTACCATTAACAAGACCATCAAAAGCTTGTCCAAACATATTTGGAATACTTGCTAAAATACCAGCCATAATTATCATTGAAATACCATTTCCAAGACCCTTCTTAGTTATCTGGTCACCAATCCAAAGAAGGAAAGCTGTACCAGCTGTCATAACCAAAGAAGCACTCAAATAATCAGTTACTGAACCATTTTGAATAAAAGCAAATGAGAACATATAACCTTGAATAAAAGCCATTGCAATACCCAAAATACGAGTTATTTTATTAAGTTGATTCCTTCCTGTTTGCCCTTGCTTAGCAAGTTCTGAAAAGTAAGGAACGATATCCATCTGTAATAATTGCATTATAATTTGCGCTGTAATATAAGGCATTACACCAAGTGCAAAAATTGAAAAGTTTTGCATAGCTCCCCCGCCCATAATATTAAGTAGTTCGAGGAAACCAACATTCAAATTTGCATCTACCCCAGGTACAACAATCGCTGTTCCTAGTTTAAACACAAACAAGCAAAATAATGTAAAATATATTTTTTTTCGTAAATCCTTATTAACAGGATCAAAAATTTGCTTTATACTTGCAAACAAATTAGATCACCTCTGCTTTTCCACCTAATTTTTCTATTTGTTCCTTAGCAGAAGCAGAAAATTTATTTGCTTTAACAGTTAATTTTTTCTCTAAAGTACCATTTCCTAAAACTTTAAGCCCATCTTTAGACTTCTTTACTATTCCCATTTCTCTTAAAACTTCTAAACTAACTTCAGCACCATCTTCAAATTTATTAAGTTCATCTAAATTAATAATAGCATATTCTTTCTTGAATAAAGCATTAGAGAAACCTCTCTTAGGAAGTCTTCTGAAAAGTGGAGTTTGTCCACCTTCAAAACCTACTCTAACGCCTCCACCACTACGAGCGTTTTGACCTTTTTCACCGCGTCCTGAAGTTTTTCCAGTACCGCTACCTTGACCACGGCCAACTCTTTTACGATTCTTGATAGAACCTTCATTTGGTTTTAATGTATGTAATTTCATCCTATAACTCCTCGACTTTCTTACCACGTAATTTTGCAATATGTTCTGCAGTTCTTTGTGATGTTAAAGCGTTTAAAGTTGCATATGCCATATTAATTTTTGTGCTTGAACCAAGTGATTTAGATAAAATATCCTTAACACCAGCAAGCTCTAATACTGAACGAACAGGACCACCTGCTTTAACTCCAGTACCTTTAGGAGCTGGCTTTAATAAAATCTTGCTAGCGCCTCTAGTTCCATAAGCTTCATGAGGAATAGTACTTTCATCGACAATTGGAACTCTTACAACATTTTTTGTTGCAGCCGCAACTGCCTTCTTAATAGCTGCAGGTACTTCGGCAGCTTTACCAGAGCCAATTCCGACTCTACCTTTTCTGTCACCGACAACGGCAGTGGCAGCAAAACGTAATTGACGACCACCTTTAGTTACCTTAGTAACGCGGGCAATATTAATAACTTCTTCGTCAAAGATTTTAGGACGAGCTTCTCTTCTTTTATTTTCCACGTTTCTTCCTCCTCTAGAAATTTAATCCATTTTCACGTGCAGCTTCTGCTAAAGCTTTAACACGTCCATGATATAAGTATCCGCCTCTATCGAATACTACATTTGTAATATTTGCTTTTTTAGCTCTTTTAGCTAGCAATTCTCCAACGCGAGCAGCGGCGTCTACATTTCCACCATTTTCTAATGATAGTTCTTTATCAATTGAAGAAGCACTTACTAAAGTTTCACCTTTAACGTCGTCGATAATTTGTGCGAAAATATTACTATTAGATCTAAACACATTTAGTCTTGGAACTGAAGCAGTACCAGAAACCTTAGAGCGAACTCTTTCGTGTCTAGCCTTACGCACTTCATTACGATTTACCTTTTTTATCATAATCTCTTCTCCTTTACCTTAAACTAAGCAGCTTTCTTACCATCTTTACGAATAACGTGCTCGTCTGTATAACGAATACCTTTTCCTTTATAAGGTTCAGGTTTTCTTATCTTTCTAATATTAGCAGCAAACTCGCCAACTAATTGTTTATCAGCACCTCTGATATAAAGCTCTGTATTACTTGGAGATTCCACTGTAATACCTTCTGGTGCTTCCATAACAATTGGATGAGAATAACCAGCACTAATATCTACCTTGTTGCCAGATACTTTAAATCTGTATCCAACACCAACCATTTCTAATTTCTTTTCAAAACCTTCTGTTACTCCAATAATCATATTTTGAATATTGGCGTTAGCAGTTCCATGGAAATTCTTAAAGTTATCGTTCTTTCTAGTAACCTCTAACTTATCTCCATCGATTTTAACAGTAATATTCTTGTTAATTTCCGTAGAAAGTTCACCTTTTGGACCCTTAACTGTCACAATATTACCATTAGTAGTTACTGTAACCCCAGCCGGTATTGAAAGTATTCTGTTTCCTATACGACTCATTTACTTTCCGCATCCTTTCTACCATACGTATGCTAAAACTTCGCCACCTAATGATTTAGCTTTAGCATCTCTTCCTGTCATAACACCCTTAGATGTTGATACGATTGCAATTCCAAGACCATTTAAAACCTTTGGAATCTCGTTAGCTTGGGCGTACACACGTAATCCTGGTTTTGAAATTCTCTTAAGTCCAGTAATAACGCGTTCTCTTTTGTCACCATATTTTAAAGTTAAAGTAATCATATCCCCCTTATCAGTTTTGTTGACCTTATAATTAGCGATATATCCTTCTTCTTTTAAAATTCTGGCAATTTCTTTTTTCATTTTAGAAGCCGGAACTTCTACTTCTTTGTAACGTAGTTGATTTGCATTACGGATTCTCGTAAGCATATCAGCAATTGGATCTGATACTACCATAATATATCCTCCCTTCTTACCAACTTGATTTTGTAAATCCAGGTATTTGACCTTTGTAAGCTAAATTTCTAAAACAAATACGGCAAATCCCATATTTTTTAAGTACTGCATGTGGTCTACCGCATATTTGGCAGCGAGTATATTCGCGCACTTTAAACTTAGGTTTGCGTTTAGCTTTTTCAATCATACTTTTTTTAGCCATAATTTCCTCCTAATATTTATTTTTTAAACGGCATACCGAAACCTTTTAATAAGTCTAATGCTTCTTCATTAGTGTTTGCAGTTGTTACAAATACGATATCCATACCACGTACCTTAACAACCTTATCATAATCAACTTCTGAGAAAATTAACTGTTCAGTAAGCCCTAGAGTGTAATTACCTCTACCATCAAATGATTTTGGACTAATACCTCTAAAGTCACGAACGCGAGGTAATGTAATACTAATTAATT
>CALVIC010000024.1 GCA_944329365.1 uncultured Bacilli bacterium
GTTTGGAGAGTATCACTGTCTTTAGTACAGGTTATTAAGGTGATGCATGTTTTATTCGTATCACGGTAAATAGCTACTTGTCCATTTTTAGGTACGGTATATATATTTACGATTTGATAGGTGTATTTGTTATTATTATAGTAAACACTTACAGTGTCATTATTACTTAATTGCCACAAATTTTTAAAATAACTTATAGAAGCGGTTCCTGAATGAGCGGCTAAGATGAGATTTCCACCATCGACATCTGGCCAATCAGATGGGTTAATCACTTGAATTCCTTTATCAACGGTGTTGTTTGGATGGCCGATATAATAAAAGCCTTGTTTTAAGTTGATTTTTTCGATTTCTAGGTAGGCAGAATAATTATCGGTGGGTGTTTGAGGCGCTTTAGTTGTTTCTGATTCACTAGGTGTGGTTTCAGGTTCAGCCTTTTCTTCTGTTTCATTTTTTTCTTCTGGCATTTGATTACCATATAAGCTTAGGTTGACGGTTTCAAATGTCAGATTTACTTTAGAAATTATGTAATTATAAGAAAGGAGAATGATGCCAGTGAGGCCTAGAATAAACATAATTACGATTAAAATACGATTTATTTTCATCTTTTTTTCCATGTTTTTATTCTCCTTTATCATCTATTTAATTTTAACATTCAATGGCTTTTAAAGTCAATGATAGAGTTTTCTCTTTAATAGATTACACACAAATTTCATAAAGATATTGTAAAATTATGTTGGTGATTTAGATGAGGAGAGAGATTTTAAAGAAAATTTTGTATGGAATTTTAGTTATTTTAGTTTTAGGGGTGGCAATATTTTTTGGTATTAGAGTATTCGACCTAAAGAGAAGTTCTGATTTAAAAGATATAGATTTTTTAAGTAATCACGTAGATATTATAGATAGTGATATATCTTCTTCGGTAAAAGAGGTTAAGAAAGATAACGACATGGATATTTACGATATGAATTATCAAAATGTAATAAGCCGGAAAATAAATGATTTACTTTTGGATGATTATACGGCTGATAAGCCTTTGATAATTTATAATCCTTATGGAACTAATAATAATTCAGTTAATATTTATTTTAAAACAGAGAAGCCTTCTTCTGTAAGTTATACAGTTAAAGTGGATGGATTTAACGATTTTACAAGAACATTAAAAAACAATGGCGATGATAATTATACAACTAATCATAGTTATCAATTAATTGGATTTATTTTAGGTTATACAAATAAGCTTGAACTTAAGGTAACAGATGAGAATGGTTCAAGTAAGACTTATAATTTTGAGTTCGATATGCGAAATTTAGAGAATCAGGCGAAGAGTAAACTTGATTCTGAGGATAAGACTGATTTAGAACTTACAGATGGGCTTTATACGGTTTTGGGCAATGATTCAGAAAGTGATGATTTTGTTTTCCTGTACGATAACGATGGAGTTATAAGAGGTGAAATTCCAATTATTGGTTACCGAGCTCATAGAATTTTATTCGATGGGGATATGATGTATTTTAGTGTTGGTGAAAGTACAATGGCGGCAGTTAATTCGCTTGGAAAAATTACTAATTTATATAATTTAGGAAGATATCATTTACATCACGATTATGTGTTTGATGGGGATGGTAATATTATTATTTTAGCCAGTGATACGGAAGCTGATACTTGTGAGGACATGATAATTAGACTTAATTTGGAAAGTGGAGATGTCGATGGCGTTTTAGATATGGCCGATTTGTTTGGTGATGTGCGAAAGAAAGCTGTTCTTCCAGATGGTGAAAATAGTAGTGATGATGGTGATGGTCTAGATTGGATTCATCTCAATACAATTCAGTATTTAGGAAATGATGAAGTTGTTGTTAGTTCAAGAGAGCTTAGTACGATAATTAAAATAGACGATATATTTGACAGTCCGAAGATTGATTATTTAATCGGTTCAGAAGAGGTATGGAAGGGAACTGATGAGGAAGATTATTTATTAACTAAAGATGGTGATTTTAAGATTCAAGGAGGTCAACATTCAGTTACTTACGAGAAGATAGATGACGATAGTTATTATTTATATTTATTCGATAATAATATGGGCGTCAGTACAACGAGAAAAGACATCGATTGGAAAGAAGCTGGACTTGAGAATTCCAATGGCCGAAAAGGCGATGCATCACATTATTATAAATATTTAGTTAATGAAAAAGATAGAACGTTTGAACTTGTTTCAGAATTTGATGTACCTTATTCTGGTTATGTCAGCAGTGTTCAAGAGATAGGTAAAACGATAGTTGTAGACAGTGGTATGGCATGTACATTTGGAGAATATACTGAGGACGGGGAATTAATAAAGTCATTTAATATGGACTGTGAAAAGTTTATTTATAGAGTATATAAATATGATTTTCCTAATTTATTTGTAGATTAAACAGGTTATTAATTAACTTGTTTTTTTATGAAGTAGGAGCTATTATTTTAATTTAGAATATAGAGGTGATAGAACTGCTTAGTGTAAGTGTTGGTAATAAGAATACTTGGCTTACTAGCTAAACCAGATGATTAGATTAAAGTGATGAATTCAAATGATTTGGACTTTGTTAATGTGATTATCAATGGGATAGAAAGTTATGCCATTAATGAGGATATATGTAAGATTGTAAGTTCTGATGAATCATCATTTATCGTAAGTGTTTTACTGACTTCATCAAATGTTCTCGTAATAATTTTAGGCTTGGTTTGTATTTTAGAAGCTGGCAATGTATTTGTATATAAATAAAAATCAAAGAAATAGAGCTTAAATGCTCTTTTTTTGATAAAAACACATGTTCGTATGGTATAATTAAAATGGTGGTAATATGTATGAATATATAAAAGGAAAAGTAACCGACATTCAGAGTGGTTATATTGTTTTGGAAAATAACGGAATTGGATATTTAATTTATACGGCAAATCCTTATTCTTTTAATATCGATGAGGAATATAAATTATATGTTTATCAATATATTAGAGAAGACGAGAATACTTTATATGGATTTAAAAGTTATGAAGAGAAAGATTTATTTTTGAGACTTACTTCAGTTAAGGGACTTGGGTGTAAGATGGCAATTCCAATGCTTGCAAGTGGTTCACCTGAAGGTATTATCGATGCAATTGAAAGAGAAAATATTTTGTATTTGAAAAAATTTCCAAAGATTGGAGATAAGGTTGCAAGACAGATTATTTTGGATTTAAAGGGTAAACTTGTGAAAAAAGCTGCTGAACAGGTAAGTGTTTCTTCAGAGCTTGCCGATGCGCTTAAGAGTCTTGGATATAAGAGTGCAGATATAAATAAAGTAGTTAAGCAAGTTGATGGCAGTTTAGATATCGAAGATCAGATTAAGGAAGCTTTGAGGTTACTTTTAAAATAATGGCAAAGTTACATTTTAAGTATGCAACGATGAATGCCGGTAAAAGTATTGATTTGATGCGAACTGCTTATAATTATGAAGAGAATGGCTTTAAGGTTTTGGTTATGAAACCGAAGGTCGATACTAAATCTGGAGATCGTATTTCATCGAGGGTTGGTTTAGAGCGTAAAGTTGACATTTTAATCGATATGGAGGATAATATCATACATCTTTTGAAGGAGAAACTTGATGATTTATATTGCATTTTTGTCGATGAAGCACAATTTTTAAAAGAGTTTCAAGTTAACGATTTATATAAGGTTAGTAAGTTATGCGATATCCCGGTGATATGTTATGGTTTACGTGTCAATTTTTTGGGAAATTCTTTTGAAGGTAGCAGAAGACTTTTAGAAATTTCTGATGTTCTCGAGGAACTTCCAACGATATGTAGTTGTGGAAGTATTGCAAGAATGGTTGGAAGATGGGTTGATGGGAAGTTTGTTTTGGATGGCGATGAAGTTGTAATCGACGGAACGCGTAATGTAAAATATATTCCACTTTGTGGGAAGTGTTATCTAGAGAAAGTTTTGGGAATAAATAGGTGGTGATAGAAATGGATGATAGAATTGTCAGCAACGAAGAGTTAAAGGAAGATAAAATGGAAAGTAGTTTAAGACCGGTAAGTTTAGATGAATATATTGGTCAAAGTGAATTAAAGGAAAATTTGGGTATATTTATGAAAGCAGCTAAACTTAGGGGCGAAGCTTTGGATCATGTTTTACTTTATGGCCCTCCTGGTCTTGGTAAAACAACGATGGCTTATATTATTGCTAACGAAATGGGAACGAATATTAAAACTACTAGTGGTCCGGCAATCGAGAAGAGCGGAGATTTGGCGGCAGTTTTATCAACTCTCGAGCCTGGTGATGTTTTATTTATCGACGAGATTCATAGAATTCCGAGGTTTATCGAAGAGATTCTTTATTCGGCAATGGAAGATTTTAAGTTAGATATTATTGTTGGAACCGAGGCATCTAGTAGAAATATAACGATCGATTTGCCACCGTTTACTTTAGTTGGGGCAACAACTAGAGCTGGTGATTTAACTGGACCTTTAAGAGATCGCTTTGGTATTGTTTCAAGGCTTAATTTTTATACGGAAGATGAGCTTAAGGAGATCGTTTTGCGAACAAGTAGAGTTTTAGAGTCACCTATCGATGAAGATGCGGCTTATGAACTGGCGAGAAGAAGTAGAGGAACTCCTCGAATCGCCAATAGACTTTTTAAGCGAGTTCGTGATTATGCACTAGTAATGGAAAAAGATCATATTGATTTAGAGGTTACAAAGCTTGCTTTAGAGAAATTAAAGGTCGATGCTTTTGGACTTGATGCTACCGACTATAATTTACTTAATGCGATTATTGAAAGGTTTAATGGGGGTCCAGTCGGAATAGATGCACTTGCTTCAAGTATTGGAGAAGAAGCATCGACAATCGAAGATGTTTATGAGCCTTATTTGTTACAAAATGGTTTTTTAAAGAGAACTAATAGAGGAAGAATGGTTACGGAAAAAGCATACGAACATTTGAAGAAAAAACATAATGATACTTTATTTTAAGTTTTCATTATGATGGCGAGGTGAAAGAATGGTAATTGTTATAACAGGTCCGACAGCAACAGGTAAGTCGGACTTAGGTATTTTTTTAGCTAAAAAATTAAATGGTGAGATTATAAATGCCGATAGTACGCAGGTTTATGAAGGTATGAATATTGCAACTAATAAGATTAAAGATACTGAAGGTGTTGTTCATCATTTATTTGATGAAAAAAAAATATATGAAGATTATACGGTTTTCGATTATCAAAAGGACGCGAGAAAATTAGTTGAAGATATTTTAAGCAGAGGAAAGATTCCAATTTTGGTCGGAGGAACTGGTCTTTATATAAATGCGGCTTTATACGATTATCAATTTAGTGAAAAGGCGCATGAAAAATATGAGGGAGTCAGTAATGATGAACTTTATAAGAGACTTTTAGAGGTCGATCCAGAGACAAATATCCATTTGAATAACCGAGTTAGAGTTATAAACGCACTTAATTATTATTTAGAAAATAATAAGCCTTATAGTGAGAAGGAGAAGAGTTCAAAACTTCTTTACGATACAATTTTTATTGGACTTACAGCTGATAGAGATATCTTATATTATAAGATAAATAAAAGAGTAGATAAGATGGTTCAAGAAGGTCTTTTGGATGAGGCTAGAAATTTATATGATTTACATATTAAAACAAAGGCAGTAATGACGCCGATTGGCTATAAGGAACTTTTTAGATATTTCGATGGAGAAGTTTCTTTGGATGAGGCTATTTCGGATATTAAAATGCATAGTAGACGTTATGCGAAAAGGCAGTACACTTGGTTTAATAATAAAATGAATTTGAAGTGGTTTAAAACTAATTATGAGGATTTTAGACAAACGGAAAATGAAGTTTTGGAATATGTAAATAAAGAGATTAAGGAGAGATTAAATGAAAATGATTGATGATTGTCTTCCAGATATGTATGTGAAGTCAGTTTACGATATCGACTATAAAAAGCTTTATGACGATGGTATTAGGTATGCACTTTTTGATGTTGATAGTACTTTACTTCCATTTGACAATATAGATATTAGGGATGAACATTTAAGATTATTTGATGGGATAAGAAATTTAGGTATTCAAACGGCTCTATATTCTAATGGTTCTTATAAAAGGGTTAAACCAGTTGCGGACAAGCTTAATGTTAAGTTTGTTGCTAGTGCACACAAACCGGTTTACAAAGGTTTTAAGGTTATTAAAGAGATGTTTGATGATAAATGTGAACCGGTCAATACTATTTTCGTCGGTGATTCACTTTTGGTTGACATGCTTTTTGCAGATAAGTGCGGGGTAAAAAAGATTATGGTTGATTATATTCCGGATGATGGTTTTAATATTAAAGGAAAGGTTGTTTGGCTTATGCAAGTGGCGGTGAGTAAAGCTTTAGAAAACAAAGGTTTTTCATATGGTAAAAAATACTATTTGTCAAAGGGCGAATAGTTTTTTTATTTTGAAAATTTTCTTGTCAGAAATATTAATTTATGATATCATTGTATATAGAGTAGGGAGACTACTTAATAGAGGAGGATAGAAATGGAAACAAAACACAAAAATGCGCTTATCGGTGCGTTACTTGCTGTAGTATTCGTTATGGCAGTAGGTTATGCCGCATTTGCTCAACAACTTACTATTAATGGTAGTGCGTCAATTAGTTCTAATTGGGATGTACATATTAAGGATATTCAAGGACAAGTTACAAATAGTTCAACTGCTGGAGATAATACTACAGATGCAGGAACTCCAACAAAAGATGCAACAACAGCTAATTTTACAACTAAATTAGTTTCTCCCGGTGACCAAGTTACTTATACTGTAACTGTTGAGAATTCAGGAAGTATTGACGCTCAACTTAATGATATCGTATTGTCAGTTGGTCCGGATACTGGTAGTTTAGTTGAACAAACTAGTTTAACTGCAGCAAACAATCCAAGTGATCCAATTGTTTATACAGTAAGCGGTATAAACGAAGGTGAAACTTTAAACGCTGATGGCGGAACTAAAAATTTTACTGTAACTGTTACTTATAATAGTAGTGTAACAACACAACCAACATCACTTACTAATGTTGCAAAATTAACATTACTTTATAATCAAGCTTAATTAGTGTTTTGATAGAAAGATTAAAATCATTTTAATCTTTTTATTTTTCTTTGTTGATAGAAAGTTTAAAATATGGTATTATTATAATCAGAGTAGGGAAAGCTACTTAATAGAGGAGGATAGAAATGGAAACGAAACACAAAAATGCGCTTATCGGTGCATTACTTGCTGTAGTATTCGTTATGGCAGTAGGTTATGCCGCATTTGCTCAACAACTTACTATCAATGGTAGTGCGTCAATTAGTTCTAATTGGGATATCAAAATTACTGATATTCAACCAGGAAGTCCTGTTGGTACTGCTGTTAGTAATAGTGCTTCTGTAGGTCAAGGAGGTCTTTCTGCTTCATTTAATGCAAGTTTAAAATCACCATCTGATTCACTTACTTATACAGTAACTGTTCACAACGGTGGTGATATTGATGCTAAACTTAGTGAATGGAATTTGAGTGCTGGCGACGATAATACTAATGATCCAATTGTTTATTCCGTTAGCGGACTTACAAATGACGAAGAATTAGCAGCTGGCGCAGATAAGAAATTTACAGTAACTGTAACTTATAATAGTAATGTTACTTCTCAACCAGAAAAGGGAGATCTTACTAAGGGAGCTACAGTAACTCTTACTTATACCCAAGCTGATCAAGCTTAAGAATTAGGTTTTACTTAATTCTTTTTTTATTTAAAAACTTTTCTTGTTATAAAAAATAAAATATGATATGATGTATATAGTTTAAGGATAGGTGAATAGAAATGAAAATTAAGCATAAAAATGCGCTTATAGGAGGATTACTTGCTGTTGTTGTTATTATGGCCGTAGGTTATGCAGCTTTTTCACAAGCTTTAATTATTAATGGTAATGCGACAATAGATTCTAACTGGCAAATTAGAATTATCGATATTGCGGCTTCGACAACTGGTTCTGGCGTTAATGCTGGGGCAGAGGTTGGAAGTGATTATCTTAGTGCGAGTTTTAATGCTAGTTTGACTTCACCGGGTGATACGGTAACTTATACGATTACCGTAGAGAATCAGGGAACGATTGATGCAAAACTTTCAAGTTATAATTGGAATAGCGATACAGTTTCAGATACTAATGAACCTATATATTTTGAGGTTAACGGTTTAAATGTTGATTCAGTTTTAAAGGCTCAAGGAAGAGAGACTTTTACGGTTACAGTTCATTATAATAACAATGTTACAATGCAGCCAAATGTTACTCAAAAAGAAGGAACATTATTGCTTACTTATGTTCAGGCTTGATTTTAAAGATTTAGAATTTTTCCTAAATCTTTTTTTGACTTTTGGTTGTCAAGGCGTTAAAGTTATGTTATACTTTGATATAGTAGAGAGTATGTAAGTAGAAAGTTGAGAAGGGGAATTATGAAAAAAAATTTGATAATATATGGCATTTTAGCTTTATATTTGCTGTTTAATGTTTTTGTGATTGTACCTAATCGTTCTGAAATGAGTTTGTATAACGAACTTATTAATCCGTTAATGTGGATTGTTATATGTGCCGTGGCAATTTTTTTAGGCAAAGATTCAGGACTAAGGGTACGAAGTGGTGTTAATAAAACTCAAAGTTTATTAATTGTTTTGATTATATATATTATTTTATATTTCCTTTCAGGCTTGATATTTGGCTTTGAGAGGACTCCTTATTCGAAAGATATTTTAAGTGTTTTATTAAATTTGTGGTCTTTTGGTTCGATAATAATTTTACAGGAATATGTGAGACTGCAACTTGTTAAAAACGAAAATAAGAAAATGTATAGTTTGATTTTAACAACGCTTGTGTTTTTTGTTTTGAATTTGAATTATAGTAATTTTTTAGACAATTTCACTGATTTTAAAACAATATTTATATATGTATCTTCAGTTTTACTTCCAGCAATTGTGGAAAGTGCGATTTTAACTTATTTGATATATACAAGTGGTGTTAAAGCTTCAATTATATATAGACTATTTGTGACTATTCCACCTTTTTTAATACCGATTGTTCCATCGCTTGACTGGTTTGTGACAGCGGTTGTTGGTGTGGTTTTGCCACTTGCTGTTTATATTTATATAAATTATGTCAACGTGGTTAAAAACGAAAGACTTTCACGAGGCGAGAGAAAGCGCTACAGTCCAGTAGTATATATCCCTGTTTTTGCTTTAATTGCTATATTTGCAGCGTTTGTCATGGGATTATTTAAATATCAACCAGTTGCTGTATTATCTGGAAGTATGTCACCGACATTTAATCGTGGTGATGCGGTTATAATAAATAAGCTTACTAAACAAGAAAAGAATGAACTTAAGAAAGGTGATATAATTCAGTTTATAAGTGGTACGAAATATGTTGTTCACCGAATTTATAGAGTTACAAACGACGAGTATGGAAATAAAGCTTTTATAACTAAAGGTGATCATAATAACGCACCAGATAGTGATAAGGTAAGTTTGGATAATGTAATTGGTAAGGTTTCATTCTCAATACCTTTAATTGGTTATCCGTCAGTTTGGCTTACCGGAGTTATTTCGTAGGAAAGGGGTTTTAAAATGAAAAAGAATGACGAAAATAAAACAATTTTTAAGCAATGGACAAGTGTTTTGTTGATAATTGGTGTATTTGCTATTTTTATCAGTGGTTTTTGTTTGATAGTATCTGGTTTTAACCCAGAAGAGTCTTCAAAGAAAGAATTATATTCTTATGATTATAATACAAATTTTGATTATAAAGTTTATTTGAAGGAAAATAATTTCTTTAATATTGAGTATTTGGGAATGAATAAGCAGTATATTGCTTCACTTATTGATAGAATTGAATTAACTGCTAATTATGATTTTACAAGTACTAAGGATCTTGATTATACTTATTCTTATTCTATTACAGCAACACCTAAAGGTTTATATGAAGGTAGTGATGGTAAGAGTGTAGAGGTTTGGTCAAGAGCTTATCCTTTATTCAATTCTGAAACTATTTCAGGTACAGGAAAGAAATTTAATATTAGTCAGCCGATAACTTTAGATTATAATTCTTATAATGATTTAATGACTAACTTTAGAGAACAGTTTGGTTTGTCAGTTGATGCGAGAGTTGATTTGACTTTAAACGTAAATATAAATGCAGGTTTAGCTGGTTCTAATACTAAGGATTTAAGTAAGAGTGCGAAAATTAATTTGAAAGTTCCATTATTACAACAGACAATTCGGCTTAATCCAGATTATGTAAATACTGGTCATGAAACAGTTTATGAAAATCAAAATACTAAAGAAAGTGACATTAATATTCCATATATCTTATTTGGAATTGTACTGATGGTATTTGCGGTTGTCAGTTTTGTAATCTTATTAAGAAAATTGTTGGTAATTACTAAGAAGTCTGAATATCTAATTAATTACAATAAAATTCTTAAAGATTACGGAGATATTATTGCTGAAACAAGAAATGTACCGGATTTATCAAATTACGAAGTTATTAGAGTTAAAGACTTCAATGAACTTGTCGATATCGAGGAGGAGTTACATTCACCAATTATATGTTGTGAAGTTAAACCTGATGTTGAATGCTGGTTCATAATCATTAATTCAGGAGTTGCTTATAAATACGCATTAACTCAAGAGTATTTTGAACATATAATTAAAGATTAGAAATCACGTTTGGTGATTTCTTTTTTGTGTTATATTTTAGCTTAAAATATAACATAAAATTAATGTGCGGATGACATACTTTTTAATTTGTTAGTAATAAAGTTGAACATAACTTTTAAAAAGGTAAAAGGATTATTAATAGAGAACCTTGGGGTTAGTAGAGCAAAAGTGAATTGGCTCGGTTAGTGTAATAATTACGTCTTATTTTTTTTCTATTTTAACAAAAAAGGGTTGTAATAATTGACTTTATAATGTATAATGTTCATGCAGCTCACTTCTTCTATTTTTTTACTTTTTATTATAATTATATATTTTATTTGTTTATTGTGTTAAATTGAGCTGCATTTTAGGGAATATTTTTTATCGATATTCCCTTTTATTTTTGTTAATGCAATTTCATTGACTTTGGTCATTATTTAATTTATAATTTAGTTAAGAGGATAAGGTGATTTGATGAAGAAAGGCTTTACTTTAATTGAACTTATTGCGGTGGTGGCAATTCTAGGTTTAATTGCTTTAATTGTCTACCCTTCAATAAATTCGGTTATTAAATCATCTCAAGAAGATTCTTATGAAAGTCAGACAAAAATCATTGAAAAGGCGGCTGGAAACTGGGCTTTAGATAATATTAATTTGCTTCCTAAAGATGAGGTTACGGTCGTATGTGTTTCTCAGCTTGTCGAAGGTGGATATATTTCGAATGAGGATGTTAAGGATCCTAGAGACACAAAAAAAGAGTTAAGTGGCGGAGTTGAAATAAGCTACAAATCTAAGCAATACATTTATAAGTATAACGATGAGGCAAATGGGTGTTCAAGTAAAAGTGCCGGAATGGCTAATTCAATTATTATGAATAGTGATGATGGAGCCGTGCTTGTAAGACAAGATGGTTATTACAAAGGAAGTAATCCTAATAATTATTTAGAGTACGGGGATAATTATTGGCGGATTCTTAAAGTTAATAACGATGGTTCTATGAAGGTTATAAGTGACGATGGGATTAAGCTTAGTGTTGTAAGTGATGATTTTAAGGATTCAAGTTTAGATAGTTATTTGAATACAAGTTTTTATGGAAGCATCAAGGATAATGAAAAGATTGAAAGTAAAGATTATTGTTTAAATTATCAAAGCAATTGTTTAGAAAGTGAAAAAATGGCGGTTACGGTTATGAACTTAGAGGATTTAGTTAATGCTTCAAATAATTTAGAGTGCAGTGAAAGTAATATAGAGGCTTGTTATAGCGGTAATTATTTGCTTGGATATTCTAAAGAGAATGGTGAGGAATATACTTTGATAAAAGAAAACGATGAAAATTTAAGTTTGAATGACGGAAAGATTGAAAGCTCAAATAACGGGACAAAAATAGTGAGGCCAATTGTTACTTTGTCAAGAATAAATATTTTAAAAGGAAATGGAACTTATAGATATCCTTATGTAGCTGTTTGAAAAAAATACTTTTTTATAGTATAATTAGCGAGGTGATATTAGATGAAAATGACAAAAAATAACAGAAAAAAAGCTTTAATTATCGGTGGGGTTGTTTTAGGAATTTTGCTTATCGCTTTTATTATTTTATTTGTATTTCCAGCATTTAACAACAATAAGTATGGCGATAGATTAGATGATATCGAGGAGCACGAGATTCCTTCTTCAGATATTGATGATATTACTAGTGAACTCGAGAATCAAGAAGGAGTTAAGAATGTTAGTTATCACGATGAGGGTAGGATTTTGAATTTTATTATGACAGTTGATCCTAGTTTAGTACTTGAAAAAGCTCAAGGTTATTCTTCAATTATTTTGGATGGAATTAGTAAGGATAATAAAAGTTATTATGATATTCAGCTATATATTAAAGCTGATGGTGATAGTGATGTTTATCCAGTAATTGGGTATAAAAGTAAGAACAACGATGAGATGACATTCGGAAATATGGGTGGTAGTAGTGAGTAAGAAAATTGTATTTGTAATAGTCGCTGTTGTTTTGATTTTGGGAGGCGTTTCAGCCTTTTACTTTTTTAATCGAAACCAGGATAATTTTAGTTTAACAAGGTCGGAAAGCGAATGGATAGATGATAACCAAAACAAACTTATCGACTTGTCTATTTTGACGGATGTGCCAATTATCAATGATAACGGAAGTGGAGTGTTATTCGATTTTCTTAATGATTTAGAGGATGATACTAATTTAGCTTTCAATCGTCTTTCTTATAGTGATGATGATGCTGAGGTTAGTGATTATGCGTTAAGAAAGAAAGATGCAGAAAAGAATGATTTAGTTTTATATAGCGATAGTTATGCGCTTTTATCGAAAGATGATACTTATTATTTAGATGAAAATGAGATTAATAATGTCAATATCGGTGTTTTAAGTGGCAGTGAGGATAAGATAAAAAAAGCTTTGAATAATAAAGGCATAACCTTAACGAAATTTGATGGTGTAGATGCTTTAATTTCAGCTTTAGATAATAAAAGTGTTAATTTTATAGCTTTACCAAAACTTACTTATTTTTCGGAAATAGTGGAAAGAGATTTAAATATTGCCTATAATATTAATAATTGTATAGATAGTTATGTAATTACTTTAGGCAATAACAATGAGTTAAACGATATTTTGACGAAGTATTTTAAATATTGGATAAGTAATGAACTTAATGATTCTTTAAACAGTCATTTAGCAAGTAGTTATTTTGATTATAAGAATATTGATGAAAAGTCACAAACTAAGTTTAGAAGTAAAAGATATACTTATGGATTTATTTTAAATGCTCCTTATGAAGCGTCAACGAAAAACGGGTTACAAGGTTTTAATTATTCACTTATAAACAATTTTGAGAAAATGGCAAATGTTGAAGTTGATTTTAAACGTTATTCTTCTTTAGATAAAATGATTGAAGATTTTAACAATAAGGAAATTGATTTTATTGCCGATAATGATAGTAAATATAGTATTAAGGTGGCTAATACACCGGCGGTTTATGATGGTACGTTTGATGTTATTGCTGATGAAAATACATCTTTAACTGTAGCTAGTGTAGAGTCTTTAGAGAATGTAACTGTTTCAACGGTGAAAGATAGTAAAATAGATAATTATTTAAAAAAGAATGGAATTAAGACAAAAGGGTATGATAATACTAGAGACTTAGTTAATAGTTTAGGTTCTAACAATGTAGCCGCTTTAGATGATTATTCTTACGATTATTATATTAGGTTTGGTTTAAGGTCATTTAAACGAATTGGAACTTTAAATATGGGAAGTGATTATAATTTCACTTTACGAGATATCGGCGACAATGAAATATTTAACGATTTATTTAGTTTTTATCTGACTTTTGTAAATAAAGATAGTTTAATCAGTGAAAGCTATCGAAATTTACTTAACTATGATAGTAGTAATAATACGTTAAGAGTAGTTTTAAGTAGTTTAGCAATCGTTTTGATGGCTTTGGTTGGATTTATGACTTATAAAATTTTAAGAAGAGGTAAAAAATATAATGGTAAATTATCAAAATTAGATAAGTTACGTTACATAGATAATTTAACTTCTCTTAAAAATCGTAATTATTTGAATGAAAATATTCCAAAATGGGATAGCAGTGAAGCTTATCCACAGGCTATTGTAATTGTTGATTTAAATAATGTTGCATATATCAATGATAATTTTGGTTATCCAGAAGGGGATAAGGTTATTGTCGAGGCTTCAGGAATTTTAATTAAGACTCAACTTTCTAATAGTGAGCTTATTAGAACTAATGGAAATGAATTCTTGATATTTATGGTTGGTCATGATGAGAAGGCCGTTATAACTTATATAAGAAAATTAAATAGAGAATTTAAAGATTTATCTCATGGCTTTGGTGCGGCAATCGGTTATAGTATGATTAATGATGAAATAAAGACAATCGATGATGCAATTAACGAAGCTACAAGTGATATGAAGAATAACAAGGAAGAAATTATTAAGTAATTTTCTGTAAGAAGGGATTTTATGAAACGTTTTAAGAGGTATTTTAAAAAGGTAGAAAAGTTAATAATGAGGCCAGAGATGAAGGTTTTACCTGGTCAGCTCGCTTTTTTTCTAATACTTTCAATATTTCCAGTATTTACGTTACTGGGATATATCGGTTCAAAATTTTCCCTTTTTTCTTCGTCTTTTTTAGCTGTTATAAAAGAAGTTATTCCAAGTAATTTTTTAGAATTAATTTTACCATTTGTAACTGATAGTCAGCTTACGGGAAATACGTTAGTAATAATGATTTTGGGCTTTATTCTGGCTTCGAATGGAACTCATTCTTTGATAGTTACATCTAATGAATTATATCACTTGCCTTATGCTGATTATATAAAGAGAAGAATCAAGGCGTTTTTGATGACAATTTTGTTTTTGATGCTTTTTATATTTATATTTATTGTTTTGGCCTATGGAAATGTTATCGTCAGTTGGATTTTAGATATAAAAACTTTGGCGGCATTTCATGATCAAATATATTATTTCTTTTTGATTTTAAAATGGCCAGTCGCCTTTTTCTTGATATTTATCGTTTTAAAATACATTTATACGGTTGCTCCTGACGCGCGAATACCGTCAAAGTTTATGAATGCGGGCGCACTTTTTGCGACGATAGGTATTATTTTGATTACTTTGGGATATTCTTTATACGTTAATTATTTTGCTAATTATACTTTATTTTACGGAAGTATTTCTGGCATTATTATGTTAATGATTTGGGTTTATTTGATTTCGTTTGTTTTATCATTAGGGATTGCGATAAACTCAACAGTTTATGCGAATTATAAGGATATTTTGAATAAAAAAGAGAAGGATGAAGATAATAGTTAATGGGCATATATATTTACCTTGGTATATGCTTACCCTCAGACTACTAGTACTTGATGATTTTTGTTAAAATCTAGATAGTATTAAAAGGTAATCTGGCTATTTTTAGCAAAGACAGTTTTAAACTGTCTTTTTAGATATTATAAAGGTTTAGGTAAACACTTTTTTTTAATTTTGAAATGTGCTATAATGTTTGAAGTACACCGAGGTGAAAAAATGAAAGATTTTTGGAATAAATTTTTAAAAATTTTAGCTTCCGCAAGAGATAAGTTTATTTTCTTTTTTAAGAACAATATTTTATTTGCTTTATTCATTATTGCGATGCTTATAAATTCTTCGTTACTTAGATTTTTAACGGTTAAGAATTTTATGGCTATTAGTCCGGTTTTAGCTGATTTGGCTTTTGTTTTATTTATTGGATCATTTGCTTATTTCTTTAAACCCAAAAATAGATTTAAGTATTATTTTACATGGGCAATTATTTTAACTTTAGTATGTTTTATTAATTCAATTTATTATACTAATTATGTTTCATTTACGTCGTTTTCACTTTTGGCAACGAGTTTACAATTAGCTGGGGTTAGTGATGCACTTGGAACAATAATGGAAATCAAGGATTTTGTCTATTGGTGGGCGCCATTAATGCTTATTTTTGTGCATCGTAAGTTATTAAAAAGTGGTTATTATAGTAGGGTTAAAACTGCAGAAAAAGTTAGAATCAGCGTGCTTAAATGTTTAGTCGCAGCGGCTATTGTTGCAGGAGCATTTATTTCAACTTTGACTGGTACAGATTTAAGTCGTCTTTATAAACAATGGAATAGAGAATATGTAGTTATGAAGTTTGGAATATATGTTTATCAATCTAATGATTTGATTGCCAGTTTAAAACCACAGATAAGTCCATTATTTGGCTATGATACAGCCGCTAAAGAATTTAGAGAATATTATGATGAATATCCACAAAATTCTAAAGATAACGAATATACAGATATTCTTAAGGGTAAAAACATAATTGCTATTCATGCAGAAAGTTTTCAAAATTTTGTTATGGACACAGAAATAAACGGAGTTGAACTTGCACCTAATATGAAAAAACTTGCAAGTGAAGGAATGTATTTTTCTAATTTCTATTCACAAGAGAGTGTTGGAACAAGTAGTGATTCAGAATTTACTTATAGTACGTCACTTCTTCCAGCTAGTAGTGGGACAGTTTTTGTAAGTTATTGGGATAGATATTATCCTTCAATTCAAAAATATTTAAATAACGATGAATATTATGTGTTTAGTATGCATGCCAACAAAGGAAATATGTGGAATAGAGAGGTAATGCATAAACAACTTGGTTACGATAGATTTTATAATTATACTAAAGATTATGATATGGATGAGACGATTGGTTTAGGTCTTTCTGATAAATCATTCTTTAGACAGTCTGTTCAGAAGATAAAAAAGATTAATAAAAAATATGATAAATATTATGGCCTTTTGATTATGCTTACTAATCATACACCATTTGAAGGGCTTGAAGATACAACTGATTTAGATTTGACTTATACTTATAAAAAGACAGATCCAGAGACAGGAGAAGAAACTGAGGCTGTTAATAATTATTTAAAAGATACGACTTTAGGTAAATATTTTACAACTGTTCATTATGCCGATCAGGCTATTGGTGAACTTGTCGATAATCTAGATAAGGAAGGCCTTTTAGATAATACTGTACTTGTTATTTACGGTGATCATGATGCAAAAATCAAGAGGTCTGAGTATGATTATTATTACAATTATAATCCAGAGACTGATTCAAAATATTCAAGTGATGATCCAAGGTATGATGAGTTTACAAAATATGAATATGAGCTTAATCGTAAGGTTCCGTTTATTATTTGGACAAAAGATAAAGATTTACAAAAGAAGATTAATAAAGAAGTTACAACCGTTACTGGAATGTATGATGTTTTACCAACTTTAGGAAATATGCTTGGAATTGATACACCTTATGCATTAGGACATGATGTATTTAGTACAGACGATCATTTTGTTGTTTTCCCTAATGGTAATTGGATAACTGATAAGATGTACTATGATAGTCAAAATGACGAGGCGATAATGCTTGACGAAGATGCCGTTATAGGTAAGGATTATATTGAAAAATATAGTCAACGGGCAGAAAAAGAAATTTCAGTGTCTAACGACATAATAGTTCACGATTTGATAAAGAAGACGACTGAAAGTGATGAAGTTATTAATGGAGGTTCAGAATGAAAAAGAAAAAGAGGCTGAGTATTCGAAAGATTACGATTTTTCTCTTGTTACTAGTGGTAGTAATTGGAGGATGTGTTTTAGCTTTTAATAAGTTTTCGAGTGGTAAGAAAACGACTAAAGAAGTACAAGATGTTGATTCAATCGAAGGCTATAATTATACTTTAAAAGATAACGCGACAAAGTACTATAAAAGTTTATTTGAGGAGTTAAAGAAGACTTTAGAGGCAGATGAGATTGACGAGGAGAAGTATGCTGAACTTGTTGCTCAAATGTTTATTGCGGATTTCTTTAATTTAGATAATAAAGTTAGTAAAAGTGATGTTGGGGGAACACAATTTGTCTATAGCAATTATGTAAATGATTTTTCAAAGTATGCTTCTGATTCGATGTATAAATCAGTTGAAAGTGATGTCTATGGTGATAGAGAGCAAGATTTACCAGTAGTAGCTGAGGTTACTGTTGAAAATAAGGGTAACGAGGCATATACTTATGGGGAGAATACTGATGAAAAAGCTTATAGAATGAGTTTTGAAATTGAATATGATGATGATTTAGGTTATCAAACCTCAGGTGAACTTATTATTATTCATAATGGTAATAAATTAGAAGTTGCATCTATGAGTGAGGGTTCTAGTGATTAGAACTCTTTTTTTTGATTTTGTTTTGTGTTATAATTTTTATAGTAATGAGGTGCGATGATGAGAAATAAAAAAAATATTATTCATTTGCTTTTGCTTGTGCTTTGTATAATGACCATAGGGTATGCGGCGTTTAATAGTAATTTGGTAATTAATGGTAGTGCGTCTATCGAAAGTAATTGGGATGTTGCGATTACAGGAATTACAAGTAAGGAAATTCATGGTGGTGCGAGTAACGAGAATCCACCTGTTTATACTAAGACTTCGGCAACGTTTAAGTCTATATTACAAAGTCCTGGAGATTTTATAACATACGAGGTAACGGTTAGAAATAACGGAGATATCGATGCAAGATTAGACGATATTGAAATGAGCGATGAAAATAATCCAGCTATTAATTTTGTCCTTGATGGGATAAGTGAAGGTGATGAGCTCGATGCGTTAGAAGAGGTAAAGTTTACAGTTACGGTTATTTACAATAATGATGTGACAAGTCAACCTGACTCGATAAGTTCATCTTTGGCGATTAATTTAAATTATGTTCAAAAGTAAGTCTTTAATGGACTTTTTTTGTTTGGGGTGAATATATTAGTATTGGTGATATATATGGAAACGAAAGAAAAGTTTAAAGATTTTGTAAAAAAACATCCTGTTTTGCTTAATCACGTTAAGGATGGAAAGATGACTTGGCAAAAGTTTTACGAGATGTATGATATGTATGGTGAGGATAATGAGGTGTGGAACGATTATTTAAAGACTAATAAGACCGTTGCTAGTGCGGCGGCTGGATTTGATTTGGCTAATTTTATCAAAGGCCTCGATTTGGATAGTATTCAAAATGGAGTTAATAGTATGCAACGGGTTTTAGGTTTACTACAAGATATGTCTAATAAGAAGACACCACAGGTTAAAGAGACTTATAAGGCTAGACCTCTTTATAAACATTTTGAAGACTGATGAGTTTAGATGTACAATTTAAGATAAAAGAAAATCCATATTATCTGCGTTATTTAAGAAGTCACTCTTACTGGTATAAGATTTTAAATAGGGATTCGAAAAAGTTTAAGGAGTTTACAGAAGAGGTAAAGAAAGAGTATCAGTTGACACGGGCTGATAAGATTTCAAAAGCATTTGATACTTTTGAGATGCTTGAGAAAATTTTGGCAA
>CALVIC010000025.1 GCA_944329365.1 uncultured Bacilli bacterium
ATGAGCAAAAGATATTTTACAGATTCACATGTCTTTTTGCAAGTTGGAAATGTTGCACTTCAAATTTAAAATAACATAGTGTAGTTTTTTTGCTTTTTATATGCATTTTATGATATAATTAAAGTAGGAAGGTGATATTATGAAATGCGTAGTTCATGGCAAAAAAGTCAAAGTAACAGATGACTTAAAACAATATGTTGAAAAGAAATTATCTAAACTAGATAAATATTTCGAAAACTCAGACGAGTATCAAGCAGAAGTGGTCATCCGTGCTGTATCTCCCGAACAAAAGGTTGAGGTTACAATCCCAATCAAAAGAATAATCTTACGTGCTGAGGAAAGTAACAAAGACCCATTTGCAGCTATTGACTTAGTTTCTGATAAACTAGAAAGACAAATCAGAAAAAACAAAACAAGAATGAATAAGAAAGGTAATAAAGAAAAAGTCGTTGGTTTAATAACAAACTTTGAAACCGAAAAAGAAGAAGGCGACAAAAGTAAAATTGTTAAACGTAAAGAAATTGAACTAAAACCAATGAGTGAAGAAGAAGCAATTCTCCAAATGAACCTCATTGACCATGAATTCTTTATATTCCGCAATGCCAAAAGCGGTGACATCGAAACCGTTTACAAACGAAGTGATGGCAATTACGGTCTAATCAAAGAAAAATAATCCAAAAAAAAATCGCTTAATGCGATTTTTATAACGTAAGTATAAATAAATCACCGATATTTTCCACCAAAAGCTATGAATTTTAAGCATTTTTTGATAAAATACTATATAGACGAAAGGATGAACAAGATGAATTTTTTAAAGAAATTATTCGATCATGAATACAAAGAACTAGAGAAATTCAAAGAAATCGCTATTCAAATCGATGATTTAGATGAAGAAATGTCTAAACTATCCGACAAAAAACTCAAAGCGAAAACTGAAGAATTTAAAGAAAGATTAAAAAATGGGGAAACATTAGAAGATATAAAAGTAGAAGCTTTTGCCGTTGCAAGAGAAGCAGCTTACAGAGTTATCGGTGAAAAACCATACTTCGTTCAAATCCTAGGAGGACTCGCCATCCACTATGGTAATATCGCTGAAATGAAAACCGGTGAAGGAAAAACCTTAACTTCAGTTATGCCCGCATACCTAAATGCCCTAACAGGTGAAGGCGTTCACATTATCACTGTTAACGAATATCTAGCTGGACGTGATGCCAACTGGATGGGAAAAATTTACGAATTCTTAGGTTTAACCGTAGGAATTAACTATCGTGAATATAACCAAGAACAAAAAAGAGAAGCCTATAACTGTGATGTCATGTATTCAACCAATAATGAAATAGGTTTTGATTACCTAAGAGATAACATGGTTGTCCGTGCTGAAGATAGAGTTCAAAGACCACTTAACTTTGTTATCATCGATGAGGTCGACTCCGTTCTAATCGACGAAGCTCGAACACCTTTAATCATTTCTGGTGGTCAAATGCAATCTGCTAACCTTTATATGCAAGCAGATAAATTTGCTAAAACCTTAAAAGAAAACGATGGATATATCTATGATCCTAAAACAAAGGCTACATCATTAGATGCCGAAGGTATAAAACGAGCTGAAAAATTTTTTAACGTAAAAAACCTTTATGATATAGAACATGCGACTTTAGTGCACTTCATAAATCAAGCCCTTCATGCCAACTTTAGTATGAAAAAAGACTTCGACTACGTAGTTCAAGATGGTAAAATCGTAATCGTTGATCAATTTACCGGTCGTTTAATGCCAGGCCGTAGCTTCTCTGAAGGACTTCATCAAGCAATCGAAGCCAAAGAAGGAGTTAAAATCAACGAAGAAACTAAAACTTTAGCTACTATTACCTTCCAGAACTTATTCAGAATGTATAAAAAACTTGCTGGAATGACTGGTACAGCTAAAACTGAAGAAGAAGAATTTAGAGATATCTACAACATGTATGTTATCCAAATTCCAACAAATAAACCAATAATCCGTCAAGACTATAGTGACTTAATCTTTGCAACAGAAGAAGGCAAATACAGAGCCATCGTTAAAGAAATAAAAGAACGTCATGCCAAAGGACAACCTGTCTTAGTTGGTACCGTTGCCGTTGAAAACAGTGAAAGATTAAGCAAAATGCTTAAAAAAGAAGGTATACCTCACGAAGTATTGAATGCTAAGAACAATGCTCGTGAAGCAGAAATTATCGCTAAAGCCGGTGAAAAAGGTGCTGTTACCATCGCCACCAACATGGCTGGACGTGGTACCGATATCAAACTTGGCAAAGGTGTTAAAGAATTAGGTGGATTATGTGTATTAGGTAGTGAAAGACACGAATCAAGACGTATCGATAATCAGTTAAGAGGACGTGCCGGACGTCAAGGCGATCCAGGAATGACCCAATTCTGCGTATCATTTGAAGATGATTTAATGGTTAGATTCGGAACCGATAGAACCAAAGCTCTTCTACAAAAAGTCGGCTTTGACGGTGAACTTTCAATCAGAAGTAAAGCTCTATCTAAATCAATTGAATCAGCTCAAAAACGTGTAGAAGGAAATAACTTTGACACTCGTAAACATTTACTAGAATATGATGACGTCATCAATACTCAAAGAAACATTATCTACAAACAGAGAAATGAAATCCTAGATAGTGATTCAATACATAGCTTAACTTTAAAACATTTCCGTGACCATATCTCAAACATCGTTAATAGTCATCTAATAGACTCAAACGAATTAACAGGTCAAGATGTTAGTGAAATTCTTGAAACAGTTAATGAAAACCTTCTTAAAAATGATTTAAGCATTGAAAACTTAGAAGAATTAGACCCACAAAGCCTAATCGATACAATTTATGATAAAGTAGTCGAAGAATATGAAGCTAAAATAGCTGACTTCCCAGATGAACTTAAAAATGAATTTGAAAAAGCTATATCTCTAAGAGTAATCGATACTCACTGGATGGAGCACATCAATGCGATGTCACTTTTAAGAGAAGGTATTTATTTAAGACAATATGCCCAAGAAAATCCATTACGTGCCTATACATCAGAAGGATACGAAATGTTTGACAACTTAATTGCCACAATTGACCAAGATATCAGTAGATATTTGACCAATGCGGAAATAAGACAAAACGTTAAACGTGAACAAACTATTAAAGGTACGACCAATGAGGATAAATCTAAAGTAAAAAAACAAACTCCAAAAAGAGTCAAAAAAATAGGTAGGAACGAAAAATGCCCATGTGGATCTGGTCTTAAATACAAAAACTGTCACGGAAAGAATGATTAAAAGCCTTATAAAATAAGGACTTGCGAACATTTTAAAAATTACAAAAGTAACTAAAAAAGTTGAATCGTTTCCAAATTAGGAAAAATGGAAACAAAATAATGTGAAAATCTTTTTAAAATAAAAAGTTAGCAATCATTTGCTAATTTTTTATTTAATATAATTGAATTTTTTGTAAAGTAACGAATTACTCAAAAAAATTATTAAAATAATTAAATATAAGTAGAATAAGTTAAATGTCGTGATTTATATGGTATAATAGATATAATTAATAATGTTGACATTATTAATTGAGAATGCTAAAATAAAACGCAATTGATTTTATTGTGTAATTTTATTTTAATTGTGGAGGAGGAGGCCAATTTTTTAAGGCCCCCTTTTTATATTAAAATATAGGAGGAATGAAAATATGGAAAATGTAAAATTAATGAACATGTGCAGAATAGTCGACCCTAATACAAACAAAGTATTGGTACAAGAAAGGGTGAAGAGTTGGCAAGGAATAGCTTTTCCAGGAGGAAAAATCGAAATAGGTGAAAGTATTGTTCCTTCAATTAAAAGAGAGGTATATGAAGAAACAGGATTAAAATTAAATACTGTTAAAATATGTGGAATAAAGGATTGGTATGACAAAAAAGAGAAAGAAAGACAATTAATAATTTTATTTACATCAGATGATTATAGTGGAGAACTTATTCCAGAAACTTCTGAAGGTAAAGTCTATTGGATAAGCGAGACTGAATTAAAAACAGCCAAACTCGCCGATGACTTCGATAAATTATTAGAAGTTTTTAAAAATGAAGAAATTAACGAAATGGTGTATGAAGATAATGAAAATTCAGATGAAAAATTAAGATGGGATTTAAAATTATATTAAAACTAATTTAGGGGGAGTGTATGAGAATTGCAATTGAGGGAATGGACGGATGTGGAAAAACAACTGTTTCAAAAATTTTGGTTGAGAGATTAGGATATCAATATGTTGATAAGCCATTTAAGTTTTTATTTGAAAATTTAAATATTGACGAATCGCAGTTGAAAGATTTAGAATGGAAACTTTATGAAACTGAAGATGAGGCTCTTTTAACTTTATTCTATGGAATGGGACTATTATATGGAACAAGATGTAATCATAATCAAAATATTATTTATGATAGGCATTTTGTGTCAAATTATTATTGGCATGGAGATGAGGAAACAACACCATTACATAAAGAGTTAATAAGGTTCAATGTCAACCAAAAAAGTTGACATTTTTTCATTAAAAAGTAAAATTATTATATAAAAAAGAATAAAGCAGGTAAAAAATGAATGATAAGATAATTGAAAATGAAAAAAAGTATAATGATGAAGAAAGCATAAAAATGAAAATGTTTGGTTAAATACTGAAGCACTAGCAAAACTTTTTAATATTGATAGAAATGGTATTGTTAGGCATATTAATAATATTTATAAATATTATGAACTAAGTGAAAATTCAACTTGTGTAAAAATCGCACAAATTCAAAAAGAGGGAAAACGAGAAGCAAAAAGAATTTATTCATATTATAATCTTGATATGATTATTTCAATTGATTTAAGGGTTAATTCTAAAAAAACAATTAAATTTAGAACTTGGGCGAATAAAATAATTAAAGATTATATGGTACCTAGATAAATTCTTATATAAATAATGAATATTCTAAAATGTATGACTAAATTATTTTTTTTACCTAGTAAAAGTAGTTAAAAGTATCCAGAAAGGAAATGAAACATGGAAAGAGAAAAATTTTTATCATCAGTCTATATGATAATAAAAAATAAAGAAGGACAGATACTACTCCAAAGAAGGAAAGGAACAAAACTGTGGCCAGGTTACCTTGCCCTTCCTGCTGGTCATATCGATAAAGGTGAAAATGCTTATGAAGCAGTTATTAGAGAAGCCAAAGAAGAATTAGATATTACCTTTACCGAAGATAACGTCATTGATACCTTTGTTGTAAATAGAAAAAATAAATCACTCCCACCATATTATGATGTTTACTTTGAAATCAAAAACTACAAAGGAACAGTAAAAATAAACGAACCAAATAAATGTTCAGAATTAGTTTGGTGTAGTATTGAAAATCTTCCATATGACATGATTGACTTTGAAAAAGAAGCAATCATAAATAATCAAAAGGGTATAAAATTTAGTGTTATCTACGTCGATAACGAAAAGAAATTAATAAAAGAACGATAAATTTAATTATCGTTCTTTTGAGCTTGAACCGCCGTAATAGCCACAACTCCCACAATATCATCCACATTGCACCCGCGTGATAAATCATTAACTGGAGCCGCAATACCTTGTGTAACTGGGCCATAAGCCTCCGCCTTCGCAAGCCTTTGAACCAGCTTATAACCGATATTTCCTGCATCTAAATCA
The DNA here is from genome assembly GCA_944329365.1 of uncultured Bacilli bacterium. Lineage (GTDB taxonomy): Bacteria > Bacillota_I > Bacilli_A > RF39 > UBA660 > Coprosoma. The sequence continues at coordinate 5,706 of CALVIC010000025.1, forward strand.
GGAAATATCAACACATTTGCATGTCCCGCCACCTTACTATCTTGGGCCTTAGTAGCTGCCACCTCTGGGACAATTGCCGCATCAAGCTGCAGTTCTCCGTCAATTTTATATTGTGGATAACGTTCCTTGGCAATTTTTACCGCACTTACAACCTTATCTACATCAGGATGAGATGCACTTCCTTTAGTTGAATGAGAAAGCATAGCTACACTAGGTTCACTCCCAACTAAAAGTTCAAAAGATTCCGCGCTCGATTTAGCAATAGCTGCAAGCTCCTCAGAATTAGGATTCTGTACCAAACCAGAGTCAGCAAAAACAAACACGCCATTATTACCATATACACAATCAGGAACAACCATTAAGAAAAATGCGGATACAAGCATTGTCCCAGGTTTAGTCTTAATAATTTGCAAAGCTGGTCTAAGCGTATTAGCCGTCGAATGACAAGCGCCACTAACAACTCCATCCGCTCTTCCAGTCTTTACAAGCATGCAAGCAAAATATGCATAATCTTCAAGCAACATTTTTTTTGCCTCGTCGTAAGTTAAACCTTTATTTTTTCTGATTTCTACAAACTCTAAAGTTAGTTCCTCAGTAAGATCAGAAGTAAATGGATTAATAATTTTCGCACCACTAATATCTAACCCTTTACTATTCTCTGCAATCTCTTCTTCCTTTCCGATTAAAATAATATCGGCAATATCTTCTCTTATAATTTTTTCTGCTGCCTCTAAAACACGTCTATCCATAGTCTCCGGCATAACGATTCTTTTTTTGTTTTGTTTAGCTCTTTCCTTTATTGATTCGATAAATGACATTAAACCATCCTTTCAATAATTTTATTCAAGAAATACATTATATTAAATGATTATCACCTTAAGATAATCTCTATCCTTAATGTACATTACCATTATAACAAACTAAATTTAAAAATAAAATACTCCAAAAGTAACAAATAAATAATTAACTTTCCAAAAGGAAACAATTCCATTGCTAGAATTAAAAAAATACAGTATAATATAGACAATGAAAGAGGGAAAAACTATGGATAAAACAAAAATAATTTATGAAAAGGTTATGGCATTTAAGCAAAGATTTCCAGGAACTATCGCTTGGAGATTAAAAGCCCACTGTAAAGTTGCTGCCGACCACATCAACAACGACGAAGAAATACTATACGCTTTTGCTGCTCAAAAAAGCTATAGTATGTTAAACATCGTCTCAACATTTGTTGTTGTCATCACTGATAAACGAATCTTATTGGCCCAAAAACGTTTCTTCTTTGGTTACTTCTATTACAGTATAACTCCAGATATGTTTAACGATCTAACCATTAAAATGGGTCTAATTTGGGGAATGGCAATCATCGATACCGTCAAAGAAACCGTCTATCTTTCAAATCTTTCAAGTGGTGCCCTCCAAGAAATCGAAACCGTCATTTCCAAATACATGATGCAAGAAAAAAGACAATATGAACAAGAAATTACCCCTGAAGAAAGAAGCAAATTACAAAACGAGCTAAGGAACATGTCCAAACATGGTGAATAAGCTCTTTTTTATTTCTTGAAAAAAACTCTCATATTATATATAATCAATATAGGAGGATGATTTATGAAGTTCCTATTTAAAACGTTAATAATACTAATCATTATATTTTTTGCCCTAAAAGGCCTATTCTATATCTTTGACAATGGCCATGACATAAACTATAACATAGGTAACTTTAATGTTGAAGAAAAATTAGATACCAAAAATAATAACTATTATTTTAACCTGACCAGTGATGAAGTTAACTTGAATTTTCAAATATTCCAAAATTATCATAAATCATCAAAAGTAATCACTAAAATTCTTCATAAAAAAGTATCTGATTACGAATGTGTCTTACCAGTATTTAAAAACGGTGAAATATACACAGATGTAATGTGTGTTAAAGATAATGTCATTACCTATGCCCATGACATAAAAGATGAGAAAGTAAAAGATTATCTTAAAACCTTAGAAAAACAAGGATATAACCCTGAAAAATATAAAGACAATGGTGAAAAAACTAACCTTTCAAACACCCTTACCATCTATGAAAATAATTTACTAGAAAACAACTATGTCGCTATGGAGACATATAAAGGATTAGAACTTTTAAGTAAAAGTGCTGAAACTGTAAACATCTTTGAAAATGATGTTTATACCAAACCTATCAGTACTTTCACAGGCCGCTACTACATAGTTGCTGACTATACCGCCGAATATACCTTCCAGAAATTTTATGTTGTCAACATAATTAATGGAGAAATCAAAGAAATACGTAGTTATGATGAAATATCGTTTGATTCCTATATTATGGGTTCCGTAGATGGTGAAATCTATCTCTTCGACAAAGATGCCCAGATAGAATATAAAATAAACCTAGAACGCGAAACTGTCGAACATTTTGCCGATAAAGACCACCTACAAATATACAATGGTAAGTGGCAAGATATTACGTTAATGGACGCCCTAAATGGAGCAAAATTTGATAACTATCATTCAGATAAAATAAAAGGTTATGCCAAAGTTGACAAACCTAACGAATATTACTATTACCTCTTTGAAGAAGATGGTGGAGTATATCATGTCTACCGGGCCGACGTTCAAAAGCCTAAATTAAAAACATATCTATTTGATACGACAAACCTAGATAGCGTTGTCTATTTAAAAAATGTCATTTACTATCAAAATGGCAATAGTTACTACTATTATACAGATAATGGAACTAGAAAAATTATCGATAACACGGAATTACAGTTCAACAGTGACATAACTTTAGGAGCATATATAAGATAAAAGAGCCAAAATGGCTCTTTATTTCTTTCTGTAAAATTTAACATTTGGAAACGCCTTTAACAAGCGCTTAAATTCATTTGATTTACCCTCCAAGACCTTTTTAACCTTTCTAGTAATTTCTACTGTATAATCTTGTTGCACAGCTTCAGCCGATAATTTCAAATTTTTGATAATACCTGTCGAAATAATAATATCAGCAAGCAGTACGCCAAACAAAATTCCACCGATTGCATAAAGCATTGTTAAATCAAATAAGTGCAAAATCCTAAAAATCCATGGACTAATAAATTTAACAACAAATAATCCTCCAAATCCAAACAGTAGAACAGAGCCAAGCCAAATTCTTCCATTTATATTAAAAGGTAAATGTGAATAATCCCACCATCTAGCCTTAAATAACTTTTCCATCAAGTAATTTACAACATATTCCAAAATTGCGCCAATGGTTCCCGAAAAAATAATTAATCTAAGAACGCTCTGGTCCTTTAAAAACAAAGTAATTAATAAGCATCCCGCACCCCATATTGGAATAACCGGACCAATTAGAAAACCGCGGTTTACAAATTTACCGGTTTTTACCAAAGTTAAAACGACTTCGAAAACCCATCCGATAAACGAATAAATAATAAACAGCAAAAACCAAATTGTAAAAGTGTAAAAAAAGTCGTTCATTGTCGATTCTCCTCCTAAATAATTGTAACTTAACATTCCAACTTTGTCTAGTGAAAATTGAGAATTTAAATATATTGTAGTATAATCAATTTAGGTGATTTTTATGAGTAAATTCGCACTTGTCCTCTCTGGTGGTGGATCCAAAGGAGCTTATGAAATAGGCGTCTACACGGCTTTGAAAAAAATGAAAAAAAACATTGATATCGTAACTGGAACATCTATTGGTGCGATTAACGGAGTGTTTATAGTTCAAAATGATTTGCGTCATGCCTTAAAACTGTGGAAAAAAATAAGCTTTTCCGTCATTTATAATGAAGATGACTTTCCACTAGATAAAGACTTAAAACTGCCAGAAATCTATATGACACACTTAAAAAATTTTATAAACGAAGGTGGGACTGACCCATCTAAACTTTCAAATATCTTTGAAGAATATTTTAAACCAAAAAGATTCTTTACTTCTAAAATAGATTTTGGCCTAGTAGCTTACAACCTTACTAAAAATAAACCCGTTTTAAAAACTAAGAAAGATTTAAATGAAGATAACATTAAAGATTATGTTATTGCCTCAGCCTCATGTTACCCAGCCTTCAAACCGCACGTTATTAATGATGAATTATATATCGATGGTGGATATTACGATAATATTCCAATCAATCTAGCTATCAAAATGGGAGCTGATGAAGTAGTTGCCGTTGACCTTCGAGCAATAGGGTTTAAAAAAAGATTAATTGATAAAGGCGTTTCCGTAACATATATCGCTCCGCGCAACTATATTCCTTCATTTTTAATATTTGACAGTATATCTGCTCGCCACACGATTAAATTAGGCTATAACGACGCTATGAAAACTTTTGGTAAATTAGATGGAGATAAACTAACCTTCAAAAAAGGCCAATTAGTCAAAAACTACGAAAAAAATGGTGAAAATTTCAAACAAAATCTCCACTTTATTTTTGACAATACTAAAAATGAAATTCTGAAAAAATTGTTTGAAACCGATATATTTCAAAATATCTTAAATCAAAAAACATCATATAATAATTTTAATTATATTGTGGAAAAAGCCGGTCTCATCTTAAACTTTGATGAAAGTATAATTTACCGAATAAATAGCTATAACCGTGGTCTTTTAAAAAGCTTATCCGAAGCTGAACAAATCGATATCAATAAAATAGTTGGCAAACTCAAAAATAAAAAAATAGATAATTTAATCGATCATCGTCAGATTGTTAAATTCTTCTATGACAACCTCCAAAATCAAAATAAAATTACCAAATATATTCCTTTATTTACCGATGACTTTTTAATCGCTATCTATATCTATACAGTCAAAGGAAAACACAGTAATTATTAAAAAAGAAAGCCAAAGCTTTCTTTTTTTAAACACCCTCAACGATAGTATCTTGTAAACATCTTAAACTACAAACACAGTTTAAATTCATTGTAAAGAACGAATTAGTTGAAACATAAGGCCTTGTACCAGAAGTCGTCGGATCAGTATTGGCTGCTAAAACTCTGAAGGTTGCACAGTTGTCATCGACTTTTTCAACTCTAAATACTGAAGAACAAGTTACCCCTGGAGTTGTACAATCAACATTTTCTTTTGTTGTTGGCATTGTCCATGGAGAACCATTTCCTGCACAAGTATAAAGCATAATAGGTCTTGTATTAAGTCCCAGTGAAGCAACTGTGTTTCCTAAAAAGCCACGATCACAAGTATCTAGACATTGATCAGGACATTCAGCATTACATTGTAAAATATTGATGACTTTTAGGATGTCAGAAATACATCTACTATCGCCAGTATTGTTATTGCACATTATAATCCACCCTTTCTTTTCAATATAACATATTCGAAAAAATTTAAAAGGTGTAAATTAAAAGCCTAATTAATTTGGTAATTTGTAATGGATACGTTTATTTTTCATAAAATTAACTGAGGTGATTACTATGAAAAACGTTATCAACTACTACTATAATATGTATCCAAGCCAAATAAATCAAAATAAAGATTACTATTATTTTGAATTAGATGGGGCAATTTTCTTACTTTTAAAATGTCCTTATAACGCTGAAGAAATAAGCAAAATATATGAATTAGATCTAAATCTTCTAGCAAATCACCTTTATGTTCATCAAATAATACCTAACAGAGAAGGCCAAATAATTACGAAAATCAATAATGAAACATATATTCTTTTAAGGAAAAATTATGAACCAAGTACAATTACTATTAAAGATATCATTAACTTTTCTAAACTTAAATCACCACTGTTTTCAGATAATAAAGACTGGTCAAATATGTGGGCCCAAAAAAACGATTATCTAGAATATCAAACCAGCATGCTTGTTCTTAAATATCCTTTAATCAGAGAAAGTTTTAGTTATTATATTGGCCTTGCCGAAACAGCAATTGAAATTGTAAATAGTCTTGAAAAAACGAGTGTCAGTCTAGTTTATTCCCATCGTCGCCTTAATCAAAATATTAATTTTAACTTTTATAATCCGTTAAATATTATTACTGATTTAAGTGTGCGCGATGCCGCTGAATATTTTAAAACTTGCTTTTTTAATGGAAAGTCGATTGACGAAGAACTATCCATCTATTTTCGGAGTGTCAAATTAAGCACATACGAATACTTTATGTTTTTAGCTAGAATGATTTATCCGACATATTACTTTGACATATATGAGCAGATTATAACCGGAAATGCTGCTGAGAGTGAACTTGTGAAAATTACCGAAAAAGCTACTGACTATGAAAACCAAATAAAAAAGATTTATAAATATTATAAATCTTTCATGCGTTTCCAACCCATAGATTGGCTAGAAAATTAATTAATACTTATAACTTCCTTCACATCTGGAACTTCTTCTTTAATCGCACTCTCGATTCCATCTTTTAAAGTATAGTCGATAAGACCACACCCTACGCAAGCTCCAAGCATCTTTATATAAACGATATTATCTTCGTATTTTACAAAGCTTAAATCGCCACCCTCACTTAATAAAAAAGGTCTTAATTTATTCAAAATATCTTTAATTTTTTCTTCATCAGACATCTTCATCACCAAAAAAATTATATCATAAAAATAAATTTCCGTAAATCTTTTTGGAAATTATGTGTTATAATGGATGTGGGGTGGAGTTATGGCAAAATACGAGAAAGGAAACGTAGTCAAAGGAATTGTCACAGGCATCGAACCTTATGGAGCCTTTGTTTCATTTGATGAATATTATAATGGTTTAATTCACATATCCGAAATTTCCAATGGATTTGTTCGTGATATTCATAATTTTCTAAATGTTGGGGACCATATATATACAGAGATACTTGCTGTTGACGATGAAGAATATCACCTTAAACTTAGTATTCGTAACATAAATTATAAAATCAATGGTAAACCAAAAAAGAGAAAAATAATCGAAACTCCACATGGATTTTCTACATTGAAGTATAAATTGCCATATTGGATCAATTATAAATTGAAAATCGCAAAAAATAAAACAAATAGTATTGACAAATAGTAATTATGATGTTATCATTAAATACGTCTACTAATGATTTATGGGCGATTAGCTCAGTTGGTTAGAGCACCTGCCTTACAAGCAGGGGGTCATAGGTTCGAGTCCTATATCGCCCACCATTTTTTTTGCCGGAATAGCTCAATCGGTAGAGCAACTGACTTGTAATCAGTAGGTTGTGGGTTCAATTCCTATTTCCGGCACCATTAACGAAGGGGATAGGTGAAAGGTGGTTCAATTCCACCCCTCTTCGCCAAATCCATTGCCTCGTGGCCAAGCGGTAAGGCATCACACTCTGAATGTGACATTCGCTAGTTCGAATCTAGCCGAGGCAACCACTTTTTGAAAATAAGCCTGTACCGTAATTCCCATGGAGGGATAGCGAAGTGGTCAAACGCGGCAGACTGTAAATCTGTTCCTTCGGGTTCGATGGTTCAAATCCATCTCCCTCCACCATTGCTTGCCTCGTAGCCAAGCGGTAAGGCACCACACTTTGACTGTGGCATTCGCTAGTTCGAATCTAGCCGAGGCAACCATCAATGATCCGTTAGCTCAGTCGGTAGAGCATTTGACTTTTAATCAAAGGGTCTCGGGTTCGAATCCCGAACGGGTCACCACTTTAGATTATCAACCCTTTATCTTTGAAAAAGGGTTTTATTTTGTCAAAAAAATATAAATACAAGTATTTTTTTTAGTGGAAAACGCATAAAATATAATAATAGTTGAAAAAAATCGAAAAATTATTAAATTTTTTGTAGATTTTCCTCAAAAGTATGTTATAATGAATATGTTCTGTTCGTATTGAACACTTTATCACATGCCTGAGTGGCGAAATCGGTAGACGCACAGGACTTAAAATCCTGCGGGAGTCAAATCCCGTGCCGGTTCAAGTCCGGCCTCAGGCACCACGCGGAGAAATACCCAAGTCTGGTTGAAGGGACCGGTCTTGAAAACCGGGAGGTCGGCAACGGCGCGGGGGTTCGAATCCCTCTTTCTCCGCCACTGATATCGCGGGATGGAGCAGTTTGGTAGCTCGTCGGGCTCATAACCCGAAGGTCGTTGGTTCAAATCCATCTCCCGCAACCATGGTTCCGTAGTGTAGCGGTTATCACGTCTGCCTGTCACGCAGAAGATCGCGGGTTCAATTCCCGTCGGAACCGCCATGGCTTTGTAGCTCAGTTGGTAGAGCAGGGGACTGAAGATCCTCGTGTCGGGAGTTCGATTCTCTCCGAAGCCACCATTAAAGAGAATTAAATCCTTAAAAAAGGATTTTTTTTATTTTGTTAATAAACTATTTCACTTATCTAAAAATAATGTATAATGATATTATAGAAGTGAGAAGTTGAGATGTTAAAAGAGAGAAAAAAATTAAAAAAATTATTAATTGTATTTTTATTATTTATATTAACAATAGGGTTTATTTATGGTGGCTATAAAATATATCTTCATTTAACAATTGGACCTAAAATAAAAGAAAAGGTTCTTCTTGAATATGGAGAGAATATAAAATCAAGTGACTTTATTAAAGGCAAAAACCCTTATAAAATAGAAACAAATCCCAGCCTAAAAAAATTAAAAAAAGTAGGAACATATAAAATAACCTTAAAAATAAAAGGTGAAAAATTTTCGAGCATCCTTGAAATCAAAGATACAACCCCGCCAACATTAGAACTACAAGATGTAACCATTTATCTCGATGAAGACCTTCCTCTTCCAGAAGATTTTGTCACTAAGCTCGAAGATAAATCGAAAGTAGAATTAAAAATATCAGAAATAGAAAAAGTCGCCGGTGATCAAGAAGTTACCATAACTGCCACTGACCAGTATAAAAACAAAACCGAAAAAAAAGCTAAATTAACCATTCAAGAAGATACCGACGGACCAGTCTTTGAAGGATTAAATACTATTTCTATATATACAGGAGAAAGGCCTGATTTAAAAAACGGCGTAACCGCCACTGATGGACGCTTTGGAATTACAGAATTTACTGTCGATGATTCCAAAGTAAATTATGATAAATCGGGAACGTATAAAATTTACTACACCGCTAAAGATGAACTTGGAAATATGACAACTAAAACTAGAACCATAAAAGTTAAAACACGTACATATATGATTGATAACTTTCCTGTGTATAAACAATTTCCAAACTACCCAAGTGGCTGTGAAACAATCGCTCTTTATACCTTGCTGAAATATTATGGAGTAAATGTCAGTCCAGAAACCCTTATAAATAATTTGAAAAAAGGAGATGGACCGTACTGGGAAGGGGATATAAGATATGGTGGTAATCCAGAAATAGAATTCGTCGGTAACCCCAAAGCAAGTAATGGTTATGGTGTATATCAAAAACCAATCATCGCTCTAGCAAACCAATATAAATCGGGAATAGTCGACTATACTGGTCACAGTTTAAATCAAGTTCTCGAATTAGTTAAAAATGGAACCCCAGTTCAAGTTTGGGTATCCATTAAACTTCAAAATACCAGTGTTTGCGCTACTTGGATAAATAAAGAAACCGGTAAAGAAATAGATTGGATTTGTCATCTTCACAGTCTCGTTATTGTAGGTTTTAATGATAATTATGTATATGTATCAGACCCATACACTGGTAAAACAGAAAAATACAGTCGTTCACAATTTCAAAAAATATATAATCTTTTTGGAAAGAGAGCTATATACTACCCTAACTAAAAAGCCGAAACCATTAAGTTTCAGCTTTTTTATGTAAAATAAAACCCTTGAAAAATAAGGGCTTATAAACTAAATGGTCGGGAAAACAGGATTTGAACCTGCAACCCCCTGGTCCCAAACCAGGTGCTCTACCAAGTTGAACTATTTCCCGAGATATGGCGCGCCCAGTAGGAGTCGAACCCACAACCTTTTGATCCGTAGTCAAACGCTCTATCCAATTGAGCTATGGGCGCAAGCGTATGATAGAGGTTGACTCATCAATACACAATAAATAATATCACAAACTATTTTAGTAGTCAAGAATATTTTATAATTTTATTCATAGAAAGTCCAGTAATAAACAAAAAAGTCCCAAGTATACCGTTAAAAACACTTATTTTAAGGTATATTATATCTTTACATATCAAGAATAAAGAACCCATCATAAATCCTAAAATAACGCTGTAAGTTGCCGATGTATGATGGCTTAAGAAATAATTGATAACCTTCATAATAATAAAGCCAAAAATAACAAAACCCAAAACAAACAATAACAAATACGAAATACGAGTTTTAATCAAGCCTATTCCTGTAAACAAATCAAGTAATATCTCGTACCACCCAAAAGCCATAAAAATAGCAGTACCACTAATACCTGGTATCAAAGTTGTAAACGCTTCCGTAATTCCCATGTTAAAATAAAGTTGACCATTAACATCTATATCACCATATCCACTTCCCAAAGCCTCAATTAACATTACAATTACAAAAGCGATAAAAAATAAAATTATATTTTGAAAATTGAATTTAGTTCTCAAAACCAAAGATGGTATTCCCCCAGCAATCATTCCAATAAACAATGCCATTGTCATTAAATAATATTTATTCAAAAAAAACTTAACTATTCCGGAAAAAAGCGTTATTCCAAGTAAGATTCCAATCATCAACCAAAATAAATAACTGATGTCTCGCAGCCTTATTTCTCTAATATTTCCTGCGATATCTAAAACTCTTTCGTAAACCCCGAGTGACAAAGCTAAAACCGATCCACTTATACCAGGAATAATCTTCGCAACACCTATTACAAAACCTTTCACTATTGTTAAAATAATTTTCATATTTAATTATATTTTCAAAAAAAAGAAATATGCTATAATTGGAAAAGGTGGTAAACATGAAAATTGTAACATATAATCTTCAAAACGATTTAATCAAAGAAACAATAGATAAAAAAGAACTCCTTATAAAATTTATAAAAAAAGAAAATCCAGATATTGTTTGTTTCCAAGAACTGAACTTCAAATTAAAAAAATATATCGAAGAAAATATTCAAAACTATGTAATAGTTGGGACATCTAGATATCAAACAAATAATTTCATTGATGAATATAATTCTATCATAATCAAAGAAGACGTTGACCTTTTAGAAACAAAAACGTTTCCTTTGTATAAAAAATATAAACATGACTTTTTTTCTATTTTTCCAAGAATATGCACATATGTTAAGATAAAAAAAGAAAATCAAACAATTCAAATATATAATACCCACCTCGACCACCTATTTAACTATACACGAAAACATCAACTTCAAATATTAAAAAAACACCTTAAACACCATGAAGATATTCCGACAATTATAACCGGTGATTTTAATATGACCAAAAATAATCCCAATCTCAAAGACTTTTTAGAATCTAAACTGATAAATATCGGTTCTTCGCTGACCAAATCCACCCTAAAATATATCCATCATCTTCCAATTGATTTTATAATCACCTCCAAAAACATAAAATGTCAGTCGATAAAAATAGATCGAAATACCCATATAAGTGACCATTACCCCTTGATTGCCCATCTTAAATTGAACAGTTAATTTAGTTTGACTGTTTTTATAATATAAAAATATTTCATTTCCTCATAAAGTCTGATATAATTACCTTAAGAGAGTAAGGAGTTGTGAGTATGATATGTAATATGTGTGGAAGCACGAACGAAGTTGGAGCTAAATTTTGTTCACGTTGTGGACATGACCTTCAAAATAAGGATAATAAAATCGAAGATAATGTCCATAATTCAGTTATCAGAAGAAGCATCAAAAAAGACGCTAAATTAAAAAACAAGCGCGCCCTATATGGCACTGTCACCCTACTTATCGGCATACCTATTGTCATCTGTGCAGTATACTTCTTTGTTGTCCTTTTCCCACTTATGCAAAACGTAGTTCCTTCATTTGGAACAGTTCTTTCAAGTTCCTTGATATTTTTTCTATTAATCTTGGCTTATGCTATTATAAGCGTTTTTCTTAATTTTGGTATTGTCAAATCAAGCTTAGATATCAGTCGTGATAAGCAAGTTACCCTAAAAGACGTTTTAAAATCATCATTTAAAAACATCTCAGCCTGCTTAAAAGTTTTTGCCATCACCTTTATCATGAACGTAATTATTGGAATTCTCGCAATAATTCCAATAATTGGCCTAATTGCCGATATTGCTTTAGTTGTTTACTTTATTCCAGTCATCACTATGGTAACCTTTATGCTTGCCGATAATCCAAATGACAATATGTCACTTACTGACCTTGTCAAAAAAGGCATGGAAATAATAAAAAATCACCGTATAGAATTTTATGGTTTAATTCTAAGTTTTGCTGGATGGTTTATTTTAAGCATATTTACAGCCGGATTATTGATGATTTGGTTAATGCCATACATGAATGTTTCACTGGCCAACCTCTATCGCCGGTTAACGAAAGAAACCAAATTCGAAGATTCTAGTGAAGGCCTAAGCAATGGTGCGATTATTGGAATCACCGCAATCCTTTATGTCCTGTTTTTCGCCTCAATCATTATTATTTTGATAAAATATGCTATCCCACAAATTGAGAAAAACGAGGACAAAGAAATCCAAATATATGATGATTTTGACTATAACTATGACTATGATTACGATTATGACGACACCTTAGATGAAGAAGAAGATTACAGTAAAAACATTCAAATAATCTCTGGTTTAAACATTTATATTCCAGATGGGTATAGCCGAACTACCGTTGATGGTTATGATGAAGCATATCAGTCATTATATGGTGATGTTATAATCGGTGTCATAACTGAAGAAATGGGTAATTATACAAGCCTATCTGATTTTACAAGTAACTATAAATCGATAATGAATGATAATTATACATGTGGTATTTCGACAAATAAAAACCTTAACGGAACTGATTGGGAAATATTTGATTGTGGGGATGACAGTATTACCTTAACTAACTACATGACGCTAAGAGATAACAAAATATATGCCGTTGTTGTAACATACATAAATAGTTCATCATCTGAAGTAAATGATGAACTTGAAATAATAGAAGATAATTTATCATTTGTCTATTAAAAGTAGTGAAAACTACTTTTTTTATGATGTCTACTAAATGAGGTTCACATCCACATCAAGGCTTTCTTCTAATATCTTTAATTTCTGTAAGGGGTATAAGTTCGTTTTCTATCGTAATCAAATGAGTCGCATTTCTACCAACGATTCTCTTTGTAATCTCACCACTATTAGTTTTTATAATCACATCAGCTTTATAAATATAATTTGGCGAATTAAAAATATCGTTAATCTTTTGATTTACATTTCGAGAATCAATTGCTTTACCTTGCTGTACACTTTCTCTCGCCTCGTGACTAGAATAATAAACATCCTCATTATTACCTGTCTTTTTATCCACCTTACCTGCAAAAATTCCTGGAAGTTTCTTTTCCATAAAATCACCTCTAAAAAAACATATGTCAAAGCATCAAAAAAATTCTTATATTTTAGTATTAGACAAAAATATGTTATACTTAAATGTAGGAGACTTGCTAACCAATGTCAAGTCTTTTTTAATTATTATTTTTTCTAAAAAAGGGCAGATTTCCCCTTACCCCA
>CALVIC010000026.1 GCA_944329365.1 uncultured Bacilli bacterium
TTTTATACGCTTCATTTTTGACTAAAGTTTCTTTAATTTCATTATAGTAATTAATATACATCACTTGCTTTCTTTGAATTTATATTGTGTTATAAAAGTTTATAAGTAGTAGTAAAGATTCTATCATCTGTACAATACTCTAAAACAAATTTATTTTCTTTCTTGCATATAATTACACCAATTGTCTTATCGTTAAATGGTTCCTTGATATTTTTATCAACATAATTTATATATTTTGTAACTTGACCAATATACTCTGCTTTCATTTCTGTAACTTTTAGTTCTATTACAACATAACAATTATATTTAACATTAAATAGTAAGAAATCAATATAGTTATATCTATCACCCATTTTGATTTTCACTTCACTACCTATATAGGCAAAACCTATACCTAATTTCTTTAAAAAATCATCCATATTTTCTAAAATTGTTTGATGGAGAGCGTATTCACTTAATTTAATATTTGGATTATCAACTTTGATTACAATAGGATTTTTAATTAAAGTATTTACTTCAGGTTTTTCTAATTCCTCTTTATAACCTATTCTTTCATATTCTTTTGATTTAATTCTTTCTCTTAGTTCTCTTACGGATAAATTTTGGCTTATGGTAATTTTTTCGTAATAGTATCTTTTTAAATTGTCATCAATTTGTATTAATTCTGAATAATGGCTCCAAGTTAATTCGCTCGACAGTGTCGAGCGTTTTTTATATTTTAAGTAAAACTGCCTCATTTTACGTAAATTTGAAATTGTATATCCTTTACCAAGTTCTATAGTAAGTCTTTCTGAATAATCTTTTATTAGTTTATTTCCATACTTTGCTCTTTTTTCTCCACCTTGAGCTTCAACTATTAATCTTCCAACTTCATAGTAAGCATTTAAATCACTTTTATTTTTAGAATAATCTTTTACTTTTTTATACGCTTCATTTTTGACTAAAGTTTCTTTAATTTCATTATAGTAATTAATATACATCACTTGCTTTCTTTGATTTTATATTATTTTTTATATGAAATTATACAAGTTCATAAGTGGTTGTAAAGATTCTAGTGTCTGTGCAGTATTCTAAAATAAATTTATTTTCTTTTTTACATATAATTACCCCAACTGTTTTATCGTTGAACGGTTCTTTGATATTTTTATCAACATAATTTATATATTTGGTAACTTGCCCAATATACTCTGCATTCATTTCAGTAACTTTTAATTCTACTGCAACATAACAATTATATTTAACATTAAAGAGTAAGAAATCTATATAGTTATATCGGTCACCTATTTTGATTTTTACTTCACTTCCCATATAAGCAAAACCTATACCTAGTTCCTTTAAAAAATTATCCATGTTTTCCAGTATTAATTGATGCAGAGTATATTCACTTAATTGGACGTCTGGATTATCTACTTTAATTATAATCGGATTTTTAATTAGTGTGTTTATTTTAGGTTCTTCTAATTCTTCTTTATATCCAATTCTTTCATATTCGTGTGATTTTATTCTTTCTCTAAGTTCTCGATATGAAAGATTTTGCGATACTGAAATATTAATATAATATTTAATTGCATTAATATCGTTTAATGGTAACAAATATTTATAATGTGTCCATGTAAGATATTCAAAATATTGCCGCGCTGCGGCAACTTTCTCAAATAACAGGTAAAATTGACGCATTCTGCTAAGGGATGAGTAAGTATAGCCTTTACCTAGCTCTTTAGTGAGTCTTTCTGAATATTCTTTAATTAGTTTATTTCCATACTTGGCTCTTGTCTCTCCACCTTGAGCTTCGACTATTAATCTACCTACTTCATAGTAAGCATTTAAATCACTTCTGTTTTTAGAATAATCTTTTACTTTTTTATATGTTTCATTTTTGACTAAAGTTTCTTTAATTTCATTATAGTAATTAATATACATCTCCTGCTTTCTTTAAGTTTTGCTTTTCCATTATTTGCTTGTATTTTTTTACCCTCTATAATATATATACAACATTTATTTCTGATTTCCTTTTTTTCTTTGTATTTTCTTAGAAAAATTACTGTTTTATTTATAATGGTAAGTAATATATTAAAGTAAATTAACAATTCTTAAAAAACTTGTGACAGTGTCGCAAGTTTTTTATAATAGAACAGTTTTTGTTGGAATATTTTTGTAATAATTCATATATTGTCTTAATCATGCAAATAGTTCATGGATTTTGCTAGTGATAATGACAATAAAAAAATCTGTTACAATAACCGATTTTAATTTGTTTTTTTAGAACGAGCATATGTTTTTTTTCGTTAGTAAGTTCTAAAATGTAATCAATACTTGTGTTATAGAATATGGCGAGACGTATCAGGCTATCAAGTGTAATATCATTTTCACCAGTTTCAATGCGTGAATACTGGGCCTGGGATATTTGTAATAATTTAGCTAAATCAATTTGTTTTAAATCATTATCTTCCCTTAAGTTTCTTATTCTTTTTAGTAACATTACGCTCACCAATTACATTTTAATATATACGCAAAAGGAATATTGACTTATATACGCTTTGCGTATATAATTTGATTAAAGGTAGGTTATAAAATGCGGAAAATTAGAAGGAAAAGAGAAAAAAGAAAAAGAAATATTGTAATTATAAGTGTCTTTGCATTTCTCATAATAATGACAGGTGGGTATGCGGCTTTTAATACAAATATTAGTTTACATGCAAAAGGAAATATACTTTGCAAAGGAAAAAGCGCAAAAGAAATAATGGAAAAAAATCTTGTAACTGATGGTAGTGGAATATATAAAGATTCATATGAAGATGGAAGATACGTATATAGAGGGGCGGAGGTTAACAATTATATAAATTTTAACGATGAGCTTTGGAGGATTATTGCTGTTGAAGCAAATGGAACATTAAAAATAATACGATGGGAAAGTATTGGTCAAATGTCTTTTGATAATAAAGGTCACCGAACAACAGGATATTGTGCATATTCCGGAACTTCTTGTAATGTGTGGGCAGCAACCGCAAATATGGTTGGTAGTCCAGAAGTATTTACAGGTGATAGTGCATCAGGAGTTGTTGAAGCAGACAGTAATTTAAATGATTATTTAAACAACACTTATTATTATACCTTATCTAATGATGCTCAAAAACTAGTAGTCAATTATGATTATAATATTGGTGGTGTTTCTCATACAAATGTAAAAAGTACAAGCTATACAATGAGTCAACAATTAGAAGATGAAGCAAAATATAAATGGAATGGGAAAGTGGCTTTAATTAACCTTAGTGATTTTATTAGATCAAATAGTAATAATGAAAATTACTGTGATAGAAGCTATGGTAGCCATGAAAATAATTATGTTACTACTGGGTGCCTTAATACAACATGGATTAGGACTAATCTATTTATTGGCTGGACTTTGACGTCTTATAGTATAACTACACGTAGTGTATGGAGTTTAAGAGACTATGAAAGTGGAGTAGATGGAAATAGTCCTGAAAACGTTTCTCCTGTTGTTCATTTAACTTCTGAACTTAAATTATGTGGATTAGGAACTGAATCAAATCCATACGAAATTGTAAAATAATATTTTAAAATTATCCTAAATGTAAAAAGTTCCATTAATTTGGAACTTTTGTTATATTTTGAAGAGTTTCATCTAATATAGAATACAAATATATTTCAGTTTGTTTATTAGTGATTTTTTCAATATATTTTTTATAACCATTAAGCTGTTTTAAATAAGCTTTATCAGATATGTTTTTTAATTTATAATCGACTATGATATTTTTATCTTCTTTAGTTATTAAAAGGTCGATAATTCCATGTTTTTCTTCATCTTGATCAAGATATATAAATTCATATTCTTTATATATATCTAAGGCACCTTCTAGTATTTTAGTGTTTATAAAGGTTTTAACTTTATTTTGGGAAAATTCTGAGAGTTTAGAATAATCGGGATTTAAGAGGTTAATGTCCTCGAATATTTTATGCATATGAAGACCCATTTCGATATTTTTCTTTTCTTCTTTTGTTTCAAGTTTATTTATGTTTTTAGAAAAATGAGTATTTTCAATTAAATTAGATTCGATATTTAATTCTTGAACGTTTAATTTTTCAGTTATTTTTGATTTTTGGTAATTTAAAGATTTGCTTGATAAATTATAGTCTTTAGTAAGATTTATCTTTGATAAGTCAACTAGCGTAATGTTTTTGTCTAGAGAGTGTACAATAGAGTTTAAAAAGTCTAAGAAAGAGCGATATTTAAGCCTTATTTCATCGGAGATAATTCCGTTATCTTTATAAGAGAGTGATTCTAAATTAAGGTGGGTTACGATGATCATTTTTTCTCTAGCTCTAGTTAGGGCAACATAGAATAACCTTAGTTTTTCAGATATTTCGTCTTCGATATATTCATTTTTAAGTAAGGTTTTTAAAATGGTATTTTTAGGCGTTTTATCAAAGTATGGAACGATAAAGCCATATTTTTCTGAGAAGTAAAAGGGACTTTTAAGGTCATCGATATTGAATTTTTTAGAGAGGCCACTATAGTAACAGACTGGGAATTCTAGTCCTTTAGAAGCGTGAATAGTCATAATTTTAACAGATTCAGATTCTCCTTTACTAAATGATAGTTTGATATCTAATCCGGTTTCTAAGACTTCACTTAGGTAATTATAGAAGTCTTCAATTGTATAACCTAGGCTATCACAGTTTTCAGATATTTTAATTATTGCTTCTAAAACACTTAAATGGGATTCGATGTCCCCTACTTTGATCGATTTTTCATAGAAGTTAAATTCCTTTATTATTTCATAGATGAGTTGTTCGTTTGTTTTTTCTTCGATGTTTTGAAGAAGATTTAGACATTTTTGATAGTTTTCGGTATCACGATAGTTTTTGTTTAAAATGGTATTGAAAATAGTATTATCATCTATTTCAAAAAGGTAACTTCTAGATAAAGATATAAATGAGTGTTTAAACTCGGCATCATATTTATGGTTTTTGATTTTCAAGATTAAATTATAGATGTTTTTAAGTAAGGTTATTTCTAAGGATGAGGTTATAGCTTTATCACGGTAAATGGTTAGGGGAATATTTAGATATTCAAAGACTTTTTTATAGTTTTCAAAGGCGGTTGCCCGGTCAATTAAGATAACAAAATCACTATAAGTAACTGGTCGTGGATCATTTGTATCTGGGTCCATTATTTCAAAATTATTATTTATTTTATTTTTGATATCCTTCGCAATGGTAAAGATTTCGATTTCTTCGTTTGAAAACTTTTTATCTTCAGGAAGGGGATAGTTTAGAATTTCAAGGTCATAGTTTTCTTTATTAATCCTTTCATAACTCGTGTTTCCGAAAATCATTTGATGGCTTTCGATGTAATCGGCTCCACCTATTTTAGTATCCATGATTTGGTTAAACATTTGATTTATATCATTTAGGACTGTACTTCTAGAACGGAAGTTTTTATTTAAATCGATTTTGATACCGTTATCTTTTTTAGAATATTTTTCATATTTTGATTTAAAGAGTTCGGGATTAGTGTTTCGAAAACGATAAATAGATTGTTTAATGTCACCAACCATATAGGTATTGTTTTTAGAGATGTATGAGGTAAACAGTTCTTGAAGGTCATTGGTATCCTGGTACTCGTCGATAAGGATTTCATAGTATTTGTTTTTTAGGCTTTCGCAGACTTCTGGGTGGGTTTCTAAGAGGTTTATGGCTTTTCTTGAAATATCGATGAATTCATACATATTTTCTTTTTCTTTATAGTTATTTATTTTTTCATCAAGTTTTAAGATTATATCGATAATAATCGATATGTAATCTTTAGTTTTAACAATGGTGTTTATTATTTCTTGTTCGTTTTCATATTTAGTAAGGTTTGATATTTCTTTAATTGTTTCGGAGAGGTTTTTCTTAAGGGTTTTGGCTTCTTCTTCACTGCCTCTTGGAAGGTTTGGTATTTTATCGGGAAGTGATTTTTTGATTTCGTCATATGTTTTGGCATTCAATAAAGTTATTAGTGCTTCTTCTATTTTAGTTATATATTTTCCATCTAAGTAATAGCTTAAGTTTTTAATTTGATATATGATGTCGTCTTTTTTATGGATGATGAGGTTTATATAGGCGTTTAAATATTCATTTAATTTTTCTTCGTTAAAATAATTATCTAGGTATGTTTTTAAATATTCATCTTTATTATAGAGGTTATCTAGTTTGGAGTTTAGTTTTAAAATATTTTTCTTGATGGATTCATCGTCTTTTAGGGAGAAGTCACCAATAAATTTAAGAAATTTAGGGTCTTCTTTTTCATAGTAGGAATCGAATATTTCATCTAAGTAATGAGATTTTTGAATACTGATGATGCTACTATCAATTATAGAAATATTAGAGGAGATGTTTAAAAGATGACTATATTTTTTGACTAAGGATAAGGCGTAGGCGTCAAAAGTGGTTATCGGTGCTGAATCAATTTTATCTAGTTCAGGTTTTAAGGCTTCAACGTCTTTTATTTTTTTTCTAATTCTTTGTTTCATTTCAGCGGCAGCAGCATTGGTAAAGGTTAGAATTAAAAGCTCATCGATATGAACGCCATTTTTAAGATGGGTTAAGACTCTTTCGGATAAGACGGCAGTTTTCCCAGAACCCGCACCAGCTGAAACAATGATGTTTGTTCCTTTTTCGTTGATGGCTAATTCTTGTTCTTTAGTCCATTTTGGCATTTTCTTCACCTCCTAGGATTTCCGTTATTTTAGTGTTTTTTAAATTTTTTATATCTTCTTCTTTGAAGAAGCAAAGGTCTTTAAATGGACAATTTTTACAGCTTATGTTTTCATTATCGATTCTTTTTGGTTTGATTTCAAAGTTTCCCTCTAGAATGTTTTTAATGGTTTTATTTATATTGTCTTCAGTTATTTGATATATTTTATCAAAATCTTCGTAATTTAAAAGTTTACTGTAAGAAGAAAAGCCGTTTTTTGTCTTTTTTAAACCTTTGATTAGCTCACTATTTTCATAAGTGTCATCGATTTCTTGAATAATGTCCTCGTCATTTACCGTATATCCAGATAGTTTTAAGTTATCGGCAATTTCTTTATCGGGATTTTCACTATCTAGTGTGGGTGTATTTAAAAGTTTTTGAAGGTAGATTCCCATAACGTTATAACCAAGGTTACTATTTTTGATTAGATAAAGGTAGATGGGAAGTTGCATATTTAAACTATAATTTAGATTATCTAAGGTAGCAGTTACGCTTCCGGTTTTATAATCGGTAATGATGGCATGGTTTTCATTATAGCTTACTTTATCAATAATACCAGTAAAGTTTATTTCAGGGTTTTGACTTTTAGAAATGGTCAGTTTTTTTTCGGTAAGATGTTTATTATAAGTTGTATGAGTTTCTTCTCTTTTTATTATTTCAATATCTTTTTCTAATACTTTATAAAGACGCTTTAAATAGAATTTTTCTTTAGGACTTAGTTCTTTATCTTTAAGGTATTTGCGGTATTCTGTTTCAAGGTTAAAGTTTTCGTCGTAAAGGTGTGAGAGGCAGTAATGAAAGAGGTTACCGATTAAAATAGGAAAGGTTTCTTCATAAGGGTCTAGTTTTAAGATGTTATTTGCATAGTATTTAAATGGACAGAGCGAGTAATTATTTAGGCTAGTATATGATAAGGTTAATTTATTTTGAAGATAGGTCATAAGATTTTCTTTATTTATTTGATGGTATTTATTA
The DNA here is from genome assembly GCA_944329365.1 of uncultured Bacilli bacterium. Lineage (GTDB taxonomy): Bacteria > Bacillota_I > Bacilli_A > RF39 > UBA660 > Coprosoma. Next base: position 7,736 of record CALVIC010000026.1, read on the forward strand.
TCGTATGTTCCATAATCGATGTTTGAATAGTTAGACCAGAGAATGTCTAGGTTTTTATCTTTTTGATTATAGTTTAGATAGTCATCTAAGTATTTACTTAAGGTTAGTTTATTAAAGAGGTTTGAGTAGATATATTTTATATCTGGATTTTTAATTACTTCGAGGTTTAATTCAGATATTAAGGATGATGGATAATAGGTACTGAATGTATCTTTTAATTTATAGGTTATAGTAATGTTTGGAGAAGATTTTATAAGCCTTTCGGTGACTTTTTTTTGAATGATATTTTTTTTGGTAGATGTAAGTAAATTATATTGGGGTTTTTCATCATCAGCGATTAAGTCATCATCTTTATATATTTTTGGAATTAGTTCTTGATTAAAGCCTAAGATATAATAGATTTTATCTTTGTCATTTATTTCGTTTAATGAAATAACGTTTACAGCATTGTCATATTTTTTAGCAGGGATGGTTAGTTTTTTTAATTTTTCTTTAATTATAGTTAGATATGTTTCGTCTACCGGTAAATTATATCGGTTTAAAAGGTCAATGATTTTGTTTTTAACCTCACCATTTGGTGTTTTTTCTAAAGCGATATTTAAGTCTTTATTTTCAGTTAAGTTTTTTAAAAAGGTTTGGACAGCTGACGTACTGTAAATGGAAATTTTATTATTAATGTTTAGTGGTATTTTATAAAGAGAGAAGATTCTTTTTAGTTCGGGGATGTAATCGTTAGTTAGGCCAGTGATAAATATTTCGCTTGGTGATTTAGTTTTTAAGTTTTCGGCGATTTGCGTGGCAACATAGGCGATTTCATCTTGCATGGTACTAAATTCATAAACTTTTGGTAGGTAGTCGTTTTTAGTCTCTTCGGTAATGTTTAGGTTATATTTTTTTAGTTCGTTTAGAAGGTATGGTTCAAGGTCTGGGTAACCAATTATAGTGATATTTTTGGGGTTAAATAAGGGATTTTTTTCGATAAGATTGTTTGCCATGAGATAATCATAGTATTTTTTTATTTTAGGATGATTAATAAAGATGTTTTTTAAGTATTTTTGAGCAACAGAAAAATTTAGATGAAATTCTTTCATCAAAAAATAGGTGGCTTCGGGTTTTATTTTGCCATAGTAGTTTTGAATAAATTCTTCTTTGGTCATCATTTTAATATTTATCAGTTTTTTATTTTGAGATATTTCTTTTAAGAGTTTGTTTTTTAAATTGTTTGGGATAATGACTAAACTATGATTAGGTATTTTTTCAAGCATAAGACCACTTTCTTTCTCTTTTAATTATAGCATGTTTATTACCTTTTCGAATAAAAATGTAATAAACATTTTACTAGAAAAGCGTTTGGATAATTTACCTAGGAAATACATAAGTAGTCTTGAGTACTTGCCAACTTTCATATGAGAGGAAGCTTGATGTTTATGAACAAAAAAGATTTTTTAATTCCTTTTCAAGTAATAATTATCATTTTATACATAGTATCATTAACGATTTTTGCACGAAAAAAATAGTACTCAATCTTTTTAGAAATTAAGTACAAATAATTATATTATTTTAATTCAAAGTCAATCTTACTTAGATTTGACTTTAGTTTGGAGTATATTCATGTTCTAATTAGGAAACATTTAAACTTTTTTCTTGACAAAAGCATTATTATTTTTTCGTGTGCCAAATTGTTCGGCAAGGGCAACAACACTGCTCTTATATCGATTATATGCAGATTCATAATCTCCTTTTTCAATTGCTTTTACACTTGCATCAATAACGTTTTCATATATGTAGTTATAAATTTTATTATTGCCATCAATTTTTTCTATATTTTTAACTATTATTGGAGCCATTTCATAATAATATTCCTTGTTTCTTTCAGAAACAAAATTATCTCTAAACCATCTTAACACTTGTAATTCGTAGCAATTATCATCGAAATTTTCTTTGAAGTGTCTCATACATGCAGTTGTTAAATAGCACTTTATATCTGTATGTTCTGTATCTCCATTAGTTGTATCAATTATGTGTGCACTTTTATCATCACTGTCTATTGCAATATGAATAGATTCATGTTTTTCTCTTGGATCATCTGTATAAATATCAATTTTGGTATCGTATTTTTTACTGTTTGGTGTTGTCGCTTTAATTATTGGTTTTTCATCTGTCATTGTATTTACTATCCTTAGCATTTAAAATATTGATTAAAAGTTTTCCTATTTGATATAATGCATATGATATACCATCTAAGTGGAATATGTCGTCATAATCCGCTAAGCATAATTCTAATTCTGATATATCACTTTCTACTTTTTTATATTCTTGTTGAATACTATTAATATTATTAGTAGTAAAATATTCCGGCCATTTTTTTATCGTGGATAGTACTTTTTTTAAGTTTTCAGCTACTTGTTTTTTGGATATTTCTAAATATAGTTCGTTTTCAAGATTCTCAATATCATTTAAATTACTTTCAATTTGATTTATCATATATTTAATGTTTTTGTTAAAACATTTTTTTGTTCTATTGTAGGTTTATAGCTAAACATTTTTCCCTTTCTCCATATAATTATGTTATTTTAATTCAAAGTCAATTTTACTTAGATTTGACTTTAGTTTTTTTCTTTTGGAGGCTGTAAGTTTCTTCTTCAACTTCTATTTCAACTGGCTTATATTTATTTAATTCAATGCATCCAACTATTTCCAAGACTACCATATAGGCAATTAACAAAGGATTTACTGGAAGTAATAAGAATGAACCGATGAAGCAAAGCAGGGTTCCAATTACTGCATATGACTTTTTGGATATAACAAATCCTATCCAAGCAAAAACCGCACCAAATCCTAAAAGAAAAATCATTGGCATTATAATAAACAATTCATATGGAACATATAACCCCGTGATTAATAGATAAGCTCCATAGTATGCGGCCATGTATATAACTGTTGTTGTGGCAAAAACACAGCCGGCAAATAGGGCTTGACTTCTTTTTTCAAACATTTTATCCCTCTATTCTTTTTTTATTATATCACGTCTTTTAGAATGTAGTAAAGGAAAAATATCATAGTTGACGTTTGGTTTATTATTCTTGAATAATATTACCTTTAATTGAATGATACTGGATTTGACATTATTTTAAGGATTAGATCAAAGTTATCGTCTTTGGCGGCAATGTTTTTCTTTTGCATACCACATTTTTCACATTTATATACTATTTTATATGTATCTTTTTTAAATGGTTCAATGGCAATTGGTTTAAGGGTTCCGTGACATTTTTCTGCACGGTCGCCAGGATTTATATCGACGTGTTTGGATGAAAGACAATAAGGACAGTGATCTCTGGCAGTATATCCTAAGGGTTTTACTTCTCTACCACAAACGTCACAAATAAATGGTTCATCTATCATTGTAAATTTAGATTTGGTTTCCATAAAGATTCTCCTTTTCTAAGGTTTCTTTTATCTTTTTATATATTTCTGTTTTTTCGATTTTAGTTCGAAGAGCATCGAATGTTTGAATTTCTTTAGAGTTGATTCCGTATCTTTCGGCGATATCCTTTTTACGATTTTCAAAGGTTACGATTTCACCTTTACTACTTACCGACATATCACAGATATTTAGTAAGGTGAGTTCATCTGAATTATAATCTGTGATTATTCCGTGGTTTAATATTTCTTTGGAATATGGATAATTATTTTGCATCAAAAGTTTTCCACCATATAAATTATGATTAGAGTTTTCACCACCTATGGCGTAACCTATGTCATGAATGTATCCGAGTAAAAACATGTCTTCAGGATGACGATTTATCAGGTGAGAAAATTTAGACATGAGTTTGGCGACGCTTAGCGAATGAATGGCGCGATTATTTAAAAAGTTACATTTCATATTATCATTTCCTTACTTTTTAAGGTTATCATTTTTAATTTTGGTTGTCAATTACAGTATAATTACAGTTTAATGGGTTAGGATATAATTGGTGATTATTTATGGAGAAGATTTTAATTACAGGAGCGCGCAGCGGAATTATTTCAAAGGTTATAGACAATATAATTGATGATTATGAGTTATATTTAACTGGACATACGGATAGTCAGGTTCGGGTGATGAAGGATAAGTATAAAAATTACAAGAATGTAACTTGCATAAAATTAGATATTACAAATGAAGATGATTACCGGAAGATTGAGAATATAGATATCGATATTTATATTGCTAATGCGGCGATTGCAGAAAGTGGTTCGATGATTGAGATGCCGGTAGATAGAATTCGCGATAATTTTGAGACAAATGTGTTTTGTAATTTTTATTTACTACAGCAGGTTTTACATAAGATGATAAGAAGAGGACGCGGAAAAGTGATAATTATGGGATCTTTAGCTGGAAGAATTCCAATGCCTTTTTTAGGGGCGTATTCGGGAAGTAAAGCTAGTTTAATTAAAATGACTGAGGCTTTGAGGTTTGAGCTCATGTTGCTAGACTCAGACATTAAGGTTTCTCTTATTTTACCAGGTCTTTATAGGACAGGTTTTAATAAGCTGGCAATGGATAAGAAATACGATTTTATGGATGTTAATTCTTTTTTTGAATATCAATTAGATTTTATTCATAGTTATGACAAGTTTGTTTTATTTTTTGAGCAAAGAATTTTGACTTCAATTGTGAATAAGATTTGTCAGGCAATTTATAGTGATAATCCAAAATTTATTTATAGTGCGCCGTTTAGCCAGAATATGTTTGCCAAAATAATTAGTTTGTTTTGGTAATTTGATATGGATTTTGTTTTGTACCATCACCTATTAGAGTGATGTTTTTATTTAGGTAAAGTGCGGGCATCGCGGCAATAAAATTACTATTTGCCATATTATCAGGGAAATATGTATTGCCGATATAGTAAACGGTACTTTCGGAGTATTCATCTTTAGAGATTGTCCAAGCGGCTTCAAGGTTGTTTTGTTTAACTATTTTGTCTAGATAATTTTGACATTTGGTTTCATTTTTGAAGATGAGGCTGATGTTTCCACAGATTTTAGAGTTATCCATAGCCTCAATATATTCACTCATACTTATGAGACCAATTTTTGAGGTAGTTATTTGTTCTTTTTCTTCTTCAACCGTATATTTTAAAGCTATGCCAGATTTTTGGGTTTTATAGATGGCGCCAATATTCCAAGTGTGATTTTCTATTTGGTCCTGAATGTCTTTGGAAAGGCTTAGATAAAAGTTTTGATTTAGATATTTGTTTAGCGTTGATGTTTCCCAGTTGTTTTGGTTATTTTCGTCAAAAGGGATGTTTTTGAGATTTTCGGCTTTAATTATCTTTATTGTACCATCTGGTTCAAAGGAAATAATTCGCCAAAGTTCATTATTAAATTTTAGATAGTTATTAGGGTTTATTCCTTTATAGACGTAACGGTTTGGCGTACTTAAGTAGAGTCCGCCATTTTGCTTGACTATGGGTATTTCTAGGCCATGAGTATTTATGCTTGTAAGAGCTCCGGTTAACATAGTGATGATTAGGGTTAAATATTTGGTAATTGTGTACATATATATCTTCCTTTCTGGCCCCTTCATAGATAATCATAGTGTGTCGACCTCAAATTTCCTTTTTTTTATTAAAAAAACCAGTATTTTTTACTGATTTAAATTACTATCTCCAGTTTTATAATCAATTGTGATTCCATCTTGAATATTATAAACGAAGATGTTGAACGATATTCCTGCGCCGTTATCTTCGATAGATTCAGCTTCCATTTGGGCACCGGTTGCCAGAAGGTTTTCACCTTCAAAGATTGGGGTTACGCGGTAGAGAACGTGGTTACCGGTTTTTTCGATGTAGTCGGCAACTTCGTTTTCGTATTTAAGCATACTGGTGGCATTCATGTATCTGGTACAGGTTATAAGATTTTTTTCGTTAGCATTTTCACCAGTTAGTTGATAACCTATTAGGTGGCACCTGTTGTATAGGTATTTACCGTCGACGATGTCATATTTAACGGTGTGCCACCCGGTTGGTTTTATCATACCGATTGAGCCTCTTTCTTCGGTAGGCATGGTTTCTTTACCAACTAAAGCAATAGCTTGTCCGCAGCGACCAAGGGAATCTAAGTCACTATATTCTTCAAGTGATTTGATTTGTAATTCTTCTTTTGTAAATTCTGGTTTACTATTATTAATGGCTATGACAGGTTCACCACTATATTCAGGAATATTTCCAATGTCATATGAATGAGATACTGTTTGTGCTTCGTCTTTGGTTTCAGGTTCATCTGGGATGATTATACTTTTTATGTCATCTTGATAAAAGCCTCCTAGGCCTAAAATAATTAAAAGAGCTAGGGTTATTATGGCATTTTGGGTTTTGAATTTTCTTTTTTTCATATGGTCACCTTCTTATTTTATTTTAGCAAAGTAAACATGTGTTCGTCAATAGATGCAAAAAAGATTAACTTTGGTTGTTAATCTAAGATTTTTTCAGATATTTCCCGGCATATTTCTTTGATGTCGGTTGTTCCGGTTAATTCGAATCTAACGGTTCCAAGGTCACTTATGGTTATGTCAATTTCAGCGTCCATATCCATCATGCCGGCAGTTTCAACTGAGTAGGCTTGGATTTTCGAATACGGAATAGATGTGTAGTCGATTTTTTTACCGGTTAGTCCTTGGACATTTACAGAAATTATTCTTTTGTTGGTGAATATTAGTTTATCGCGCATGGATTCAAATGAAGCGATTATTTCTTCATTTTTTATTATGATGTCTTTGACGATTTCTTTTCCTCTTTCATTTGGAATATGTCCTAGTTTAATTAGGGCTTTATTTTTAAAATCTACCATGATTATTCCTTTCTATCTAGTTTTGAAAATGACCAAATTTAGCGGTATCTTCATATTTTATATTTTTTAAATTTAGTGATGCAATGATGTTTTGTGGGGTACACATGGCATATAGTTCTTCTGGTGGTTCAATGTTACCTTTATTACTATTTATATAAATAGCCAAAGGTCTAGCAATGCCAATAGCGTAGCTAAGCTGAACTTCACACCATTTAAGATGATATTCTCTTAAGTATGATTTGGCAATTTCTCTAGCCATATAGGCACCACTACGATCAACTTTTGTTGGGTCTTTGCCACTAAAGGCACCTCCACCTACTGGGGCGAATGATTGATAACTATCAACGACTATTTTTCTTCCTGTTAGTCCAGCATCTCCTTCAAATCCACCAATTAGAAATTTACCGGTTGGATTTATGAGGTAATTTTCAACTTCAACATGATATTCATTACATATTTCATCACATATTTGTTTTATTTGGTTATCAGTTTCTTCTCTTCTACATTCGCAGTTATTATAAGATACAGTGAATGTTTTGATTTTTTTTAGTTTCATTTCATCATCATAATAACCAGTTATTTGGGCTTTACCATCTGGATAATAGATGTCTGGATATTGCTTTCTTAGCTCATCATATTTCCAAGATAGTTTTTGGAGAATAACCATAGCTTTAGGAAGTAATTCCTTGGTGTCGTCACAGGCATAGCCAAACATCATTCCTTGATCACCAGCACCACCTACAGCGTCGTTTGTTCCAAGGGCAATATCTCTACTTTGATGGCCAAGGTTATTTACTATTTCATAATTATCTTTATATCCAATGTCTCTTAATACTCTTTTGACTACACTTTCAATATCTACTATAGAATTACTGGTGACTTCTCCAGTTATGAATATTTTTCCTTTACCACCCATGACTTCGATGGCACATCTGGAATTTTTATCGCCTTCTAAGTAAGCGTCTAACAAGGCATCACTTATTTGGTCGCAGACTTTATCTGGATGTCCACGAAAAACTATTTCATTACTATATAACTTCATATACATCTTACCTTTCTTTACTATTATAGCATTTTTATTTATGTTTGTTACTTTTTTAGTTATTAACATGTCTAATTTGTTTTATTTTTGATATTTAACTTATGGTAAAATTAAAGTAAAGTTTTACGATAAGTTATGAATTTTAATTTTTAATTAAAATGTCAAGTGCAATATGTGTTCCATTTTGCATTTTCTTTTTAAAACGTAATGCATTTTGAGAATTATTATATACTGTATATCTAACAGTGTTTTAGTACTATTTAAGATGACATAGATCTAAAACAAGATTATAAAACACTTCAAGATGAACTATTTGAGTATGCAAAAACAAAAGGTGATTTTGATAAGTTAAAACCAAAACTCACAGAAGCATATAAAAATGTTAAAGGAGTTAACATAGATAACGAACTTACAAGTGAACTTGCGGGACAATACATATTTAGTGATACTGAGTTTGTACAAAATCTTTCTAAACATAGAAATATATTTCAAAAGGTATATGATGAAATTAAACATCTTTATAAGATGGCAACAGCTGGTTCAAAAGAAGCTAGACAACTAGAAAAAGTAAAACGTACATTTGAAAAGATATATCAAAATAACGAGGCTGACGCTAGTGCAGAAACAGAATATAGTATAGGTGGTATTAACGCCATAAAACAAATGAAAGATTCAAAATATAAGTCGGATGCTTTGAAGAATTATGAAAAAGCTTTAAAATTAAAAAAAGATGGAGTAAATAATGAAGAAATTAGACAACAAACTAAGTGGTTTCAAGATAAATATGGCAAATGGAAGTTTGAATTTGATGATAGTTCAATTAAACTAATAAAAAATATAAACCAGAATTCAACTTATAAACTCAAGGATATAATCAGTCATGATTATTTATTTGAATTATATCCTGAATTAGCTGATTATAATATTTCTTTTAAAAACAAACAAAATGGTGCAACAACCTATTATGGAGAAAAAGAAATAGAGATAAATAATTCGTTGCTTAGTGATAGGAAACAGTTAAAAGGAACTCTATTACATGAAAGACAACATGTAATTCAACATGTTGAAGGATTTAATACTGGAACAAATACAATATTAGGACGCCGTAGATATGCTAATCGTCTTGGTGAAATAGAAGCCTCAGATACAAAGCAAAGATATATGAATGATATGTCGAAGGAAGATAGAATGCATATAGCTCCAGAATCATCAAAATCAAATCCAACCCATCCACAAAGAGAACAGATTTTATCTAAAATGAATAAGATTGAAAAAAGTTTGAACTCGTTGTATGATATTTTTAGAGGTGAATCTGATGAAATTATTGAAACATCTAATAATGAAAATACGAAAATTCTTCATGGCAGAAACAGACCCGTGGGAAGCACTGGGGATAAATCCCAAAAATTTGCAAAGCAAGGAAGAATTGAAGAAGGACTAGAAAATAGTTCTTCTTTTAATAATAAACAAGAAATAAAGAAATAAAAAGACTTAATTCATTAATATATATTGCAACAATAAACTAAACATTACTAAAATTTTGCAGGGTACTCCAACTCATCAATAGCCACATTCTCACCAAAATCTGCTAAACATTACTAAAATTTTGCAGGGTACTCCAACTGCTTCTAAATCCGTTACATCTATTAATTTGCTAAACATTACTAAAATTTTGCAGGGTACTCCAACCTCTTATTTATGATATATTTTAAGAGTAAAGCTAAACATTACTAAAATTTTGCAGGGTACTCCAACACAATGAACGTGTTTATAAAGACATTGTTGCTAAACATTACTAAAATTTTGCAGGGTACTCCAACACAGTCCAACCGCCATCTGGATTTATATAAGCTAAACATTACTAAAATTTTGCAGGGTACTCCAACATTCTTAAGTCTCGGTCTTTTATTCTTTTGGCTAAACATTACTAAAATTTTGCAGGGTACTCCAACTAGAAGAAGTTACAAAGGCGGGTTTACTTAGCTAAACATTACTAAAATTTTGCAGGGTACTCCAACGCGAAGACTCAAGTGCTTTAATTTCTGAAGGCTAAACATTACTAAAATTTTGCAGGGTACTCCAACTATAGATGGCAAGAATGGTCAAAATGGTAAGCTAAACATTACTAAAATTTTGCAGGGTACTCCAACCGACGCCGTGACCGAACTACAAAACAAATTGCTAAACATTACTAAAATTTTGCAGGGTACTCCAACTTTGGGCGTAAAGCCCTTTTTTGTTATAGCGCTAAACATTACTAAAATTTTGCAGGGTACTCCAACATAATGAAATTACAGTAAAACAAGAAAATTGCTAAACATTACTAAAATTTTGCAGGGTACTCCAACTAAAAAAGGAGGAAAAAATTATGGAAATAAGCTAAACATTACTAAAATTTTGCAGGGTACTCCAACTATTGTTATAGTGTCTTCTTGGAATGGTTTGCTAAACATTACTAAAATTTTGCAGGGTACTCCAACGATAAACTTTCGTCATATGATAAAGGTATCGCTAAACATTACTAAAATTTTGCAGGGTACTCCAACGGCACAACCCTAATACAATCTATGATTATGCTAAACATTACTAAAATTTTGCAGGGTACTCCAACTTAGTTGATAAATTCATGAGTTGCTCGCTGCTAAACATTACTAAAATTTTGCAGGGTACTCCAACGGCATGATTGAAGTATATGACATTTATAAAGCTAAACATTACTAAAATTTTGCAGGGTACTCCAACAGTATTTGCACGTAATCTTTATAATAAAACGCTAAACATTACTAAAATTTTGCAGGGTACTCCAACGACTTCGTAACAAAAGCCTTATACTATCTTGCTAAACATTACTAAAATTTTGCAGGGTACTCCAACTTAAATGAAGAAGGTAAGCCGTTTACTATTGCTAAACATTACTAAAATTTTGCAGGGTACTCCAACATAAA
>CALVIC010000027.1 GCA_944329365.1 uncultured Bacilli bacterium
ATTATTATCATTAACAAATACTTCCTTATAACAATTAATTGCATTTTTGTTAAATAGATTAGCATATTCTTCTATAAACGTTTTTCTAAAATTTATTTGTTTTATTTCTAAACTATTTTTATCTTTTTTAATAACTTCTATTGAATCAATATAAGCCATTATTAGATTTTGTTTTTCACTAACCGAAAGTTCATTCCATTTAATCTTAAAATTGTCTTGATAAAAAGGAATAGTTATAGATTTAATGATTTCTAAATCTCTTTTTAACATTATATCTTCAAAAGTAAAATTATATTTATCTAATTCTTTTTCTTCTTTTTGCTTTTCTTCAATTTGTCTAATTTATAAGATACTATCACATTTACCTTTTTATTTTTTACATCTTCTAGCATTTTCTTAAATTCTGGTCTATGATCCATATCTTTAGCACTAATACCTGCATCTTCATAGACTCTATAAATATTGTAATTTCTAAATTTACATAAATCTTTTAATTTTTCTAATTGTTCTCCTAAAGAATAACCCTCACGTGCTTGGTCTTCAGTAGATACTCTACAATATATTGCCGCATTTTTCATTTGTTTTCATAACTCCTTTCATAATTTAGGCATTTTATAATATTATAGAACTTGACTACATTTTTACAATAAACTAAATAGTATGAATTTAGTGTTTCAAAAGTAAACTAAATAGTATTTTAAAAGTGTTTTTAAAATATATTAATTAATTTTATTTGCTTTAATATGCCTTTCCAATTCATTTAAAGATATAGATTGTTCAAGAGTATTAATATAAACATTTTCACAATTATTAAAGAATAAATAAGTTATTTCATTAATAACTAATTTATGTGGTTCAATATAAGCAAGATTAGTTTTTGAAATATGAATAATATTTCCATTTATAAGCTTTGACTTAATACTAATAAACTTAAGTAGATTATTAATTCTTTTATTTAAAGTTTCGTCAATATCTAACTTTTCCTTTATTATCTGCATAACTAATCAACTCCTTTCGAGCAAACAAAAAAGGTTAACCGAAATTAACCTTTCATATATAGAAGTCGATTAGTTCGACTAATTTCCCTATGGTGCTCGTGGTGGGAATCGAACCCACACGGCTAATGCCACACGATTTTGAGTCGTGCGCGTCTACCAATTCCGCCACACAAGCAACATAAACATTATAACACATTAAAAAAAGAAAAATCAATTAATGCTTTAAATTTTTCTTTTTTTGTTTATCAAATTTTGCAATTTCTAAAACACTACTCCCTAAAATTGCCAAACTTACAAACGTAAACCCTGCAAAAACACCATCTTTAATATTTAATGGAAAATTTACTTGACTTGCAAATATACATCCAGCTATTCCTGAACCAACTATATTTATAATCTCTGACCAAAAATTATTATCATCAAATACAATACCTTCAAATTTCTTATTCTCTGTTAATTTATACATTCAAACTAAACCTCCAAGTCTACTCTTCTTTATATTTTGAATCAAACAGTTCCTTTTCTCCTGATTCCGTCTCCACCTTTATCTCTGGTAAATCATCCAAAGACTTAAGACCAAAATAATCTAAAAATTGATCAGTTACCCCATACAAAAGAGGTCTTCCTGGAAGCTCAGATCTCCCAACTTCCTTAATCAAATTTTTCATGACGAGTTTTCTCACGATATGCGCACATGAAACTCCTCTTATCTCGTCGATTGTTACCCTCGTAATCGGTTGATTATAAGCTACAATTGCCAAAATCTCTAAAGCTGAATTGCTAAGTGAATCAGATATATCCTCGTCAACTAATTTTTTGTAATATTTAGAATGTTCTTCCTTAGTCACAAACTTATATAAATCTCCAAATTGCTTTACTTGAACCCCTCTAGATTCGCTTTTACAATCCTCACTTAGTTCATCTATTAACTTTAATACTTCGGAGCTATCTATTTCCATAATCTCCGCAAGCTTACTTGCCGAAACACCATCGTCACCAGCTACAAATAACAAACCTTCTAAAACCGCTTTTAAATTCATACATCATCTTCCCTTAAAGATAAAACTATCTCACCTAAATTATAATCTTGTTTAAGTAATAACTTTCCTTTTCTCGTCAAGTCGAGTATCGTTAAAAACGTCGCAACTACATAACTTCTATTTCTCTCTTCGAATAAATCCTCAAATTTAAAATTCTTCTTAACCTTTAACTTGCTAATTATTTTATGCCCTATCTCATCAATCGAATACTCTTTTGAAGTAATTACCGTATTTAAAGGTTTATCAAGCTCTTTCTTCTCTTGAAACTTCAAAAAAGCATCTATCAAATCATCTAAAGTAACATCATCATTTATCTTCACCCTATCGTCGTGAAACTCATCAAGCATACTCGGAACTTTTGAAAACATTTCCTTGCGCTCTAATGCATATTCTTTAAATGTCCCCCTAATTTCCTTGTACTTTTGATATTCCTGAAGTCTATTTATAAGTTCCTCCTTAGGATCTTCTTCCTCTTCCTCCTCATCATGAGGTAAAAGTTCTCTAGACTTTATCTCCATCAGTGTCGCCGCCATCACTATATACTCACTATCGACATTTAAATTAAGACTTTTCATACTCTCGATATATTCCAAATACTTCTCAGTAAGCTCCGCAATATTTATATCAAAAATATTTATATCATCCTGTTTTACCTGTTTAATCAAATGTAATAATAAATCAAGTGGGCCTTCAAATTTATCTATTGTCTCATCCACCATCTTTTACCACCTAAATAATTATAACATGAAACTACCAAAAAAGTAAAAAAAGGAAATTTTAGAAACCCAAAATAATAAAATTAACTAAAAGGATCTGATTAACATGACAAGAATGATCTTCTTCTTAATTGGTTTTGGTTTAAGCACAATAGGTTTTATATTTATCATAAGTTACTTAAATTTAATCCCACTTGGGTATAATTTTGCCGAATATGTTAATTTTATTTGTAGTAAAGTTGAATGTTTAATCGGACCAATCGGTCTAATAATCACCTATTTATCTATATTTATCCCTGGAGGTGCGAAAAATGAGCTACATATATGATATAATTTTAAACTTTCAAAAAAACTATTACGAATTTTATGAATGGAATGACGAAGATGAAATTACTCACATTAAAAAAATTCCCATATTTAAAACCACCACCATAGATTTTCAAACGATAAAAAAAGACACCATTAAATTCTCTGAAAAATTCTTAGAAACTATAAACAATAAAACCGAAAAATTCAAAAAAAATTATCAAACCAAAATCAAATACTGTTTTCTTCTCAGTGATGGTAAAGAAGTCATCGCCATAAAACTAAACAAAGAAGGTCTAACCACTCAAAAAAGCTCCTTACTTATCGATGAAAGTGAAGACATCCTAAACATCCTAAAACTTACAAAAGGAACTATCTTGAATTATAAAATAATCGAGCAAAAAACAACAGAAAACTTTCAAACAAGATATGAAACCGAAAAAAAACATGAAATATTAAAACTTCTTGAAAACACCTACAAACAAAATGATTTAAAAAAACTAAGTTATCTATGTCTTGAGTGCTTCGGCCAAAACGAAACAAATATCGATATTGCCTTTAGCAAACTAAAAAAAGAAATTAACGCACCAAATGAAAACTTTCATAAAATCATTAATTTCTTTAAACTAATAATCCAAAAATAATTAATTAAACAAATTAGTAATAAACGGCAAAGCAATTACAAACGCAATTAAAATAACAAATAAAATTATAATAAATCTTGTCGTTCCTTTTTTATCTTTTATCAGTTCCTCATCATCAGTCTTTTGATTCTCTGTTTGTGAAACAGTTTGCTCAGTACCTGTGGCTGTCGCAGTAACATCTGCTGGAGTCTCTTGAACTGGAGTAACTTCTGGTGCAGCTGGTGCTGCTTGAACTGGAGTCACTTCTGGAGCAGCTGGTGCTGCTTGAACTGGAGTAACCTCTGGTGCAGCTGGTGCTGCTTGAACTGGAGTAACTTCTGGTGCAGCTGGTGCTGCTTGAACTGGAGTAACTTCTGGTGCACTTGGTGCTACTTGAACTGGAGTTACACCTGGAGTAGCCTGAGCCGGAGCCGCTCCCATCACATTTTGACCATTATTTACTGACATCTCATTTGTTCCAGGATTAACTGTTTGATTTCCAAAAACTGAATTATTATTATCGTTCATATTTATCTCCCTTCCTTATTCTAAAACAATTATACCAAAAAAAACAAAAAAGTCAAAAAGATATATTAACTAAAAAAATACCCAAATTTATTCGGGTATTTTTTTACTCATTATCTTCGTTCTTTTTACCAATATGATAATAATCTCTAACCTTGTTCATTATTTCTTCAAATACTTGTGGATTAGCTTTTAAATAATCCTTTACATTTTCTTTTCCTTGACCAATTTTTTCTCCATTATAAGAATACCAAGCTCCAGCTTTTTCAATAATACCAGCTTCGCTACCTAAATCAATAACCTCGCCTTCCTTAGAAATACCAGTTCCGTACATTATATCAACTTGACAAGCCTTAAATGGTGGCGCCATTTTATTTTTAACAACCTTTACATTTACTTTATTTCCAATAATATCTGTTCCCATCTTGATAGACTCACTTCTTCTAATATCGAGTCTAATAGATGAATAAAATTTCAAAGCTCTTCCACCTGGTGTTACCTCTGGATTACCAAACATTACTCCAACTTTTTCCCTAAGCTGATTGATAAATATCGCAATAGTTCCCGTCTTATTAATAACACCGGCAAGTTTTCTCAAAGCCTGACTCATAAGTCTAGCTTGCAGACCGACATGAGAATCACCCATCTCTCCTTCAATTTCTGCCTGTGGAACTAAAGCGGCAACTGAATCTATAACAATTACACTAATCGCCCCACTTCTAACTAAAGCTTCAGTAATCTCTAAGGCTTGCTCTCCATTATCAGGTTGAGAAAGTAAAAGTTCATTAATATCAACACCAAGTCTTGCGGCATACTGTGGATCCAAAGAGTTTTCAGCATCGATAAATGCTGCCTTGCCACCTGCCTTTTGAGCCTCCGCAATCGCATGAAGCGCAAAAGTTGTTTTACCAGAAGACTCTGGTCCATATATTTCTATAATTCTTCCTTTAGGATATCCTCCGATACCCAAAGCTACATCTAAAGCTATACTTCCACTAGAAATTACATCTATCTCTCTAGTTCCACTATCACCTAAACGCATAATAGAACCTTTTCCAAATTGTTTTTCAATATCGTTTAATACTTGTTTTAAATTACCATTGGCATCATTAGTTGTCTTTGCCATTCTGTATCCTCCTTTACTCCTACATCCTAATTTTATAACATAAAAATCTACTTGTCAACAGATTTTTAAAACATTTGTTCGTAAAATTATCAATAAAAAAAGAAGAAATTAAATTCCTCCTTCAAAAATATATTTTTTATTAAGTTGATAATATTGAACACCCGAAATAATAGAAAGTACTGCCGCAATTATAAGTAAAAAGTCAGCTACATGAATATTCCAAAGTTCAAACGGCATATTGTAGAACAAAGTAAGTACAATACCAACCATCATTGACGCAGTTTTATATTTACCAGTCTTAATTGCAGCCACCACATGACCTTTGTTTCCAGCAACCATCTTAATAGAATTGACAATTGTATCTCTTAAAATAATTACAACTGGAATAATCGGATGAATAAAACCTTGCGCACATAGAATAATTAAAATTGAATTATTTAAAACCTTATCTGCAATCGCATCCATCATCTTTCCAAAATCAGTTATCAAATTATATTTTCTAGCAATATATCCATCGATAAAATCTGTAACCGAAGCAATAATAAACAAAACTCCAGCTATTGGATATCTAATATCGACAACAATTGATTCGTTGACAAAAATCTGTGGAACCGTTATTCCCATTGCTGAAAATGGAAATAATAAAATAACAATAATAACGAATGTCAAACCAATTCTAAGCATTGACAATTTGTTTGGTAAGTTCATAAAATCCTCCTCAGTTTATATCAGTTATAATAGCTCCCTCAGGTAAATCATCATCAGGAGTCCTATTAAAACTGACAACCAAATACACTATCAAAATAACAAGTAAACAAGCTAGTACATAAAAAGCTAAAATCAAAAATCTTTTTTTATTTCCTTTATCCATCGTATATGGTGATTTAATTTTCTTATTAGATTTCTTACCCTTCTTGGCCTCTTTAATATCGTCTAAAGAAAGTCTAGAAGTATAATCAAACAAATACTCATTAAACTCATCAACTAAATCTTCCTTGTCAAGACCCAAATACTTAGCATAATCTCTAATAAAATACTTTAAAGAAAATATGTCTTTAAAAGCATCAGAATTACCAGATTCGATATTTTCGATTTGCGTTGGCCTAAGCTTTAAATCCTCAGCTACCTCTTCAATTGAAACACCAATGCTTTCTCTAGCTTCCTTTAACTTTTCACCAATTTCTTTCATATAATCATTCCTTGTAAACAAAAAATAATATTTTATAAGCCATATTCTGTTTCTATTTCTAGAAGGCAAACATTTATCTACTAGTTACCTAGTCCCATAAAAGATTCCACTATTCTCCTTTACTGGGTTCCCCTACCAAAATTTGGGTTTCTTGCTTGCGGGGTTTACCACGTTTCACTCTTTTATTTCTAAAAGCATCGTCACTGCGGCACTTTACAAAGCATTGCCATATCTAAAAGACTTAGGTTTATGCTTCGCCGTTAGCCTTAAAACTACCATAGGTTATTTTTTCCCTATGCACAAACACTACGACCATCTCAGGATCGTGCAAGTATGGACTTTCCTCTACATTACTAAGAATGCAGCGTTTGCCAAAATATTATCTATCGTTATCTCTATCACCATAAATAATTTTCTCAAGATTAGAAATTCTTCTGAGCAAATCTGCGTTACTAACCTCACTATTACTTGCTTCCCGTAAAACATCAAGTTTCGTCCTCGCGTTACGAACCTCTTGTTTTAACCTAATATTATCATCGATTAAATCTTTTTTTTCTTTCTCAAGCTCCTTAATAATTGAAAACATCTCTTCATAATCACTGATAACATCATCTAGAAACTTATCTACCTCTTGGGGTCTGTAACCTCTAGTATCGATTTTAAACTCTTTTTCCAGAATATCTTTTGGTGTTAATAATATTCGATCTTGAAACACGGCTATCCCCTCCTTATTAAGACAATTTTCTCAAAAAAATTACATTTTGTCAATCTATACTTTAGTCTTCTAAAATTGCTTTTATTCTTCTAACTCCCGCACTACAAGCTTCTTCCTTAACAATCTTAAAATGACCTAAAACAGCAGTATGTTTAACATGTGGACCTCCACATAATTCCTTTGAAACATCACCGATTTCATAAACAGTAACATTATCAGGATATCTTTCGATAAACCTGCACTCTGCACCAGATGCCAAAGCTTCAGACTTAGTCATCTCTTTTCTGTAAACCGGATAATCAGCCTGAATCCATTTATTTACGATATCCTCAGCTTCTTTTATTTCTTCCTTACTAAGTTTATGATTACAAGTAAAATCAAATCTCATTCGCTCTGGTGTAATATTACTTCCCATTTGATGCGAATCGTTACTATGTAAAACTATCTTTAAAGCCGCATTAAGTAAATGTGTTGCTGTATGATACTTAACTTCCATCTCACTCGTTCCAGCAAGACCACCTTTAAACTTACCGCGAGAGGCACTCTTAGACTTCTCTTGATGTTCGCGAAATTTCTCTTTAAATCCTTCCTCGTCAACGCTCATACCACGTTCACGAGCTTCCTCGATAGTCTGTTCAATTGGAAAACCATAAGTATCATAAAGCTTAAATGCAATATCCTTATTCACTTCCTTCTCATCGTTTCTAACGAGTTTATCGAACTCTTTCAAACCTTTCTCTAAAGTCCTTGCAAACTTCGTTTTCTCATTCTTAAGAACCTCTAATACGACATTCTTATTTTCAGAAAGTTCATCATAATACTTCTCATATTTTGAAATAATTAAAAGCGCAATCCTCTCATCCCAGTTACTATTAATATCGATATTTAAACTTCTCGCATATCTAATAGCTCTTCTAATAAGCCTTCTCAAAATATAACCTTGGCCATTATTACTCGGCTTAATACCCGCCGGATCAGCCGCAATAAACGTTGCTGTTCTAATATGATCAGCAACAACCCTCATAGCCTTTTCGTTACCATCATAAGGAAGTGACGTAATATCCTCAAGTAAACTGATAACATCACTCCAAACAGAAGACTTATAATTATCATCGACCCCCTCTAAAACGGCAACAACTCTCTCAAGTCCCATACCAGTATCGACATTTTTCTGCTTAAGTTCTGTAATATTACCATCCTCATCTTGATAAAATTCCATAAACACATTATTCCAAATTTCAACCCATCTGTCATCACTTGGATCAAACTTCTCTGGAATATCATCTTCACTTCTAAAGTAGAAAATCTCAGTATCACCACCACAAGGACCTGTTTCACCGGCAATCCAAAAATTATCATCACGGCCTAAATAGGCGATTCTTTTATCACTTATTCCCATCTCTCTCCATCTAGCAGCTGAAACTTCATCTCTTGGAATTTTATCATCGCCCTCAAAAACTGTAATAGCCAGTCTTTCTACTGGAATATGTAAAACCTTAGTTAAAAAATCAAAACTATATTTAATAGATTCTTTCTTAAAATAATCTCCTAAACTCCAGTTCCCAAGCATCTCGAAGAAAGTGTGATGAGTCTTATCCCCAATCTCCTCTAAATCAGTAAGTCTCACACACTTCTGATAATCGCAAAGTCTCTTACCATATGGATGTGGTTTCCCAAGTAAATAAGGTACCAAAGGCTGCATTCCTGCTGTATTAAAAAGTACCGTCGGATCGTCCTTTGGAACTATCGGCGCACTCGGAATTTGTTTATGACCATTTTCTTCAAAAAACTTAATATACTCTTCCTTTAAATTCATACGTTTAACTCCTTTACTAATTTTAAAATCTTTTCTCTTAAATCTGAGATAGTCCCATCGTTATGAATAATATAATCAAAATCATCATAATTATCAAGAGCTGTTTCTGTTATATGCTTTTTTTCCGTATCTGTCAAATTACTTTGAAAATTATCCCGAACAATCTTTATCTTTATCACATCTTCAAACATCTCACAAGGCGTATCGAGTTCATTTGGAAACCTCGCATCAGAAACCGTTATCACATCGAAAAAATAACTATAAACCTTAATATCATCGCATAACCTTTTGACAAAAAAGTTAGGATCGATTTTTTCTCTAATAATATCGGTTCCTAATCTTTGAAGTAAACTTCGTGGTTTAGTCTCATCTCTTCCATCCCAGTCGCTTATTTTCTTCGCATATTCTTTAATATAATTGCCATAAGCTAAATTAATAATCTTTTTACCTTCTTCTTCATAAATTTCCTTTAAAATCAAAGCCGTAGTATCCTTACCAGCCCTAGCCTTTCCGGAAATAAGTATTATTTTACTCACTCTTTAAGCTCCTCTTTCCTTGTATAATCCATAATTCCATACTTATTATCATAAAACATAAATATTGTTTTGCAAACTGAAATAACTGGAGTTGAAATAAGCATTCCAATAATTCCGAAGAAATAGCCAAACACAAGAAGTCCAAGTAGAATTGTAACTGGATGAAGTTTTGTTGTCTTTGACATGATATAAGGTTGTAAAAAATTACCTTCTAAAAATTGAATAACTGCAATAACTAAAATAACTAAAATACCAACTGTTGGACTTTGAACAAAACCGACAATTGCCGCTGGTGCCCCACCAATATAAGGGCCAGCATAAGGAATAATATTTGTAAGACCACAGAAAAATCCGAATAAAGCTGGAGCCTTAAGACCAACTAACCATAAACCTATTGAACTCAAAATAAATATAACTCCGCAATCTATACAAGCTCCTTTAACATATTTTCTGAGTGAACTATTAATCTTATCTAAAAGCTCAATCGTTGTTCCTCTAATATTCTTAGGAATAAAATTAAACAAATTGTTTGTATTATCAAAACTAATAAGTAAGAAAAATCCGATAATTAAACCTAAAACAAAAGTTCCAAGACCAGAAAAAATACTCGAAACAACTGAAATAATCGTCTCTGGGAGTGTTCCTGTTATATGTTCCGCAATATTTTCAAAATTACTAAATATCTTATCTTTTAAAGCATTAACATCAAGACCGCTAATAGAATCAAGTTTATCTAAAGCATCAACCGTCCAAGACCTAATTGAATCAAATACACTTGGTACAATTCTTAAAAACTCTTTAATCTGATCAGCAAGCAGAGGAATTAAAGCCCACAAAACAAGTAAAATAACTAAGAAAAGAATTAAATAAGCAATAATTGCTCCAAAAGTTCTTTTAACTTTTTTACCCTCGAGCCACTTAATAAATGGTTCAAGAAGCCAAGCAATTATTAAACCAATAAATAACGGAAGAGCCACTTTAACAATTGTAAAAACAAAATCTAAAACTTTTGTCTCTTGAAATAGTTTAATTACAATATAAGCTCCACCCGCGATTAAAATTAAATAAAAGATTCGAAGAACTTTTGCCGCTAAAGAAGAAACTTCATTTATCTTCCTTATATCGAGTTCTTTATTTTCTTTTTTTCCAAAAAACATGTTACACCGTAAGTAAATCTGTTTCTTTTTCTTTTAATTTTTCATCAGTTATTTTATTATATTTTTCTATCAAATCTTGAACATCACTCATATAATTATCTTTATCGTCTTCAGTTAAATCTTCTTTTTTCTTAATCTCATTATTCGCATCTTGTCTGATATTTCTTAAGTTAATTTTACATTCTTCAGCCATTTGTTTAACTTGCTTAACATACTCTTTTCTTGTATCT
This sequence comes from uncultured Bacilli bacterium, assembly GCA_944329365.1. GTDB lineage: Bacteria > Bacillota_I > Bacilli_A > RF39 > UBA660 > Coprosoma. The sequence goes on from CALVIC010000027.1 coordinate 10,978, forward strand.
TCAGTCAAAGCCGGAATATTTAAAATAATTGACTCTCCATTGTTATTAGGTGTAAGACCAATATTGGCCTCATAAATACCTTTCTCAATCGCACTAATAGACGACCTATCAAAAGGTTTAATCATAAGTTGTCTAGCCTCTGGAATTGAAATTGTCGCAAGTGACTTAAGCGGTGTCATACTACCATAATAATTAACCATAACTCCATCTAAAATAGCTGGATTAGCTCTACCTGCTCTAACATTTGTAAATCTCTTCTCCATGCTTTCAATTGCATCCTGCATTTTTAATTCAGTATTCTCTAAAATTTCATCCATTTTATCCATTCCTTTCATAGCAACATTATAATATATTTACTCATTAAAAACAAGTAATATACCAAAATAAAAAGGTCTTAAAATAAACTGTCACCCATAATTTAAACAGTTAAAAACAGCCCTATTTATAAAATTATCTCTCACTGATAATTCCCAAATCTATAAAAATAACAGAAATAAAAGAAAGCAACATATAATATTTATTCTGATTATAAACTTTTCTTCTTTTTCGAAAACCTTAAATGATGTTTTCCCAAAATCATCAACATTATAATTAGCAATCCCAAGTCTTCTTAAATTCGATGCATATTTGCTGTCGCAAGAACCAAACTATTTTTTGAAATTTTTTTCCAATTATAACTAGTTTTTGGTTTGACCAACACTACTTGATGTTGAACCAAAAAGGACTATCTCTAGTCCATAAGTAATTGCTTAAGCATCCATATATTTTTAGATAAATCATCAATTAACGTATCCATCTTGTTTGAAATTAAATAGTCATCGTAATCATCTGCCATCTTCTTAACTTCCTCTACTTTATCGAGTAAATAAGCAAAATCACTCGCAAGTTCACTATAAGCTTCTCTCGCACTGACAAATATATTTCTACCTTCCTCAATTGTTGAATTTGCAACATAATCTTTCAAAGTGGCTTTAGGTTCAAAACCGTCCATAAGCATCGCTTCGGCAATCACGTCGTCGTATTCATTAAACGTCTTATAATAATCTTCTAATTTCAAATGATCATTAAAGAAATTCTCTCCTTTAATATACCAATGAAAATTTTGAATTTTATGTGTTTCCACCGTAAAATCTGCGAGTAAATTATTTAACTTTTCTTCCATTTTAAATCATCCTTTCATAATCTTTAAACCCCGGAATAATTAAATTACTGACAATTAATGGCCTTTTTATAAGTTTACCATCACTCGAAAGTAAATCTAATTTTTCATCAAAACTCATACTTTTAATCTTCTCTTTTAGTCCCATCTCCCGGTATAAAATTCCGGAAGTATTAAAAAATTTATTAATATCTAAACCACTTTTTAAAATCCACTCTCGAAGTTCATCCTTACTAGGATTATCTTTAACAATGTCTCTAAGTATATACTTTATATTGTGCTCATCAAGCCACTTCTTGGCTTTTATGCACGTACTACATTTAGGGTACCATAAAAATATCATTTTTTAAGTCCCTCGTATATTTCCATAAACCTTTTATAAAGTTTATCACATTTATCCACATCCATTTCGGGAACATTTTCAAGAGGATTAAAGTATCCAAGTTCTTCATACTTTGAAAAACCTAAATGATGAAAAGGTAAAAATTCTATTTTTTCTACATTTTTTATCTTCTGAACATACCTCGCCAAGCCTTCGATATACTCTTCACTATCCATCATTCCTGGAACTATAACCTGTCTTATCCAAACTGGTTTTCCACTTCTATTCATCGCTTCCATAAATTTTTCACTCTCGTCGATATCGTGTAAAGTAAGTTTCTTATACCCTTCTCTTGTCACATATTTAACATCGAATATAACAAGATCAACTAAAGATAAAATCTCATCATAATGTCCAACGCCAACTCCAGCTGTATCTAAAGCAATATGAATATTTTCTTCTTTAAGTTTCTTACAAATTTCAAGTAAAAACGGTGTTTGTAAAAGCGGTTCTCCTCCTGAAAACGTTACGCCACCATTATTTCTCCGAAAATAAGGTTTACTTCTTAAAATTTTTTTAACAAGCTCATCACTAGTATAATTTTCCTTGCCCTTAACCCACATTTCAGGATTATGACAATATAAACATCTAAGCTTACATCCAGTCAAAAACACAACTGTTCTAATACCTGGGCCGTCGACAAGTCCAAAAGTCTCAATTGAATCAACTGCCGCCTTCATCTTACATCCTCTCGTGGAATGTTCTAGCAATAACCTCTTCTTGTTGTTTACGTGTAAGTCTATTAAATCTTACCGCATAACCAGAAACTCTAATTGTTAAAAGTGGATACTTATCAGGATTGTTCATTGCGTCAATTAAAGTTTCCCTATCGAGTACATTGACATTAAGGTGATGTGCCCCTTGAACAAAATATCCATCAAGTAAAGTTACTAAATTTTCAACTCTCTCCTCTTTAGTATGACCTAAAGTGGAAGGAACAATACTAAAAGTATTAGAAATACCATCTCTACAGCAATTTGCATAATCGAGTTTTGCAACTGAATTAAGTGAAGCAATTGCCCCGCTATTATCACGTCCATGCATTGGATTAGCTCCAGGTGCGAAAGGTATTCCTTTAGCTCTACCATCTGGCGTAGCTCCAGTTTTATTACCATAAACAACATTTGAAGTAATAGTTAAAACAGATAATGTTGGATGTGCATCTCTATAACACTTATGTTTAGAAAGCTCTTTAAACATCTTCTCTAAAACCATTTTAGCTAAATCATCAACTCTATCATCATCATTTCCATATTTAGGGAAATCACCTTCGATCTTAAAATCAATAGCTACTCCATTTTCGTTTCTAACCGGAGTTACCTTGGCATACTTAATAGCTGATAAAGAATCTGCAACTACTGAAAGTCCAGCAACTCCATAAGCCATTAATCTATTTACATGTGTATCGTGAAGGGCCATTTGACCAGCTTCATAAGCATACTTATCATGCATATAGTGAATAATATTCATCGAATTAGAATAAATATCTGCGACCTTTTCAAGCATTTTAAAGTAAGCACTTTTAACTTTTTCGTAGTCTAAAACTTCATCAGTCATTTTGTCAAATCCCTCGACAACTAAATCACCTGTCATCTCGTCGACACCACCGTTAATAGAATAAAGTAATGCCTTAGCTAAATTACAACGAGCCCCAAAGAATTGCATATCCTTTCCTTCACGCATTGCTGAAACGCAGCACGCAATCGCATAATCATCGCCATAAACAGGTCTCATTACATCGTCACTTTCATACTGTAAAGCATCTGTTTCAATACTCATTTTCGCACAGTATTTCTTAAAACTCTCTGGTAAATTAACTGACCATAAAACTGTCATATTAGGTTCTGGTGAAGTATCCAGGTTTGTAAGAGTATGTAAAATTCGAAAACTAGTCTTCGTAACCATACTCTCACCCTCATTAGTCATACCAGCAATTGAACAAGTAACCCAAGTTGGATCTCCCGAAAAAAGCTCATCATAATCTGGAGTTCGCAAATGTCTAACAAGACGAAGCTTAATTACAAACTGATCGATAATCTCTTGAATATCCCTCTCAGTAAGTACACCAGCCTTTAAATCACGTTCAAAATAAATATCGAAAAATGCATCTACTCTACCTAGACTCATTGCGGCCCCATTATTTTCCTTAACCGCAGCTAAATAAGCAAAGTAAGTCCACTGTACCGCCTCTTTTGCATTCTTGGCTGGACCTGAAATATCAAAACCATAAGACTTAGCCATCTTTTTTATTTCATCTAAAGCTCTATACTGCATTGAAACTTCTTCTCTAAGTCTAATCAAATCATCAGTCATTGGGCCAAGTAACTCGTTATCCCATTCCTTTTTCTTTTGTTCCATTAAATAATCAATACCATATAAAGCAACTCGTCTATAATCACCAATTATTCTTCCCCTACCATAAGCATCAGGAAGTCCAGTTAAAAGTCCATCATGACGAGCTCTTCTAATATCACTAGTATAAGCATCAAAAACTCCTTGATTATGACTTTTTCTAAATTCGTTAAAATACTTATCAACAGTTGGATCTAATTTATAGCCATAAGCATCAAGTTCCTGATAAACCATCCTAATTCCGCCATAAGGATTTACCATTCTTTTAAGTGGTGCGTCTGTCTGAAGACCAACGATAACATCATCTTCATCGTTTATATAACCTGGTTCAAATGAATTAATTCCAGACATATGAACCGTATCAACATCTAAAACATGTTTCTTTAACTCTTCCTTTAAAAGTTCACTACATCTTCCCCAAACTTTATCAGTTTTTTCTGTAGTTCCTTCTAAGAAATCTTCATCACCTTCATATTTAGTGTAATTTCTTTTAATAAAATCACTAACATTAATTTCTTCTGTCCAAGGCCCTTCTTTAAAGCCTTCCCATTCTTTACGCATATCATCGCCTCCTACTAAAATTATACCATTATCATTTTTTATAATTTAGTCCTTTAGCTAAAAAAATAACATAATTGACACTTTTTTATAATCAATTGATATTTCTAGTAAAACTTTCAAAAAAACATTAGTATAAAAACTAATGTACAATTTTAAGAAATTTTATTTAAGCGATGCTATCTTTTGCTTAGATAAACCTGTACCTTTAGATATATCTTCAACACCACTTACATAATATGTATTACGAATTTTTCTTTCGTCCTCTTCGACTGATATAAAGTTTGCAAAATAATTTTCATCATTTATTCTGTTTACTTCATCTTTTATTTTTTTCATAAAACCATATCCTTTCTCTGCTAAAAATTCTAATTCCTCTTTGGATGCCGTCATCATTTTCAGAAAGTTATACTCATCATCTTCAT
>CALVIC010000028.1 GCA_944329365.1 uncultured Bacilli bacterium
TGAGACATCAAAATAACTTTGGCCCCATGGTTTACTGCATATCTAATAGTTCTTAGACTCGATCTTATTCGCGTATCATCAGTGATTTCACCATCTTTCATCGGAACATTAAAATCACATCTTATTATTACTTTTTTTCCATCTAAATCAAAATCTTTTATTGTTTTTTTCATGTTTTCTCTCCTATCCTGCAACATATGTATATGTTATGACACCACTATTATTTTGCGCGCTGACGTAGCTTGCTTCGCTTATGATACGATTTTCGGTTTGCGGGTTTACCATGTTACCTTCGACGAGGCCTGCTGAAACAAGAGTTTCAGTGGATATAGTTACCGAAGTTGTAGTTCCGTTTTTTAGGTCCGCATATTTATCTGGGTGAATTTCAACGTAGGCTTCGGCCGCGTTTTCGATAGTAGTCTTAAATTCACTATATTCGTTTTCTTCAGATGCTTTATTAGTACTTATAAGTGAAGGGACAGCGACTAAAATAATCGCACCTAAAATTACTAAAACAGCTAGTAGTTCAACCAGCGTAAATCCTTTTTTCATATCTTTCACCTATATTTATTATAAAGCAAATAATGTTTAATAACAAGTTTATCAAACATTTTCAAAGGAAAATTTTACATTTTTGAAAATTGGTGTATAATATAAGCATTTAAAAGGAGGGACTTTTTATATGAGCAATGAAAAAAAACTCACTCCATATGATGGAGATATCGACGATTTTGTAAGACGAGTCGAGGGGGCAATGGCTCAAGAAGGTATGAAGTTATCTTCAGATACTCTAGAATATATTAAAAAGATTGCCCTTGGAGAAGCATCTGCGGATGATATTTTAGAAGAAAAGAAGAAGGTTCGATAAAATGACAATTAAAGATGGTTTTAATAATGGAGATCCTATGTATTGTTATCCAGATACAATGGTTTTAAAAAATAAATGGAATATTCATGACGAGGATGTTTTAGAAAAAATCGAAAGTCAGGCAGTGGCTTTAAGGATTGCGGAGATTTTTAAAAATGGAATTCGTGGAAGGTTTGATTTTAGACATTTAAAAGCAATTCACGGATATTTATTTCAAGACGCTTATATTTGGGCAGGTAAGGAAAGATTAGTCGATGTGGCTAAAGGTCATATTTTTTGTCCATATCAAAATATAGACGATCAGGCAGAAAGAATTTTTAATGGTTTAAGGGATGAAAATTATTTTTTGGATTACGACTTTAATAAAACAATGGCCTGTTTGATAAAACTATTTACTGAAATAAATGCTTTACACCCTTTTAGGGAAGGAAACGGGAGAACGCAAAGAGAGTTTACCGAAGAACTGGCTAAAATAAATGGGATTTGTCTCGATTTAACGAAAATTTCCAAAGACGAGATGATTGAAGCTAGCCACAGAGCTTTAAATAACGATTATAGGATGCTTACTAAGTTGTTTTTAGAAAGCGCGGAAGAAAAACCAGAAAAAAAGGAAGAGTGGCAAAACAAATACATGGAAGAGATGTTTTATATTAGATGCCATACAAAGAAAAAATCACGTAGATAAGTGATTTTTTTATTTGAATAAATATTTAGCTGTTCTAACCATTTGAGCAGAATAACTCATTTCATTATCATACCAAGCAACAACTTTGACAAGCTGAGTTCCGTCTTTTTCCAAAACGTTTGTAAGGAGGGAGTCAACTACTCCACCATGGGTTTCTCCGATGACATCGCTTGAGACAATTGGGTCTTCAGTATAACCTAATGTTTCATTGGCATTATTTTTAAGAACGAGATTGATTTCTTCTTTAGTTACTTTGGTATTTAGCTCTAAGGTTAAATCGACAATTGAACCGGTTGTTACAGGTACTCTTAAGGCACTTCCATCTAATTTGCCATTTAAAGATGGGATTACTTTACCAATGGCACTAGCCGCGCCAGTTGAGGTTGGAATTATATTGGCGCCAGCGGCTCTTCCACGTCTTGATTTTGCGCCTTTTTTATGAGCAACGTCTAAGACTGTTTGATCGTTAGTATAGGCATGAACTGTTGTCATGAAGCCTTTTTTTATACCAAACTCGTTATTTAAAACATTAACTACAGGGGCAAGGCAATTAGTTGTACAAGAGGCGGCAGATATTATGGTTTCACTGCCATCTAAAGTTTCTTCATTAACCCCATAAACTATTGTTTTAAGGTCACCTTTAGCTGGAGCGGAAATTATAACTTTTTTTGCTCCGGCACTTATGTGAGCTTCAGCTTTTTCTTTGCTTGTAAATTTACCTGTACATTCAAAGACAACATCAATATCTAAGTCCTTCCATGGTAAATTGTTTGGGTCTGTTTCGGCATAGACTTTTATTTTTCTTCCTTTGACGATTATGCCGCCGTCAGTATAAGATATTTCATTTTTTAAATAACTACGATGAGATGTATCGTATTTTAAAAGGTATGCGAGTTGTTCAGAGTCTGTTAGGTCATTGATGGCAACGACTTCTAATTCTGGGTCTTCTTCCATTATTCTAAATACAAGTCTTCCGATTCTTCCGAATCCATTAATCGCAACTTTTATCATTTATATCATTCCTTTCATTCAATGCCGCCACCGATGAATTCTCTTAGGACTGAGTCTTTGGGAACTATTTCACTGGTGATCGGCAAGAAGTTACGTAATAAGTTTATAAGTCTGATTGCTTCAGGGTAGGCTTTACTCGAACTTTCGATACCGTATAAAAGTGGTTCAGCATAGGTACGTAGGACGTTTAATTCATAACCTAGTGATGAATTGATAACTTCGTCGGCATCATCTTGATAAGGATAGATGTTTTCTCTAGCTTCTTTATCGACGTTTGGCCACATTTTTAAAGTATCTTCGGCTTTGGTACCTCTAGTACGGTTATCTCTGACAATGCGTCTGATTTTACGGACGTCTGTCGTGTGAACGCGATTGTGATTATCAAGTTTTAAATGCATAAGCGGACTTATAAATATTTTAAATTTGTTTTCTCTTGGAATACTTTTAGTAAGTTCATCGTTTAAGGTATGAATTCCTTCGACGATGATAACGTCGTTTTCTTTGATGTCCATGGTTTTATCGGTTATCGTATTTTCACCACTGACAAAATCGTAGTGAGGAATTCTGATTTTTTCGCCTTTTAACAGTTTATTTAAATTATCGTTAAATAGTTTAGTGTCGATAGCTTTAATACTGGCAAAATCGTAATTTCCATTTTCGTCTTTGGGCATTTTATTTCTATCGACAAAATAGTCATCTAAAGATATGCGATATGAAGTGATTCCTTGAACTTTTAAGTAAAGAGAAAGTTTGTTAGCGGTCGTCGTTTTACCACTCGATGAAGGTCCAGCAATCAAGATAATTTTTATTCTTTCTTCTTCTTTTTTGATTTTTTTAGATACTTCAAATAACTGGTCTTCGTAATGAGCTTCAAAGAGGTCGACAGCTGAGTCGTAAACACTTTCGGTTCCAAGTTTATTTAGGTCAGAGACGGTACTTATACCGATTAGTCTTCCCCACTCTTGATAAGCTTTATAAGTATCGAATGTCTGTTTATGGTGGACGTACTCTTTGATGTGATCAGGGTCATTTTGACCAGGATACGTGATTATAAAGCTGTTTTCTTTGAGATAAATTATGTTAAATTTATCAATTACGCCAGTATTGTAAACTAGTGGTCCAAAAAAGTTATCGTATACGCCATCTAAGGAATGAAGAGTTATCGTTCGGTTGGTTGTAAATCTAAGGTTTTCAACTTTATCCATTTGATGGTGTTTTTTAAAGTAATTAATAGCTTCAAATCTATCGACGTACATTTCTTGGTAAGGTATTTGTCTTTGAACCATTTCCCGCATAACTTCTTCGATTTTTTGAACGGTTATTTTAGTTATGCGCTGCCCAGTTATTTCACAAAAAATTCCGTTATCGAGTGAATAGTTTATCAAAATATCCGATGTTTCATCGATGACTTTTTTGGCGGCAACGGTTACTAAGAATTCAAGGCTTCTTGCGTATATTCTATTGCCGGTTGTGGTTGAAAGGTCGTAAAATTCAACTTTGTTGTTGGCTTTAATTTCAGTGTTTAAGCCGACGTTGAATTCACCTAGTTTGGCTCCGACGATTGGATATTTGTATTCGTCTTGAACAATTTTACTTATTTCAAAGAGCTTGGTTCCCGGAACGATGTTATCGATATACATGTTTTTGTATTTTAGTTTGACGTTTTTCAAGGTCTATTCCCCCTTATATTTTCTTTTATTACTATAAACAGTTTACCAAAAATATACTATTTTGTCACTTTTTTTAGTGAATAATTTACGCGTTTACATCTATTATAAATAGTAGAAGGAGGGATAACATGGCTTTAGTTCCAAGTGTAGTTGAAAAAAGTAGTGATGGTGAGAGAGCTTATGATATTTATTCGAGGTTGCTTCGCGACAGAATTATAATGCTCAGTGGCGAGATTGACGATAATTTAGCTAATTCAGTGGTGGCTCAGCTTCTTTATTTGGATTCGATTAATCACGATACGATTAGTCTTTATATCAATTCACCTGGTGGGAGTATTACGGCAGGCATGGCAATTTATGATACAATGAATTACGTTAAAAGCAAGGTGTCAACAATATGTATAGGAATGGGGGCAAGTATGGCGGCCTTTTTACTTTCTTGCGGACAGAAAGGTCTTCGGTATGCTCTACCTAATAGTGAGGTTATGATTCATCAGCCTTTAGGAGGGGCGCAGGGACAAGCAACGGAGATTAAGATTGCGGCCGAACATATTTTAAAGTTAAAGGAAAGGATTAATAAGATTTTAAGTAAAAATACGGGCCAGGATTTAGAAAAGGTTCAAAATGATACGGAAAGAGATTATTTTTTGTCAGCTGATGAGGCTTTGGATTATGGTCTTATCGATAAAGTTATAGAAAATGAACAGAGTTAGATAATAATTTTTGTTCTTTTTTTAGAATAAAATATCAGATTTAAAGGTATTTAAGTTTTCTTAGAAATAAAAAACAGCTTTATGCGCTGTTTTCGTGTAAAAGATTTAATACTATCCTTTACAGGTCTTATTTATTATAATTGTTTGAACCTGAAATATTTTGTTGACCCATTTGTACAAGTCTTTTAGTAATTTCTCCACCTACTGAACCGTTGGCTCTACTAGTGGCATCTGGTCCCATTTTAACACCTAATTCGTTAGCAATTTCGTATTTCATTTGTTCAATTGCTTGTTTAGCACCAGGAACTACTAAACGATTACTTTTGTTAGTCATGTATTTCACCTCCTGTACATTTATATATTGTGTACATTTGGAATTTTAATACTTTTTTTAAACTGGAAATTTTTGTTAAAGAAGATCTTCGTATTTTGGCTTTTCAAAGTTAGTAATTACCTCAATATTATCGATGGCTTCATCGATTAGTTTTTCGTAATCTAAGTTTTGTTCGTAAGAGATACAGTTTTCGAGTTTGGGCTTGATTACTGGATGTTTAGGAACAAAGATGGTACAGCAATCTTCATAAGGTAAGATGCTTGTTTCATAGGTTCCTATTTTCTCTGCTAAGGCTATTATTTCTAACTTGTCAAAGCAAGCTACAGGTCTTATGACTGGCATGCTTACTACGCTATTTACACAGACCATACTTTCTAAGGTTTGGGATGCAACTTGGCCTATACTTTCACCATTGAAAATTGCATGGGCGTTTATTTTTTTTGCGTATTTTTCAGCGATACGATACATCATTCGGCGCATGATGGTTATCATATAAGTGTCTGGACATTTTTTATATATTTCTTCTTGAATTTTTGTAAATGGAACGACATGAACTTTTATTTTTCCAGAGTATTCGTTTAATATTTTTGCTAATGATAATACTTTGTTTTTAGCTTCGAAGCTGGTATGAGGTGGGGATTCAAAGTACATACATTCGATTGATACGCCTCTTTTTAGGGCTAAGTATCCGGCAACCGGACTGTCAATTCCACCTGATAACATTAAAAGTCCTTTTCCTTGAACACCAACCGGATAACCACCAGCACATTTAATTTCATTTGTATAGATATATATTCCATCGGTTCTAATTTCAACGTGCAGGATAATATCCGGATTATGAACGTCGACTTTGAAGTTAGAGTTTTTGAGAATTAAAGCACCTAGGTTACTACTGTATTCCATGGATGGTGTTTTAAAGGTTTTGTCTGCTCTATTCGTGATTACTTTGAATGTTTTTTTGTTTTTATCCATAATTTCCAAAGATTTTTTTAAAACGTCTTCTATATTATTATTTACTTTATAGGCTTTAGATATACTGTGAATGCCGAAGACTTTTTTGAGTTTTTCTTCGATTTTATCGGCGTTTTCACAGTAGATATACATTCTAACGTTGTTTTTGATTATTTGAGCTTTTTCATCTTTTAACATTTGCTCAATGTTTGCGGTTAAGGTTTTGACAAAATATTTACGATTGTCTTTTTTGGTGGTTAGTTCACCATATTTGATCATTATTAGTTCGTTCATGATTTTTACTCCTTTGCTTATCAATTATATTATATTTTTAGAAAAAATAAAAGATGGATTTGGCCATCTTTTAATCTTTTTCCCCATATAATTTAAGTAATCTATCATATATGCCTGGTTCAATTTGGTTTAGGGCGTTTATGGTTATTTCTAGAGCTTTAGAATATTCACCACGATTGAATAGGCTTTCAGAATAGTTTAGGTTTTTGTCTAACTCTTTGTAGCTTGAACGATACCGATTACCATAAACAATAGAGGTTTCAGTCATGATTGCGGTTTTCATCATGTCTTTGGTTCTGGTGTATAGTTTTAAGGCAAGATCACGAGCTGTGTCAACTCTAGTGTTTAGGGTTTCAATGGTTATTGGTTTTTTATCCAGTTCTTTGATGATTTCATTCATCGCTTCTTTAGCTTCTTTTAGTTCAACGTAATAGCTATTTGGAATAACTGGTAAGTTATATGTCCTAATTTGATTTTGGGCTTTTTTAAGTAAAGTTTTAACTTCATCTAATTGCTGGCGAGCGCGGACTTCATCATCGTGCATGTTACCAATAACGTTTAAGGTGTTATCGAGGTCTTCGTCAATTTGCGACAAGCGATTTGCGAGTCCTTCTACTTCACCAGTTAATTTGGAATAGGCAAAGCTATTGTTTTTAGTGTGATCGTTTAGAATTTTGTAATCGTCATTTAGCTGCATAACGCTAGACTGAACACCATATAGTTTTTCGATGTTTTCTTCTGATAATTTGTACATTTTTTTAAGATCATCAATTTGGTCGATAATGTCATTTATGAGTTTGTTAGTTTTATAAAGTTTCTTTTCAAGGATGCGTTTGGCTTCTTCGTAGTCTTTGCGAATGACTTTTTCTTTTTCAAAATCAGTGAATAGATTTTCAAAGTATTCGGTTAGGACTTTTAAATCGAATAAGCTATCTTCGAGGTTTAAAACTTTGGCACGATCTAAGATGTCACTTATTTTTTTCTTAGCTTCTTCGACATTGAATTCGACGTTTAAGTAATCTAGTGGATAACCTTCTTTGACCATTTGACTATAAATTTCCATTATTTCATTAATTTTTTTTGGTAAAATTCCACAGGCAATTAGAACGATTGATGGCAGTTCATCTAAAACTACTTCCATGTGGTTAAGCATTTCATCGGCTGATTTTAAAACTGTCGGTATTTCGGTGTATTGATTGTGCTCCATCAGGATTTCGAATTCTTCAAATCTTTTAGAGATGTTTTCAAACTGCATAGAAACTGTTTTTTCAAACATACCAAATTCAGATTTGGTTTCATTAAATTTTTGGAGTAATTCACGATATCTCGATTTGATTTTTGTGATGCTGCCACGGCTTCTTTCTTCGCTGTCTGTTATGTCTTTGATTTCATCTAAGAGAAAATCAGAGGCCGTTTTAACTTTATATATTTCCATTTCGACTTTGGCTATTTTGTACATAGTACTTTTATAGTCTTTTTTATTTAGGGAATATTCAGCTTCGATAAGCATGTCGGTTATTTTAGGTATTTTGATTTCTTTGATATCTTTTAAGCGGTCTTTCCAGCCTTCGTATAAGACCCGCATTTTTTCATTACTATTATAATTTTCAATTTTGGAAAGTTCTGGGCCAACAGGTGATGTATCTATTTGATTTTTTTGATAGTCTAGGTCGTCAAGCATTTTGCGAAGTTTGCTTTTTTTAGTATTTCTTCTGATTATTAAAACTAATAATATAAAGATAAGAGCGGCACCAGCAATGATGGCCATTATAATTATGTTGTTATCCATGTTACCTCACCTATTATGATTTTATCATATTTTGCACATATTTGTAAATTTTTTGTCAAAAAATGAAAAGTCTTTTGATTTTACAAAAAGCTTATTGGCAAGCTTTTTAATTTTGTTTTTTTGAAGTTTTTAATATTTCGCCAGCTTTTAGTGGACTATAATTTCCTTTGTTTTTTAATGGGTTTAATTTGAATGTTTTTTTAGTTTTATTAAATAGGTTTTCATTTAAGTTTATTTGCGAGGTTTTAGATTCTTTTGTTTTCTCATTACTGCGTATTTGATTTTTATTAACGTCATTTGTTATTTTTAGATTTATATCCATTTTCCATCACCTTTGGTAATTGTACCATATTTTCTTTGATTTATAAAGGTTTTATGGACTTTTGGACTTGACTTTTAGATAAAAGCATAATATAATTATTAAAGCGTGTTTAAGCAGCGTTATTTTGAGGGTTATAATGTGATTATTCCCTATAGGGGTTATCTAATTTACCGCTGCTAAATTAGGTATTGATATAATTCACCCTATAACTTTTCAAAGTAACCTTTCACGCGAATATGTGAAAGGAGGAAAAAGTATGGCAAGATATACAGGACCTGTTTACAAGAAATCTAGACACTTAGGTTTTTCTGTTTTAGAAAACGGAAAAGAGCTTGCTAAAAGAGCTTATGGACCTGGAGAACATGGACAAGATAGAAGAAGAAAACTTTCTAACTATGGTGTTCAACTTCAAGAAAAACAAAAGCTTAGATTTATGTATGGTTTAAGTGAAAAACAAATGCATAAGGCTTTTGAAATGGCTTTAAAGGCTAAAGGTGTCAATGGTGAAAACTTACTTAGAATTTTAGAGAGTCGTTTAGATAATTTAGTTTATCGCATTGGTTTTGCGACTACTCGTAAAGGTGCGAGACAACTTGTTAACCACGGACATATAACTGTCAATGGTAAAAAGGTTGATATTCCATCTTATCAAGTTAAACCTGGCGATGTTATCGGACTTAAAGATAGTGATAAAGAGATGGCTATTGTTAAAGCTTCTTTAGAAGCATTACACAATAGAGTTGAATTTGTTACTTTTGACGAAAAGAAAATGGAAGGTACTTATGTAAGACTTCCTGAACGTAGTGAACTTAATGCCGATATTGACGAAGCATTAGTTATCGAATACTACAACAGAAATTAGGAGTTTTTTCCTAATTTTTTTATGGATGTGTTAAACAAATTTATAAGGAAATGGCAAATATTTTAAATGGATTAACTAGAGTTAAGCACTAAAATGCTTTCAGTGAAGTTGACAGAGGGTTATAGACATGTTTTAAACTTTTAAAAAATGAAATATTAAAAGCAAGGTGAAACGTAGTTTGTGTTCAACCTTGCTTTTTATTTTTTGGCTGATTATATTACTAATTTAGAAATGTTTCAAATAATGATTAAGAAACCTGTCATTTCTTTTTTTGATAATTCATATTTAATTATTATCAAGTTCTTTATAAAGAATTTTATTTATTTTTGTTTGGTTTAGAAACGACATCAATATCTTCTATGCCATTTCCAGTTATTTTATAACCTTCTCTTTCTTTTGTAATAGAAAATTGTATATCACCTATTTTTATAACATTGTTTTTACTAGGGGAAATCTTATAGAATAATCCAGACTTAAAAATATAATTGTGAGTTAAATATTCCTGCACTGTATCCATCATTTCCTCCCCTATTACATAAAGAGAGTTATCATAATTAAAAACAGCAACCCCACCTTTAGGAATTATTTTAAAATCTTTTTTTTGCGCATTAGTTGTTATCTCATTTGTAGCTACCTTTGGTTTAATATTTTGAGGATTTTTAATCTCAAAAAATTTAGCTAAATTTCCATCTATTTTGTAATTTGTTCCATCTTTACATACAAATGAAACTATTGAGTCACCTATTTTTATAATGTTTTTTTTATTCTTAGTAACTGGATAAAATAAAATTTTATTAAATTTATAACTCTGCAGGAACTTTTTATATAAGCTTTCATTTAAAAGTTGCTTTTCGCCGGCAACATAAAGATTGTTGTTATCCTTAAGTATTGCTATATCACTATTAGACATAAATTTAGCTTTTTCATGTTCTTTTTTGTGCTTTAAAGGACCTTGAGGCAAATGAGAATCGTTTCCATATCTATTATGATATTGCTCATCCGTAGCAGCAAAACAAATTTTACCAGGATCAAAATGTAGACCACTTTTTTCAAATTCTGGATATCTATTTTTATATTCAGCAATAGCTTTAGGTATTTCTTGTTTAATAGTTTCTAAAAAATTAGGATTAGACATTTGTATATAAGGAGATAACTTACAAAGAGCAGAAATAATAACCGCATCTGAAACAATCAAAGAAACCTCACCTAATTGTGGTACATATAATTTTGTACTAGGAATTGTATCATGTTTAAACGGGCTAGATAATATCTCTTTAATTTTTTCATCGGATAAAGTATTAGAAAAATATGAATATACTTGTGAAAACAAAGCAGGGTCATTCGGATTAGTAACAACAAAACCTTGTTTTTTACAATTTCGATTTCGAAAAGGATAGTACTTATTTATATACTCTCTATAATCAGCGTTAAATTTTAATGTAGAAGTTGTTAAAGCAGTCAAAAAGTGTTTTTTTAAATTAGTAAAAAATGATTTATTAGAATCATAATCCGACATGTAATTATTATAAATACTTAATGCTTCTTTTCCTAAACCTTTTCCAACTGAGGTAAATAGTATATCAGCCATTCTTTGATTAAAAGAACAATATGATTCATTATTTTCAAATCCATATCCAATCCAGCCATGATATTTTCCAGTTAAAACAGGTGGATTGTCAATACTATTAGCAATGGAAGGAACTTTTTCTTTGATATGTTCACACAAGTTAATTCCATATTTTAATGTCATATCATCCAAATAAATAACTACCAAATCTGATCTAGTTTGTCCATCTATATCCGTTAGTGTATTTTTAATTGCATATGGTAAATTATTAGCATCAAAATTTTGGATAAATATTTTCACAAAATCTAAAGATGCTTTACCATCCACATTAATATATAAACGATGAGTTGGAACAGTTTTTCTAAAATTTATCTTTCTAGAATAATAAATAGTACCAGCCCCCTCTGCCACAGGATCCACTCCCGGAGATTCTTTAAACATTTTCTGAAGAAATTCTCCATATTTAGGATTTAATAACATTTTCTCTTTATCCTTTAACGTAAAATGAGATTTTTTTAAATCATCTTGCAGAGCGACAAAAGCATCTTTATAATAAGGATATATAGATTTAGGATTTAATTTTTTTAAATTACGTAATTGTTCTTGAAATAGAAATTCTTCAAACTTATCAAAAATATCATCTGGAATTGCTTTTGTATTCCTAGTAGAAAAATTACAAAAATTGGCATTACTCCCAGCAGCAAATTGAAGCGGCTGCAAACCCTTACATTTTTCTATTATTTGTAATAAGTTTTCATCGACATCTGGAGATTGAACATCCTGATAAAATTGACGAAAAAAAGTTTGTTCAATTGATTGATTGTTCATTACTATCACCGATATAAATATAACAAAATAATATAATTATTGCAACTTTATAATTAATAAGATAACGTAAAAAAGGAGTCATTATCTGACTCCTCCACCTCCTGATGAGAATCCACCAGAACTCATTCCACCACCGGAGAAACTTCCTCCACTACTAGCGGCACTTCTAGCTCTCATAGCGGCACTTACTGAATGGGTACTGAATGAACTTACCCAGTAATAGCTGTGATAGTAATTGCTTTGATTGTATTCTGCTGGGTGGAATTTCTCGAATTGTTTGGCAACTTTATCGGCTATGCCTAAGCTTTCAGCGAATATTAGATATTCGTCCCAAACATGAACTTCGATGGCTTTCTTTTCATCGATCAAAGTCATGTCTTCAAGGAATTGTTTTAATCCTTTTAATTTAATAAATTCATCACGTAATTTGGCAGTAAATTTATAGACTTTTCTTTTTCCATTTTTAGAATAATTTTCTTCGCCTGTAATAATATATCCTTCATTTATTAAAAGACTCTTGGAATAGCTTTCGGCATCTTCTAGCCATCTTTCGATTTTTTGATAATGGTTTTGAGAATATTTTTCGAAATCTTTTGGATTTACTTTACCACTATTATTAGAGGCCGCGTTTAATATAAAAGCTAGGCTTGCTTCAATATTGTTTGGAAGGTTTTGCAATTTCGTAATATCGATGTAATAATTATCATCTTTATTGAAGTCTAAAATACCATCTTTTTCGGTAGGTACCATTTCGATTTTCTTTTCTTTAAGCCATTTTAAAATTAGCGCACCCATAATGTTTTCTTCTTTCATTATGTTTTCTTCTTTACCAACATAATAAGCTTTTAAGACGTCTTTATCAAATGGAATGTCTCTAAAGTTATTGATGTCTTTTGGGATTATAAATTCTGTTTTATCGATGCGGTCTTTTGATTTAGATGCTTGAACTAGTGCAAAGATGACTAAACCAAAGATTGAAGCAGTTAACACAATTGGAATGAAGGTATTCCAAAATGATTTTGATTCGTTTAATTTGGCTCCTTCTAGAGCTTCATCAACTACGGTATCATAGGTTCCAGATTTGGTTATATCTAGATTAAAGGTACTGTTTGGAAAACCGATTAGAGCAACAACGTATTCATTTGATGACATATTTCCTTTACTTTTGAGAACTACTTCTCCGTTTGTAATAGCGTTTTCACTGTTAAATCCATATGAACTATATTTTATATCAGTGAAAGCCGTGTCTCCTTTAAAGGTGATTTGAAATTCTCTAGGAGCAGGGTCCATATTTTGGGGAAGGAAACTAAAGTATAAGATTTGTCTATCACTATACTGCCAAACTAAATCTTTGATTATGTAATTTAAGGTATAAGTATGAGTTCCATATTCAATTCCCCAGCAAAGTTCTAATCCATCGCTTGTATAATTAATGCCATTTTTATATGCTTTCGCACTTTTAGAAGCATTTACATTCCAAGTGTTTTCCCTAGTATAAGTTGTACCATCCATGGAAACTTTAAAATCCGTTATTTCTCTATCTTCTAGATTACCAAATGAGTGGTAGCTTTCAGTTCCCTCATCGGCTGTAAGATTCCATATTTCCGTGACGTGACCGTCACCGTTTTGATCAATATAAACTGTTGTATTTATACTGTTTAATTCATTGGCTTTAACACTAAAGACCAAACCAAATAAACAAATAAAGCTAAAGATTATTAAATATATTTTTTTCATAATTACTCTCTCCTTTATTTTAATTTTATCATAACTTGACATGAAAAAAACTAAAATTGATTTTTTAGTTTTTTACTTTACAAATTTTTCCGTTAATTTTTTAGACAACCAATAGGAACTACATAAACTTCATCATATCGTTTATAAGCAAAGTCGCCGGTAGCTGTTAATACCATCATAAATGACGGGCTTTTCATTTTAATTTGCCTTGTAATATTTCATCAGCTATTCTTTTTTATAGTTCTTCATTTAATCACCTTCTTGTTTAATTTCATCATTTTATTAATCAATTATCAATGCTTTTCGGTAATTTGTTGGAATTTTGTTCGGTGATTTGTAAGATTTTGTTACTAGCTTAAACTTTTGGATAAACCAAAAAAGGAAAACACCTGATTTTCCCGATTTATTAATTTGCATTTTTGGTTACTCTTCTCATCGCTATGTACTAGATTGTAAGGGGTAAAAGTATTTTCAAACACAAAGATATGTAGTATAATGAATATGTCGAAGATGAATATGGAGAGGGAATATCTCTAATTAGCCAGTCACTTCTATATTCATCTTCGACAAATGAATAATACTTGGCTGGCTAATTAGAGATATTTTTTTGGAAATGTTATGGAACATATAGAAAATATTTATGATTTATTACCTGAAGAAATTGAGAAATTAATTAATAAAATCATTGAGGCTTTAAATATTGTTAAAGATAGAAAGAATACAAATTCTAGATTTGTTGATAGTGAGAAAACTTTAATTTTATGTCCGAAATGTAATTCAGAACACATAATTAAAAATGGACATGATAAAAATAAAATTCAAACTTATAAATGCAAAGATTGTAAGAAAAAATTTAATGCTTGCACCAATACTCTAGTATCACATGTTAAATTAACATATGAACAATTATTAATTTTCTTCGAATGTATGGATAATAAATTATCAATTAGAAAAACTGCTGCTAAAATGAATGTTAATAAGAATACAGTTTTTTTATTATGCCATAAAGTTTTAGATTGCATATCAATAATAAGAGAAAATATTAAATTAAGAGGTACCGCTGAAGGTGATGAAACTTACGAATCTATTAATTTAAAAGGTACAAAGAAAGAAAATATGCCACGATTTTCAAAGCCTCGTTCTTCTAATAATGAAATTCAAAAAAAGGTATAAATGACCATCAAGTTTGTATTGCTTCGGTTATTGATGAATATGATAATTTCTTTTTAGAGATTGTTGGTACTGGCCCTATAACTTCATTAGAAGTAGAGAAAGCATTTTATAATAGATTAAATGATGTAACTTGTTTAATTACAGATTGTAAGACTTCTTATGAAAAATTTGCTAAAGATAACTCTATAAGATTAGAACAAGTTAAATCAGGAACTTATAAAAATATTAATGGCTATAGTTTAGGTAATATCAATTCTTTACATTCAGAATGAGCAACTTTTGTTTCTAGTTTTAGAGGCGTTTCAACAAAACATTTACAACATTATTTAGATTGGTTTAGTTTTCAGAAAATTATTAATTATACTACTGAAACATTAAAAAGGCCTTTAACTATGATGAAAAAGGCTAGTGTTAATAAATGTAATATTAATTCAGACAATGTTTATGATAATTCATCAGGTATTAACTTTACTGAAGTATATGCTGAGTATAACTATTCACCCCTTACAAACTAGTACACAGCGTTAAATTTATAAAAAAATTTTTGGATATACAACAATCAAAAAATGAGTTAGCCCTTATTTTATTTAGGTTAACTCATTTTTGCTGACAAACTCAAGTTTATAATGTTCTGTATTTTTTTTCAAGAGAGAACCGTAAACTTTCTAATTTGAGGACGGTATTTGACTCATCAAGTCCTTATGAGCAGTACTACCTAAGTAGGAAT
>CALVIC010000029.1 GCA_944329365.1 uncultured Bacilli bacterium
TTTGAAAAATCTTTATAGTTTTTAAAAACCCCCTCTAAAATGTGTCCAAAATATTGACAAAGTCCCCTTTTAGGGGGCTTGACTTTGTTAATTTAAATGTGTTATTATTTGATTAATAAATCTGAGAAAAAGACTAGTAATATAAGAGTTATAAGATAGAGAGTTAGTGGCTGGTGGAAACTAATTTATAAACTTATATGAATCTACTTTGGAGAGAAGCTAATCACTTCCGGGTAACACCGTTATATTAATTAAGGCTTAAGTTAGGATGGTACCGTACTTTATGTACTCCTACTCTTAGGTCTTTTTTCTTTAGATTTATTAAAAGGAGGAAGAGAAATGATCGATATTAAAATAGTAAGAGAAAAACCGGATGTTGTTAAAGAAAATATCAAAAAGAAGTTTCAAAATGAAAAGTTACCTTTAGTAGATGAGGTTATAACTTTAGACAAGGAAATGAGAGAGGTTAAAGTTCGCGGGGATGAACTTAGAGCTTCAAGAAACGAAAAAAGTGCGCTTATTGGCAAGTTAATGCGGGAAGGTAAAAAGGATGAAGCAATGAAGATTCGCGATGAAGTTTCTGGTTATGGCGATGAGATAGATGCTTTATCTAAGAGAGAAGAAGAATTAAATGAAGAGATAAAAAAAAGAATGATGGTTATTCCAAATATTATGGATCCTTCTGTACCAATTGGTGAAGATGATAGTAAAAATGTGGAAAATGAAAGGTTTGGTGAACCGATGGTTCCTTCATTTGAAGTTCCATATCATGCGGATATATGTGCGAGACTTGGAGGTTTAGATAAGGAAAGTGCGGGAAGGACGAGTGGTAATGGTTTTTACTATTTAATTGGAGATGTAGCCAGACTTCATTCCGCAATGCTTAGTTATGCCCGTGATTTTATGATTGATAAAGGTTTTACTTATGTTATCCCACCATTTATGATTAGAAGTGATGTTGTAAATGGCGTTATGAGTTTTGCGGAAATGGAAGATATGATGTATAAAATCGAAGGTGAAGATCTTTATTTAATCGGAACTAGTGAGCATTCAATGATTGGTAGGTTTAAGGGTCAACTTATTAAAGAGGAAGAATTACCTATTACTTTAACTTCTTATTCTCCTTGTTTTAGAAAAGAAGTAGGTGCGCATGGAATTGAGGAACGTGGTTTATATAGAGTTCATCAATTTGAAAAAGAAGAGATGATTGTTTTGTGCAGACCTGAAGAAGGTATGGACTGGTATAATAAAATGTGGAAGTACACTGTTGAATTCTTTAGAAGTTTAGATATTCCAGTTAGAACTTTAGAGTGCTGCAGCGGGGATTTAGCTGATTTAAAGGTAAAATCTTGTGATGTCGAGGCATGGAGTCCTAGACAAAAGAAATATTTTGAAGTTGGTTCTTGTTCTATTTTAGGAGATGCACAGGCCAGAAGACTCGGTATTAGAATGAAGACAAAAAACGGAAATGAATATTTGACTACTTTAAATAATACCGTTTTGGCAACTCCTAGAGGTTTGATTGCTTTCTTGGAGAATAACGTCAATGAGGATGGTTCTGTTAATATTCCAGATGTTTTAAGACCTTATATGGGTGGTAAGGAAAAATTAGTTCCAAAGAATTAGGAGTAATTATGAATGAACTTACAAATGTTTTAATAAAAGAGTATGGCGAAGATTTAGCTTCAGAAATTATAAGTGGTTTTAAAGGTAAACCTCTAACAATTAGAGTTAATACGTTAAAATGTGATAAAGATTATATAAAAGATGTTTTAGATAACTTTAATATAGGTTATAGGGATGTGAATTTTTATAAAGATGCTTTAATTTTAGATTGTAATGAGAATAGAATCAGAGAATTTGATATTTATAAAAATGGAATGATTTATTTGCAAAGTCTTTCTTCAATGATTCCCCCACTTTGTCTTGATATAAAAGCTAATGAATCTATTTTAGATATGGCGGCCGCTCCTGGTGGGAAGACTTGTGAAATTGCCTCTCTATCTGATAATAAAGCGAGAATTACAGCTACCGAGCCAAATAAAATTAGATTTGAGAGACTTAAATACAATGTTACAAAACAAGGAGCAAGGGTTTCTGTTTTAAGAGAAGATGCTAGAGGATTAGATGAGTTTTTAAGGTTTGATAAAATATTATTAGACGCACCTTGTAGTGGCAGCGGGACAATTACAAATAATAAATTTAATTTTGATTTAGTAAATAGATTCGTAAAAAGACAAAGAGAACTTTTAGTAAAAGCTTCACAAATTTTAAAAAGCGGTGGCTTTCTTCTCTACTCTACTTGTTCTATTCTGAAGGAAGAAAACGAAGAGAATATTAAATACTTGCTAGATATGGGCAATATGGAAATTGTAGATATAAATAATGATTTATTTAAAGATATTCCAACTCTTCCTTCTACGATAGATGGAGTTATTACGGTTAAACCAAATAATTTATATGAAGGTTTCTTTATAGCTCTTCTAAGAAAAAAATAACCAAACAAACTTGGTTATTTTTATTTTGCTTCGGCCCAGTTTTTGCCATAATGAATATCGACTTTTAATGGAACGTTTAATTTATAAACATTTTCCATAACTTCTTTTAAGATTTTTTGAACTTTTTCTAGTTCGTCTTTATATGTATCGATAATCAGTTCATCGTGAATTTGAATAATCATTTTACTTTTTAAATGATTTTCTTCAAAGGCTTTGTAAACTTTGACCATCGCAAGTTTAATGATGTCGGCTGCGGTTCCCTGAATTGGAGTGTTGAGGGCAATTCTTTCACCACTTTGTCTAATTGTGTAAACGGTATTGTTTAGTTCTGGGATGTTTCGTTTACGATTAAACATAGTTTTGACATAGCCTTTTTCTTTGGCGTGTTTAATCGATTCATCCATATATTCTTTAATTCCCGGGTAAGTTTCTAAGTAAGTATCGATAAACTTTTTAGCATCAACGGCTCGCATACCAATATTTTCACCTAGGCCAAAACTGCTTATTCCATAAATGATTCCGAAGTTAACAGCTTTAGCAACTCTTCGCATGTTACTTGTAACTAGATTTTCAGGAACGTGGAAAATATCACTGGCTGTTTTAGCGTGAATGTCTTTACCATCGATAAAGGCTTGTTTGAGAGCTGGAACATCGGCCATATGAGCAAGTACTCTAAGCTCGATTTGAGAGTAATCAGCTCCAACGATATAATCGTGTTCTGGGATAAAGGATTTTCTGATTTCTTTACCAATATCATCACGAACTGGAATGTTTTGAAGGTTTGGTTCAATTGAAGAGAGTCTTCCTGTTCTAGTTAGGTTTTGGGTATAAATCGTATGAATTTTTCCGTCTTCTTTGATACAAGATAATAATCCTTCGATATAAGTATTATATATTTTAGATAATTTTCGATATTCAATTATATGTCCAACTATTGGGTGTTTATCTTTTATTTTATTTAACACTTCGATGGCAGTTGAGTAACCACTGGCGTTTTTCTTTTGATGAGGAAGACCTAATTTATTAAAGAGAATCTCACTTAATTGACTTGGGGATGAAATATTAAATTCACATCCGGCTTCATTATAAATATCTTTAGTTATTAGTTCAAGTTTAATTTTTATGTCTTCACCCATTTCTTTTAGGGTTTGTTTATCCACTCTAACACCGGTATATTCCATGTCAGCAAGGACTGTAGCAAGAGGAAATTCGATGTCATTAAATAGATGGGTTACTTCTTCTTCTTTTAATTTGTCTTCAAAGAAATCTTTAGTATCATAGATGAATTTGGCTCTTCTCACTAAAGCACTGGCGACTACATTTTCATCAGGCATTTTTAGGTGAATAAATTTGCCAAAGATTTCTTCATAAAATTCTAAATTATAATCGACTTCACCAGCAAGGTATGCCATATCATATTTTAGATTGTAATCAAGTAAGGCCCCGGCAATCATTGTGTCAAAGGTAACGTTTTTTAGTTCAAGATTTTGATATTTTAGGGCGACGGTTAATTTTTTTAAGTCGTAGGTGTATTTTTCGTTTTCGATTAAAAATTTTGGGTTTTGTTTTAAAACTTCTAAAGGAATATAGTAAGATGCTTTATCATTGTAAACGCCCATTCCAACTATTTCTGAGTTGTGGTAGTTACTACCAAATATTTCTAGAGAGATGGCAATTGGTCCTTCCACTTTGATTTCAGATGAATCTCTGACAATTTTGTAAGTTAGGTCTTTAGAATCTTCAGCTATTTTTTGTTTTTTGAGGAATGAATAAAATTCCAGGTCTTCATAAATGTTGTTCAATTCTGGTTGCTTTGGTCCTTGATACTTCGTATCTTCAATATTTATTTCTAAAGGAACTTCTTTAACTATAGTAGCTAGATGATAGCTTTTATAGGCATTTTCTTTGTCGGCTTCTAGTTTATCATGGATTTTTCCTTTGATTTTATCTAAGTTTTCATATATTCCATCTAGAGTTTTATATTCGTGAAGAAGTTTTAAAGCGGTTTTCTCACCTATTCCTTTAACTCCTGGGATGTTGTCTGAACTATCACCCATGAGGGCCTTTAGGTCGATAACGTTAATCGGTTTTATTCCATAGGCTTCTTCAAATGTTTTTTCATTGTAACGAATGTAATCGTGTTGTTTTAATAATTTTATATCGACATCTTGAGAGATTAATTGTAACAAGTCTTTATCACTACTAACGATTGTTCCAATAAAATCAGGATCATCATCACAGAATTTACTGAATGTTCCAATGATATCATCAGCTTCATAGCCTGGGATTTCGTAATATTTTATTCCCATGGCGGTTAATAATTTCTTGGCAACTGGGAATTGAGTTTTTAACTCATCTGGAGTTTCAACTCTTCCCCCTTTATAATCAGCATATTCTTCATGTCTAAAGGTTTTTCCCATATCAAAGGCAACTAGGACATAGGTTGGATTTTCTTCGTTTATGATTTTGTTAACCATATTATTAAATCCTAGTAAGGCGTTAGTTGGAAAACCTTTACTATTTCTCATAAAATTGCCAGAATAAGCGGTGGCATAATAACTTCTAAACATTAGGTTGTTTCCATCAATTAGGATTATTTTATTCATTTTTAATCACCATAATTATGGTAACACAAAAAAATACTTGTTAACAAGTATTTTACAGGATATTATTTTATTTATTGTCTTTTCGTGTTTAAAAAATTATCATGATATATTTGTAATATTTCTTTTTTTATGTTTTCCTTCATTCTCAAAATAGCAAAAAAACTCCAAAACGGAGTTTTTTAAAATAAAGTTAATTGACTAGATTCAGCCATACCATCTAATATTCCCATAGAACGCATTTTTTCGATTAAAGTGCTTGAAACTTTAGCTCTTTTTTGTAGGTCTTCAATACTTATATATTCACCTTTCTCACGTTCTTCGACAATTTTTTTGGCAACAACGTCACCTAGACCATCGATTGATCTAAATGGTGGGATTAGGTTTCCTTCTTCGTCGATGACAAAGTTCATCGAATCACTCTTGTAAAGGTCAATTGGTTTAAATTTTATACCTCTAGCTAGAGCTTCTAAGGCAACTTTTAGACATTCTAAGATAGATGATTCTTTATTAGTGGCGTCGAATTTTTTATCGTTTATTTCGATTATTCTATTTCTAACAGCTTCATAACCTTTGATCATACATTCAATATCAAAGTCATTATATTCGACTGAGAACTGAGCGGCATAATAGACTGATGGGTTATGAACTTTATAGTAAGCTAAACGCATGGCGTTGATAACGTAGGCAACGGCGTGGGCTTTCGGGAACATGTATTTGATTTTACTACATGAGTCGATAAACCATTCGGCAATGTTGTGGTCGCGCATTTCCTGTACGTATTCTTGCCATTGTTCTGGCTGTTTGCTGGCTTTTCCTTTACGGACAAATTCCATGATTTTGAAGGCCTTAAATGGAGGTAGTCCGCTATACATTAAGTAAACCATGATATCATCACGACAGCCGATAACGTCACTAAATGGAACGACACCTTGGTCAATTAGGTCTTTGGCGTTACCATTCCAAACATCAGTACCATGAGATAGTCCTGATATTTTAACTAGTTCGGCAAAGGTTTTTGGTTTGGTTTCTTTGACTAGTTGAAGGGTAAATGGTGTCCCAAATTCTGGAATTCCTAAGGTTCCGGTTTCGCACATTATTTGGTCTTTAGTAACTCCAAGGGGTTCTGGTGATAAGAAAATTTTCATTGTTTCTTTATCATCCATAGGGATTTTCGTTACGTCATCACCTGTTATATTTTGAATAAGCCTTAGTTTAGTTGGTCCTGAGTGACCTAAGATATCTAGTTTTAAGACGTCTTGGTCAATGGCGTGATAATCAAAGTGAGTTGTGCGCCAAGCAGATGTCGGATCGTCAGCTGGATACTGGAACGGTGTAAAGTCAAAGACGTCCATGTACTGCGGGATAACGACGATTCCACCTGGGTGCTGGCCAGTGGTACGTTTAACTCCAGTACAACCTTTAGCTAGTCTTTCAATTTCTGCGCTTCGCATGTTTATTCCTTTGTCTTCACAGTAACCTTTAACATAACCGTAAGCGGTTTTTTCGGCAACGGTACCGATTGTTCCGGCACGATAAACATTATCTTTTCCGAATAGGACTTTAGTATATTCATGAGCTGCGGCTTGGTTTAAATCGGAGAAGTTTAAGTCGATATCTGGAACTTTATCAGCATGGAATCCAAGGAAGGTAGCAAATGGCATGTCTTGGCCTTCTTTGTTCATTTTAGTATTACATTTTGGACATTTTAGATCTGGAAGGTCATATCCACTACCATAATCACTTCCTAAGGCTTTGCCATTTTTTTCAAAGATTGAATATTTACAGTTAGGACAGACGTAATGAGGCGGAAGAGCGTTAACTTCAGTTATACCCATCATAGTAGCGACTAGGGATGATCCAACGGAACCACGAGATCCAACTAAGTAACCATCATCATTAGATTTTTTAACTAGTTTTTGAGAGATTAAGTAAATAACGTCGAAGTTAGCTCCGATAACACCGGTCATTTTTTCTTTTATTTCATCTTCAGTGATGTTTGGATTTTCCTCTTTGAAGAGGTTGATTACGCCTTCTTTATAACTACGCATAACTTTATGAAGTTTGGCATAAATAATTTTATTATATTCTTCTTCAGACATATCGCCTTTAGGGGTTAATCTTTTGATGGTATTAAATGGTTCATCACCATATAACTCTGAGGCCAAGCGTTCTTCAATGTTGTATGGAAGAGGATTGCCATAAATAGATTCAGCTTTGTCATAAACCATATCAGTGGTTGTTTCTGAGCAATTTTCGATTTTTGGAGCAAACGGAATTCCTCCGGTATCGATGATTACTTCGATGATGTCAACCATATCGGCAATTTTCCTAGGGTTATCAATTACTATTTCTTTAGATTCTTCAGGGCTTAAGAAATCAAATGATTCAAGCATTTCGTCAGTTGTTCGGAAATATTGATTTGGAATTTGCGTTATTTCTCTTTTGGCAAGAGGATGACGGCCACCACCTGGAACTTTTTGTCTAACGATTATTTCACGATAGATTCGATCTTCTGGGTTTATTTGATGAACGTCACCAGTGGCAACGATGATTTTGCCCGCCTCTTTAGTTACTTTAATGATTTTCTTAAGATGATTTATTAATTCGGCCTTATTACCAAAGTCACCCATTTGAAGTAAGTGGTCGTAAACCTCTGGAGGCTGAACTTCAACATAGTCATAGAAGTTAATTAGGTTTACGAGTTCTTCTTCAGATTTACTACGAGCTAGTCTAAAGATTTCACTTTCATAGCACCCACTTCCGACTAATAATCCTTCACGGTGTTTTTCGATTTCACTTCTTAAAATTCTTGGAGTTTTATAAAGGTAGGTAGTATTAGCTAGTGAGATGATTTTAAAGAGGTTTTTTAAGCCTTTTTTATTAACCGCCAAGAGGTTTACGTGATAAGCTGTACCATATTTATGGATTTCATCTTTAGAGACTAGTTTGTCTAAGTCGCTAATTGTCTTAAAGTTTCTAGATACGAGTTTTTTAAGCATTTGATGGAGAACTAGGGCTGTTCCTTCAGCGTCGTAATCACCACGGTGGTGAGCTGATTCGTCCCATGGAACGTCATATCTTTTAACTAAAGCGGATAGACTGTGACGAGAGTATCCTGTATCTAGGGCTCTTGAGAGTTCAAGGGTATCGATAACGCAGTTATTAAATGATCCAAGATTATATTTTTGGTAGGCCATTTGGATAAATGAGGTATCGAATTTAGCGTTATGGGCAACAACTGGAAGGTCGCCTATCCACTCTTTAAATCTTTTAACGGCATTTTCTTCATTATCTTTATCTTTAAGCATATCATCAGTGATGTTTGTAAGTTCAGATATTCTGGCTGGTAGAGGCCTTCCTGGATTGATTAGTTCGTCATAATGCTCTAGAATTTCGCCTTTTTTTATTTTTACGGCACCTATTTCGATAATTGAGTCAGCCCCGCCGGCGTTAAATCCTGTAGTTTCTAAGTCGAAGACGACGTAAGTTGTATTTAATAGGTCATCATCTTTTGGTCTTACAACGATATTGACAGTGTCGTCGATTAGGGTAAGTTCGGTTCCATAGATGGCTTTAAACTTTTCGTCATCTGGTTTTCCTTTGTTGTAACTTGTTACGGTGTTGAAAACATGAGGGAATGCCTGACAACCGTTGTGGTCGGTTATGGCAATGGCTTTATGACCCCATTTGATAGCTTGATTTACAAGTTCTATTTCGTCAGCTACACCATCCATTTGACTCATTTTAGTATGGGCATGAAGTTCAATACGTTTTTCTTCGGTATTATCTTCTCGGACTTCGTCTTTTTTATCTGAGGTGTTTATATGTCTGGCATTTAAAACTATTTCACCGGAATATTTATCGTTTTTAGTATAGCCTTTTATTTTATACCATTTACCTTCTTTTAAGGATTTTAAGTATTTTTGATATTCTGAGTCTTCACGACAAAATACTTTACAGTAAATACTGTCTGTATAGTCAGTTACTTTTAGGGTAATGATTTTAAAGTTGGTTTTGGTTGATTCAAAAGTTTCAACGCCAAAGACTTTACCTTCAATAGTAACATTATCCATTTCAAAGGTTATATTATTGATGCTTGTAATTTCGTCTTTGATTTCATTTCCCATGATGAATGGGTCTTCTTTTTTTGGTGGTTTGGGAATTTCTTTGATTTTTTCTTTTTCGATTTCTTTTAGAGTTTCGATTGATTTTTCTTTGTTTATTTTGGTTTCGATTTTAATCGGGAATCCAGCATTGTTTAGTTTTTTTTCAAGGTCTTCTTTAATACTGGAGAATTTCATATCTTCAGCTTTGTTAGCTACTTCAACGTTTAAGGTGTTTCCATCTAATTCAATTTTATTTTCTAGGAATATAGAAAGTAAAGGAGCTTCTTTACTATACTCTTCGATTAGATAACGATAATAATCGGTAAGTGATTCAATATCAAAGTTATTTACGTTGATTTTAGCTCCAACATATTCTGCTTGATGAAAGCAGTTTTTTATTCTACCCAGAAAATCAAAATAGATATTTTTAGGTAAAACGTTATCTAAGTCTAAGCAAAATAGATATTTGGTTTTACTTCTATTGCATACTATTTTGTCTAATTTTCCGTTTTCAAAATAAGAAAATTCATCTTTGTTTAAATGAATTTGATTTAAAAGTAATGTTAATTTATCGTTCATGTAAACCACCCTACTAATGATTATAGCATGAGTTAAAACGATTTTAAATAATGTTTGATAATTTATTTAAAGAAAATTTTAAATAAAAAAATCTCTGTTTAAGAGATCTTTTTCAATTCTTTTACGTGGGTTAATTCTTCCTTATTTGGTGCGTGTATTTCTGTTTTAGAAATTACAAAATAAATTGTTCTATTTGGAATGTCAACTTCTTTGACTAAGGCATATACTCTATCACCTAATTTATATTTAGGATTTATTCCTTGGTTATTAGGTTTTCTAATAATGTCTTGCGGGGAAGCGATTCCTCTTATTTGATTTAATAGTTTAATATCCATTTTTCTTGGAGAGATATTGGTAACTCTACCTGTAAATATTTCACCAATGTGATTTTCCATATATTCAGCCATTTTGAGTTCTACTGCTTCTTTCTCAGCGTCATCGGCTCTTCTTTCCATGAAGGAAGAGTTTGAACATATATCAGGTAGACTTTTCGAAATTCCGTCTAAATTTTCAAAGGTTTGATAGTGATTAATTAAGTGGTGTACCATTAAATCAGGAAATCTTCTAATTGGAGATGTAAAGTGAGTATAGTATTTTAATGATAGGCCATAGTGTCCTTCATTGACATCCGAATAAACAGCTTTACTCATACCTCTTAGTAAAAGGCTAGAAATTATACTATATGTTTCTTTTTGGCTTTTAAACGTTTCTAAAAATTCTTTTAAGTCTTTTGATGTATAGTTATTGTTTGATATTTTATTAATTAGTCTATCAATTACTTTATTATCACTTAGTTCTTCTTCTTTTAGGGTTTTCAAGACTTTAATTAATTTATCGCCATTTGGAACGGCATGAATTCGGTAAATAAATGGAACGTCCATGTAAGAAAAGTATTTTGTAACACTTTCATTGGCAGCTATCATAAAGTTTTCAATTAGTTTTTCTGCCGCACCTTGACGACGTTCAATAAAGTCTAATGGACTTCCTTCTTTAGTTACTTTTACTTTTAATTCATCTGAATAAAAATCAATATTACCTCGTTTTTGACTGTTTTTACTTAATATTTGAGATAAATTTTGCATTGATTTTAAAGTGTCTATATATTCTTCATAACCTTCGACGTTTATGTTTCTTTCTAAAATTTGATTGACAGATTCATAAGTCATTTTCTTTCGCGATCTAATGACACTGTCAAATATTTCACAGTCGATTATTTTTCCTTCAGGGGTAATAGTCATCTGAGCAGTTTTGGTAAGTCTATCGGCATTTGGATTTAATGAACATATTCCATTAGATAGTTCATGGGGAAGCATTGGTACTACTGAGTCTATTAAATAAGCTGATGTTCCTCTTTTAAGGGCTTCGTTGAATAGGGCGGATCCTTCTTTGACGTAGTGGCTAACATCGGCTATGTGAACTCCTAGGATATAGTTTCCATTTTCGTCTTTTTTGAGGCTTACGGCATCATCCATATCTTTAGTATCTTTGCCATCGATTGTAAAGATTATTTCATTTCTTAGGTCTTTTCTTCCTTCTATTTCTTCAGGTAATACTTCATCTTTTATTTTAGCTACTTCAGCCATAACTTCTTGAGGAAACTCTTTAAGGAATCCATATTTAGCAGCAATAGATTCAATTTCGATTCCTGGGTCGTCTTTATGACCTATTATTTTTTGAATATCGGCTCCATAGATTAATAATTCACCTTTTGTATTTATTTGTTCTTTATCTATTTTAACTAAAACTCTACTTCCAGTGACAATTCCTTTTAAAGTACTTTTGGGACACAAGATTTTTATTTTGTTTTTTATTCCATAAGGAATAAAGTCTTCGCCATTATATTCAAAGATTGCTAAACCGTTGTTCCGTTTGATGACTTTTTCAACTTTAGCTTCATTATAGTTTTTTCTAAGCGGTTGGATGTCTTTTAAGACGACGATGTCACCATTTAAAGCTCCAGCTATATTTTCTTCTTCAATGATGTATTTTATTTTTTCTTTGCCTTTATTTATTTCAACACTTCCATTACCATATTTTGAAATATTAATTTCTCCTTGAACTTTATTTAAAGATTTTTTAAAGGTTTGGTAGTAACCTTTATCATCTAAATAAATTTTTCCTTCAATTTCTAGTTCGTTTAGAGCACTAAGAAAAGAAGCTCTCATTTCTTCACCTTTGATATGCATAATCTTGATGATTTTTGGCAAAGTAAGCTTCCTATTTGATAGATTATTTAGTATTTCTTGTTTTAATTCCATATTAATTCCCCCACCTGTTAACTTTATTATAACAGTTAGGTTTAAGATAGGCAATAATTTTATATA
Source organism: uncultured Bacilli bacterium (assembly GCA_944329365.1). Taxonomy (GTDB): domain Bacteria; phylum Bacillota_I; class Bacilli_A; order RF39; family UBA660; genus Coprosoma. The sequence continues at coordinate 12,114 of CALVIC010000029.1, forward strand.
ATATTTTGAAGGATATATTTTCCATTTTCATTTTTGTAATTGTATATTTTGATAGTTCCACTATCTAGGATTTTGTTTATTTTATTTTTGTCATAATCCCCTATTTCAATACCTTCTAAGTTATATACTTTTCCATCCTTTATATAGCCCGATGAAATATATAGACTCAAAGTATTATTATCATTACTGTATCCATAGATTTTTGATACATACTTTTCTTCACATTCAGTTTTTTCTCTAGTTATTTTATTTTCTTCTAGGGTATAACTATAGCCATCATATAAATAATTATTTATTTTAGAAGGAATATCATCTGTTTTTAAGATTGTTTTAGCTATATTTTCATATTCATCATATGGAATACTGTCAGAGAGTTTACTTTCTTTATCAAGTTTACTAAATATTAGATAAAGTAGTAAACTATCATTTTCATCTTGGATATCTGTACATTTATTATTTGACTCTTGATATAATTTTTCAGCTTCTTTATAATTTACTATTTTTATTTTTTCTTCTTTATTTTGATTATTTAACACAATAATCAAGACAACTATTATTATGATAATTAATATTCCAATAAATATTATTAATTTCTTTTTATTATTTAACTTCTTATTTTTCATAGACGCATCCTTTCTATGATAAAACATATGGGTCTTGCATTGTCCCATTTCCGGAAAATTCTATTTTACTTGGGTCAATGTTTATAACTGGACGAACGCCGTACTTAATATCAGCCCAATCATCTGTAATTTTTCCAGCAGAAGTAATAAGCATTTCATCTGCAAAAAACCAAGATTTAAATTCATATGGTGTCATTGTCCAATAATACTGTCCACTGTGCAGATAGTAAAGCGTATTTGAAGAACTACTAACTCCTCCAGCCATATTTACTTCATCAACTGTAATAAGTCCAATTGGATATTTAAGTTTCTGATTTCCATTAGTTCCTTCAACATTAAAACTATCATTAACTGAACACAATAAATCAAGTTTGTGGTTTCCATATTGATAATAAGATGTTGGAATTAATCCATAACCCGAGCCATTAGTATTTCTGTTATTGCAAAATATTGCCTTCTTGGATAATTTGACATCATAATTACTTAAATTGTTTTGGTACCAATTATCTAGATATGCTTTTATTGTACTGTCGATTTCATTTGCTTGAGCTTGTCCTTTACTTGTTGTTCCGTATCCCAGTCCACTTACATTCATTGATGTTGATGAATTATATTTTTTCGTATAATAAAATTTTTGACATGTTGCATCCTTACTTGTACTAAAACATGTATAATATCCTACTTTATCGGGAGCAATTGTTCCTTGAATTAAGTCACCAGAAAGTTTATAACCTCTATTATTTTTATCTAATGTATAACTTGTTCCAAAATAATATTTTGCTGTTGCAGATAAACCAGAATTATATGTAAATTGCGCACTTCCACTATTTGTTTCAACAAAATTATTTGGGTTTGCATACATATATCCAACATATGTATTATCATTTATATAATTATTAAAGGCCTGAGTTCCAATTTGTCTATCGCTACTTCCCTCATCATTCGCATGGGGATTTTTTCCATCATATATAAGTCTTACGGTTCCATCTCCATTGACTCTGATTACTCGCCAGTAAAAACCAGCAAATTTTACATAATTACTGGCTGTTGAACCTCGGTAATAATATGTATTTCCATCATTGTCATTATATGCATACATTCCAACGCTGGAAGTATCATAACTCTTGGGTGCAATTGTGTAATTATAATATGTAATAGTTGTTGTAACTACTCCTGTCTCACTATTAGTAGTTGAACTTATATCGACAATTTGTGAGGTTGATGATTGTCTGTTAGAATAATCAATTCTTCTATTCGTGTAATATGTATTACCATCATTTAAATTTATTTCGTTTGGATTTCGAAGACTTCCATTTGTAATTGTATATATTCCAGTTTCTGGATTAAATTCATATCCAGTCCCTATAAATACATTTGTACTTGTTGTTGACCACGTACTAGTGGTTGCCTCATGCTTCTCATCATATAATACATTCGGACTTGTTTTAGTAAAATCTGGTGTACCTTTAGCTTCAATAGTTGCCTTTGCTTCTTCTATATTTGGATTTTGGGCTTCAGTCGCAATTAAACAATCTCCAAAATCGTCAATATTCTTTTTCTTACAATATGATGTATATCTTATAGCTGTTGATTGGGCTTTTATTTCACTTTCGTTTCCGGCTGTATCTTTGACATAGGCAGTTACTAAATAATCGCCTTCATCTAAGCCAGTAAATGTATAATTTGGATTATCACTTTCGATATATGTTTTCCCGCCATCTTTGCTAAAGTAATATTTATATAATCCACTTTCATTATCTGTAGCTTCTAAGGTTACTTCCATTACATCATCTTTGGTACTAATACTCATATTTGATAATGTTGGTATTTCCCCATCTACTTTATATTCACTACTACATTTATTTGTAGTGTTTCCTACCATATCAGTTGCTTTTATACATAACTCCTGACTGTCTTTATTACTTTCTAATGTTATCGTTGCTTTATTATCTGTGAGTGATAAAACTTTATTAGGTGTGCAGTCTTGTCCTACACAATATAATACTTCTTTAACTTTATCATTATCTGTTACTTCTATGTTTAATGATAAACCTTTATACCAACCATTATCTCCTTTGACATTATCACCGATATTTATATTTACTTTTGGATTAGTTTTATCTAAGGTCGTAAATGGTTTACTACTATAGACTACTTTCCCATTATTCCCTTCAGCTTTAACATATAAAGTATATGTTGTATTTGATTTTAAATGATAAATATTATAGATATTACTTGTACTTTCATACCATTCATTATTATCAATAGAGAAATAATATTTTATCGCATTTTCGGCTTCTATTTCTGCTTTTACACTTTCTTCATCTGGAGTTAAGATAATATCGTTTATTTTTAGATTATCTACTACTGGACTATCGGCATCGGAGAAGTTTGTACTGTTTCCATCTTGTACATAATCTAAATTAACATCCATTTCGACACTACTTATATTATCAGGATTATTTCCGGTATATTCCATAGTTACTTCGATATCTTTACTACTTCCTGCTGGTAATTTTTCTTTTGAGGTAGCTCCTTCGACCTTAAAGTTAATCACATCTTCTTGAGGCATATTTAATTTTATTGAATCTAAAGTGGCATCTAAGGTCCCTAAATTAGATACGGTTACGATATAGGTTATATAATCTCCTGGTTCATAGAAGTTAGCTTCCATATTAGCTTCTAG
>CALVIC010000030.1 GCA_944329365.1 uncultured Bacilli bacterium
TTTGAAAAATCTTTATAGTTTTTAAAAACCCCCTCTAAAATGTGTCCAAAATATTGACAAAGTCCCCTTTTAGGGGGTTAATATAATTTTTAATTTATGTAAACAATACATTAATGATTTTATGCTTTTAGATAATAAAAAAATTCTGAAGTTAATCAGAATTTTTTTGTAGGGATTTTAATCTATTTATTCTACTATACAGCAGAGTACAAATTTTATTTATTCTATTGTCTGTCATATGGGTTATATTTTGATATTCGTGAAGTAAGTTATCAAAGTCTTCTGGAACACTATCTAATTTTGATAAATCAAATCTGCTAAAGTCTTTGACATATTTAGTTATATTATCGAATGGTTCAATATTATAGAAAAATCTTGCCTCACCATTTATAATGACCTCTTCGTCATTATAATCGATTATTTTTAAAGATTCACCGCTATCGAATATAGGAGCGACATCTATCCATTCTAAAGTATTTACATCTCTTATTATTCCAAAGTTATTTAAATGTCTATCTTCGTTTAAGATTATATAATCGAGGATAAACATATTTTCTATTTTTTCTCTGGCGTTTTGGATATTATGTTTTTCTAATATTTTTATATACTCTTCATAGGCATTTTCTTTGGGCATTCCATGTAATATTTGATGGGCGGTTATGAGTTCTGTATTTTCATTTATGAAGCAGGGACATTTAGATACAATTTTATTTGAAACTGTTGTTATTTCATATTTAGTGTGACTAAATCCTAATTTTTCACAAATCATAGTGGCTAGAGCTTCATTAAATGGCTGAAGGATTTCTGATTTGTATCCACCTTTTAATAAATATCTGGTACCTTTTTCAATTATCCATGTTTTCTTTAGTCTTCCATCGGTTGTATTGTTTGGGGATATTAGGCTAATTTTAGTACTGAAATCGTTGGAATTAGAGAATGTTGCGTTTGTAAAATCTGCTGAATTAAAATCATGAGTGAAAAAATTTATATCTTTGTATTCGACTTTACTTTCTGCTGGTTTAACCCAGTATTGGTCTGATAATGATAGACCGAAAGCTTTATTTAATAATTCTTCTGGCGTATTTATATTAAGTTTTGCGAGTAAGATATCTAAATCATCACGCCACGAAGGAATTCCACGGCCTTTAAACCATGATGTAAGGTTTGAAATATCATTTTTATTATTTTTTAAAGCTTTTTCCAATATAACCGGAGCATATTCAATATTTTTTATTTCATATATTTTGGTAAATGAAGCTAGCTCGCTTTCATATTCGGCAGTTAAAACTTCCGTGTTTTTATTCATCAAAGTACATTTCATAATTTCACCCTCTTGTGTTTATTTTATCATATTTTTAGATAATTAAAAAAACGGAAGTTATCCGTTTATGATAAATAAGTATCTATCTCTTCCTGTTAAGTCTTTTTCAATAGATATTTTACTGTTTGGAAAATAGTGATTAGCATACTCTTTTAAATAATTTCCTTGAGTCATACCTATTTCAAAGGCTAAAATACTTTTTTTATTTAAATATTTTTTGGCTTTTTTTATTATTTCTTTATAAAAATATAATCCATTATCATCTGCGTATAGAGCTAGATGTGGTTCATTATTTTTTACTATCTCTTCTACTTCTTCATCATAAGCAATATATGGTGGATTACTTATGATAACATCGTATTTGCCTTTGATGTTTTCAAAAATATTACTGTGGATAAAGATGATTTCCACATTGTTTTGTTTGGCATTTTCTTTAGCAAGCTCGAGAGCTTCTAATGATATATCAGAGGCAGTAACATTTGAATTTAAATGTTTTTTTAAAGCAATAGCGATTGCGCCACTACCAGTTCCAATATCTAAAATTTTTATTTTATTTTGAAAATGCTTTTTTGAATAATTAATTGTTTTTTCGGTTAAGTATTCGGTTTCGAAACGAGGTATTAAAACGTTTTCGTTGACTTTTAGGGTTAGGTCATAAAAAGGAGCAGTTCCAACTATATACTGAAGCGGTTTTCCTTTTTTATATTGTTTTAACCCTTCTTCGTATTTATCTTCAGGAAGATACTTTTTTAAATATTCTTCGGGCCTCACTCTTCGCCTCTTAGTTTACGATTTTGGTCTTCAGTAATAAGAGCTTCAATAATATCTTCAAGGTTTCCTTCCATTACTTTATCTAAGTTTTTGGTTGTATAACCGATGCGATGATCTGTTACTCTATTTTGTGGGTAGTTATAGGTTCTAATTTTTTCTGATCTGTCACCAGTTCCAATTTTACTACGTCTTTCGGCACCTAATTTTTCTTCTTGTTCTTGTATTTTCATTTCATAAAGTCTTGCCCTTAGTACTTGCATACATCTTTCTTTATTTTGAATTTGAGAACGTTCATTTTGACTTGTAACGACAGTTCCAGTTGGAATGTGAGTTATACGAACGGCACTATCAGTTGTATTTACTCCTTGGCCACCAGCTCCACTACTACGGTAAACATCGATTCTTAAATCTGACGGATTGATGTCAACATCGACTTCTTCGGCTTCAGGCATTACTAAAACTGTGGCTGTTGAGGTATGAACTCTTCCTTGAGTTTCGGTAACTGGCACTCTTTGAACTCTATGTGATCCACTTTCATATTTAAGTTTAGAGTAAACCATATTTCCTTTAACCATAAATTCAACTAAAGGAAAGCCACCGGCATCTGAATGTTCCTCAGTAAGGACTTCTATTTTCCATCCTTGTTTTTCAGCGTATTTAGTATACATACGGTATAAGTCACCGGCAAAGATATTAGCTTCATCACCACCAGCTGCTCCTCTTATTTCAACGATAACGTTTTTATCATCGTTTGGATCTTTCGGCAAAAGCATTACTTCGATTTCTTTTTCTAATTTTTCTTTTTCAGCTGTTAATCTAGTTATTTCTTCTTTGGCAAAATCACCAAGTTCAGGATCTTTAACTAGTTCTTTAGATTCTTCTAAGTCTTCTTCAATCTTTTTTAATTTTTGGTACGCTTCATATGGATCTTTTAAAGACGCCTGCTCTTTGGAAAGTTCAGCAACCTTTTTGATGTCTTTTAAGACTTCTGGGTCACTTAATTTTTGAGTAATTTCTATATATTTTTCTTCAATAGCTTCTAATCTTTCTTTCATGTAATCACCTTTTTTTCTTTTCAATTATACTATAAATATATTATTTAGGCAAATGTTTAAAATACATTTTTGTTTATAGTTTTTTTTGATTTTATAATTTATTGATAATATATTTATTGTAAAGGTTTTTCTAGAGGTTAAAAAAACGAATTATTCTTCTAATTCGTCTTCTTCAATTACTCTTAAATCTTCTTCTTCGTCATCCATGTCTCCTAAATCATCGTTAACATCGTTCATATCATCTAATTCTTCTGGAGCCATGTCATCAAGTTCATCATCTAATTCTTCTTCGGTTTCTGCTAGTTCATCATCTTCGTCTTCTTCTTCATCAAGGTCAACTTTAATCGAATGACGATCGCGTAAATCCCATGTCCCATCTCCAAGTGATACAAAGTTTTTATCGGTTGTTAATGATGTATAGAAATCCCCTATTTTATTTGTATAATCTTCATCTGACATGCCTAAAAGGTCACATATTGTTTTGAAGATAGCTGGGGTGTTTAAGTTTTTTCCTTCTTCTTCAAGAATTTCCTTAGCTAGTTCTTGATAAGAAAGTTGTTCTAATTCTTCTTTTGGCATCTTATTTAGTTTCATAATAATCCCTCCTACGGTTTAAATCTTAGAACATTGTATCATATTATCATATAGTGTCAAGACTAAAATTCAAAATATATTCAAATGTGTCAATAAATTCATTATCTATTATTAAATCATATTTAATATAAAGGCTATTTTCGGTTTGCTTTATTTTAACATTTGACGTTTCAAGGTTTAAATTTCCATATTTTGTTTGATATTTTCCTTGAAGTTTATTTTTTTCTTTAAGGTTTAATTCAATATAGTATTCGCTTTTACGAGTTATGACTATTTTATCGGATAAAATAATTTGAGTTTTTATTTTTTCATCATAGTATGTTATTTTATTGTTTACTTTTAAACCTTTGCCGATATATTTATGATTTGTATTTTTAGATTTTGTTTCAGCCTTTATTTTTATTTTACTCATTTGATCACTTCCGATGACAAGATTATATCATATATTTGATTTTGTGCTTATAATTTTGGCAAATTTTCTAATAATAATTTTAGAAAGCCAGGTGAAAAAATGAAAAAAGGAAAAAATAAAGAGAAGAGAAAAAAGAAAAAAACTTGGCTTATTATCGTTATTTTAATTTTGATTCCTTTTATTATTTATGGTGGGATTTATTTATATGCGGCAGTGCAGCCTAAGCTGCCTATTGGCGGAGCGAACGGTTATTATTTTTATGATAGCGAGGGCAAGGCTTATGATACTGGAGCTACTGAGGACTGGGTCAGTTTAGATGATATTTCTGATTATCTAATTGAGGCAACTATCGATACAGAGGACAAACATTTTTACAGTCACCAAGGTTTTGATTTTTTAAGGATTATAAAGGCTTTGATGGTCAATATAAGCTCCGGCGAAAATAAGCAGGGGGCTTCAACTATTACTCAGCAGTATTCTAAAAATTTATTTTTAGAGTTTGATAAAACTTGGGATAGAAAGATTAAAGAGGCTTTTATTACTGTAAGGCTTGAGACCCATTATTCAAAGGATGAAATTTTAGAGGGTTATTTAAATACGATAAATTACGGAGGTATTTTTGGAATTGAAAATGCGGCTAATTATTATTTTAATAAGGATGCGAAGGATTTAAATTTGGCAGAGGCAAGTATGCTGGCAGGGATTCCTAAAAATCCATCGGCATATTCACCGCTTGCTAACGAAGATAAGGCTAAAGCGAGACAAAAGATAATTTTAAAGGCGATGGTCAATAATGATGATATTACGGAAAATGAAGCAAAAGCAGCTTATAATACGAGGCTTGTTTATCAAAAGGGCGAGACTCAAGATAAATCAGATTTAGTCAGATATTATCAAGATGCAGTTATGGAAGAACTTTCAACTATTAAATCAATTCCTTCTTCATTTTTAGAAACAGGAGGTATTAAGATTTATACAAATTTGGATACTAAGGCTCAAACGGCTTTGGAGGAGTCAATCTCTAAAAATATGACTAATGAAGAAATTCAGATGGCCGGAGTAGTAATGGATCCTCGTACTGGTAAGGTTTTAGCTCTGACCGGTGGGATGGATTATAATAAGAGTCAATACAATAGAGCAACACAAGCTAAGCGACAGGTCGGCTCGACGATTAAACCTTTTCTTTATTATTCAGCTTTAGAAAATGGATTTACACCTTCTACTACTTTCACTAGTGAAAAAACAACTTTTAGTTTTTCGGGTGATAAAACTTATTCTCCGAAAAATTATAACGATAAGTATGCGAATGGTCCAATCAGTTTAGCAGCAGCGATAAGTTATTCGGATAATATTTACGCGGTTAAAACTCATTTGTTTTTAGGTGAAGACGCCTTACCAAATATTTTAAAACGAGTGGGAATAAATCAGAAATTAGAGTCAGTGCCATCACTTGCTTTAGGTGCGGAGGAGATTGGAATGATGGATATGATGAGTGCTTATAGTACTTTAGCTTCTGAAGGTTATAAGACGGAGCCATATTTTATAAGTAAGGTCACAGATATGGATGGGAATGTTTTGTATGAGTATAATCCAAATCCAGAAAATGTTTTAAATAAAAATACAGTTTATATTTTAAATGAGCTTTTAACGACTACTTATGCGAAAGAGTTTGAGGATTATAATGTTCCAACTTGTCTTAGTATCGCACCTAAGATGAGTAGAAAATATGCGGTTAAGAGTGGGACTACGGAAACTGATAATTTGATATTCGGTTACAATAAGGATGTAGTTGTCGGTTTGTGGTCTGGTTATGACGACAACAAAGAAGTAAGTAGTGAGGATAGTTCTAATTTAAAAAACACTTGGGTCAGTGCGATAGAAAAATATTTAGAGGGGAAAAGTGACGAAGAGACGTGGTATGAAACACCAAATAATGTAGTTGGAGTGGCAGTCGATCCGATAAGTGGTAAACTTGCAACTGACGGAAATAAGGCAAAAATTCTTTACTACTTAAAAGGCACTGAACCATCAATTTCAGATGTTTCTTTGGATGAGTCAGTTCCAACTGTTAAGGCAACATAAAAAGCGTTTATCTAACGCTTCTTTTTAGTATTTTTCTAATTGAATCATTATCGACTTCGTCTAGTGGTGATATATTTTCTTGAATTTTATAGAAGCCAACCATTGTATTATCTTCAAGGTTTGATCTTTGTTTTAAAAATTCGGCAAATCCATTGCAATCAGAATTATTGATAAATTCATAATATTCATCAGTATCTTCTTTAGTGATGATAACTGGTGGCAAGCCTTCTTTTAAAAGGTTAATCGTCGTAATAAGTTTAGCACTTCTTTTGTTACCATCTTCAAATGGATGAATTCTCATATATGATATATGAAACATCGCTTCTCTTAAAAAAGGGTCTACTTCACTCCACATATAATAGTAATTCATAAGAAGTTGATTTAATTTGTTTAAAATATTTTTGGGATCACTTGGTACAAATTTGGCTTTATTACCGGGATTTACTTCAATTCTTCTAAAGCCTTCTGGGGTATCTGAATCAAAGTTAACTATGTCTCCTATTTTTTTGATGTCTTTTAGGGTTAATCTTTCATCTGATGGTTTATCTAAAAGATATTTATAGGCTTTTAGAACACTGGCTATTTGTTTTTTCTTTATATTTTTATCTTCTGATTTTTCAACTTCGGCTGTACTGTAAACAAATCTTTCAGCAAAAAATTCTGCGTATTTTTTTTGAAATTCTTCAATGTTTTTCATGATAATCACCTCTTTTTGGTTTATTATATATTTTTTCTGTTTTTTGTCAAATTTACACGAAAAAAGTATTCTTGTTTTGAATACTTTAAACACCCATAGTCATGGTTTCTGGCAAGGTTGAACCACCATCGATGACAATTCCTTGACCAGTTATATAGCTCGATTCATCTGAGGCAAGAAAGGCAGCTAAGTTACCTAACTCCTCTATTGTTCCAAGTCTTTTCATAGGAATACCTTGGGCAATTCCTTCAACAACACTATTTGGGTTTTCTGGATTTGTTTCTTTAGACATTCCTTCGACCATGGGCGTCATAATATAACCTGGCATAATGGCATTTACTCTTATGTTTTTAGTTACTAGTTCGGCGGCTAAGGATTTAGTAAATCCTAAGATAGCAGCTTTTGTTGTCGCATAGGCAACTTCGCCTGTATCAGCAACTAGTGGTCCAGTGACACTTGAAAGGTTAATGATTGAGCCTTTTTCCATGTGAGGTAAAGTGGCTTTGGTAACATTCCATGTTCCTTTGATATTGATATCAAAATGAGCGTCTCTTTTTTCATCTGACATTTCCATAAATGGTTCAAGTTGACAGATTCCAGCATTATTCACAAGAATATCGATTTTACCAAATTTAGATGTGGCATCATCGATAGCTTCTTTGACTTTGGAATAGTCACGAATATCGACATTATACCCAATAAGGTTTTCATTTTTTATTTGTTCAATGGTTTCTTTTAGCTTTGATGAGTAATCTAAGATGATTACTTTGGCGCCTTCGTTTAGGAAGACTTTTGTTATTCCTAGTCCGTTTCCCATGGCTCCCCCAGTGACAACGGCAACTTTGTTTTGTAATTTCATTTGTTTTCCTCCTTATTTTCATTATACTTTTATCTTGTTTTTTATTCAACAATTATTTATTTTAAAATGTAAATTAAGCATAAAATGAAAAAATGAAAATATATTTATTTAGAGGAGATGATAAAATGAATAATGGTTTTACAAATCAAAGTGGTTTTCCGGGGACACCACTTTATGTTCAAGGAAATCCAGTGCCGAATCAACAGGTACAAAACAATTTACAAAGTACGCAATTTGAACAATCTTATATCGAAAACATTTTAAGATTAAACCGTGGAAAGAAGGTTGAGATATACGCATCTTATCCGGATTCCGATGAATGGCGAGACAAGATTTTTAAGGGAATAATCGAGCAATCTGGCCGCGATCATATTATTTTGAGTGATCCAACAACAGGTAATTGGTATTTAATTTTAATTATTTATGTTAATTTTATTAAATTCGATGAAAAAATTATTTCAAGCGAAGAATTTTATCCGAACAATTGAAATAAAAGCATTCATTTGATATAATGACAATAGGTGATGATATGGAAATCTTTATAATTTGCACATCAGTTATTATCATTATTTTTATATTCTTAATGTGGGTGGCAAGTACTTACAATAAGATTCAAGTTTTGGCGATTAGAATTAATGAGGCTGAAGCTAACATCGATTCTGTTTTAAGGAAAAGGTTTGATTTGCTTAATAAGTCAATAGATGTTATCAAGGCACATACGGATGATGAAAATGTTTTAGATTCAGTTGTCAAACTTAGGTCAAAAAAACTCAGTAATTTCGAGTTAGATAGGATGCTTTATGATGGGATTAAAGATTTTTGTAAGTATAAGGATCAGATTCCTGAATTAAAGGTTAACGAGACTTTTATGAAAATCGATATTGCTTTAGGGGAATCTGAGGCGGAAATTATGGCTTTTAGAAAGTATTACAATGATATTATTACTGATTATAATAAGATTGTGAAGTCTTTTCCGGCTAATATAGTGGCTCTTGTTTTTAAATTTAAACCAAAACTGTATTTTGATGGAAAAGATATGAATGACGATATTATTAAAGATTTTAAATTGTAGGAAATTTTTAATCGTTTATCATTAAAAAAATCAGATTATTTTCTGACTTTTTTATTTTTCTTCTTTTTACTACGACGATGTTTAATAATTATAAATAATATTATTAACACAATAACAGCTATACAACCGTAAGAAATGTAAATTTGAGTTTTATCAGTTTTTTTAGTTTTATTTTTTGTCTTTTTGGTATCGTCGGTTTTAATTACATATTCACCATCTTTAGTGTATAAGTAATTTTCTCTGGCATATCTGGCTACATAATCTTTGTCTTGAAGTTTTGTTATTTCGGTTTTTAAACTAGTGGCTTCCGATTTTAGGTTATCTAGTTTGTCGTTTAATTCTTTGTTTTCATTTGTTAGTGAATAAAGGCTTGTAGCAGTTGTTATAACTGTAAATATACAATATCCAATAATAAAAACAGCAATTGGTCCAAGAACAACTAAACGTCTTTTGGCTGTTTTTGGTACTTGTCTACTTTTGGCCATTTAATCACCTCTATTCTCACTTTAAAGTATACCATCTTTTATTTGATTTTACAATTTAGTGAGAATATTACTTTACATATTTTTTTGCGTTTGGCAATTATTTTTTTATATATTTTGAGATGATTATTTCTAGATAGAAACCGAGAACTAAGGCAAATAACATATAAGGATGAAAAGTGGCATTATCGATATACTTTAGACCGATAAAATAGATAATATTACTGAGTCCAACGATAAGGATGGTTCCGATTGTTTTTATAAATTTATTAGAGTGATAGATTATTTTATGATTGAGTGTTAAGAGTACGGAAAAGCAAATTCCAAAGAAGAAAGAAAATGTTAAGGTGGCAATTTGTAAATTAAGAGCCATTATTTAAATAGTTTACTGAAAAATCCGGATTCTTTTTCTTTGTTATCGCCTTCTGTATAGGTTATACTGTCCACTTTTCCTTTAATTGATACGTTTCCTTGATAAGTATCTAGTTTTATTATTTCAAGTTCTTCTCCTTTTAATGTCAGATTTCCCATACTGGTTTCCATAAAAAATTCATTTTCATCAAAGTTATCTATTTTTTTGACACCTGTGATGATAATATTTTTCCTTTCGTTAATTGTAATACTATGATTTAATGATGTGATTACACTGTCTATTTTGTCCATATTAATCCTCCCTATTTAAGAATATGTATTTTTTTATTGATTATGATTTTGATTAAAGTTATAATAAATTTAGGTGATGATATGAACTATTTTGTGGATTTTATAAATACTTTAAATGGGATAACTAATTTAAGCTATATATTTCCAGCCATTGGAACAGGAATGACTGTATCGGCACCAATTGCGGTTATGAAATTATCAAATGTTTTTAAGGAGAGAAAGGACCATAAAGATACTTATTTGAAGGTTGCTAAAAAAGCTAATTCTTCAAAAGTTAGGGAACGCGAATATTTAAAGCTTCGCTTAAAAGATAAGAAAGAAGTAGAAGAGATCAGAGCCAAATTAGAAATACCAGAACAACTTCAAGAAATTTCTAATGAATTTTTTGAAAAAGTTAATATTGAAGATCAACTTAGATGTATTAATAATTTAAAAACGCTTAAGTTTAATCATATAAGGGTGCGAGATGATATTGCGCTTCATTTAAAAAACATGGTTTCTTCTTTAAAAGCCGCGGCTTGGTATTCTTCGGGTTCAAATAAGATAGAGGATTTAGAACATAAACCATCAAAACATGTCTTAAGTCATGAGTTTTTACATATGGCTTCGTCAAATTTATATGAGAGTGGTTTTAAGCAGATTGGAGCATACGATTCTAAAGACGGAAAAAAAATTTATGTTGGTAGAGGCCTTAATGAAGGGTATACAGAGCTTTTAAATTGCCGGTTATTTGGTTATGATTTAAAAAAATGTACTTACATGATTCCTGTTAAATTAACAAGGCTTATAGAGACATTTTTTGATAACCCCAGGGATATGGAGAAGGCTTATTTTAATAATGATATAGCAAAGGTATATTTAGAATTTTGTAAATACGGGTCTAACGAAGAGTTTTGGAACTTAATGAATGAGATGGATAGTTATGCATATGCGCCAATGCCTTTTGATTTTATAAATAGTATAGGTACACAGATGAAACTTTATGAGATTATTAAACGAAGTGGGAATGCGGAGAAGATTAAAAAGTTCGAGGATATTTTAGATGAAGATAAATTTATAGCTTTGACTAGGAAAGGTAATAACTTTAAACTTACTGCGGAGATGATAAAAGAAAAGCATATTTAAAAGACTGTAAGAAAAACTTACAGTCTTTTGATTATTTAGCCTCTTCTTCTTTGTTGTAGGCATCAATAATTGCATCTTCAAACATTTTGCGACATTCTTGAGTAATTGGATGAGCAACATCGTGATACTCACCGTCGTTTGTTTTACGGCTAGGCATAGCAGTAAACAAACCTCTGTCACCTTCAATAATTCTGATTCCGTGAACAGCAAAGCAGTCATCTAAAGTAACTGAAGCGATTCCACGCATACGATTTTCGTTATTTACTTTACGAATGCTGACTGATGTAATCTTCAAGCTAACCTCTCCCTTCTAGTTTCTTCTTTTTTATTGTACAACAAAACGTTATAAAAATCAATAAAAACAAAGACACTATTCGGATATTTTTATGGTTTTACTTATAATATCGGCATATGAGAAGGATTTTATACTTCTATTTTTATCGTTCATTTCAACTAGAAAGAGAAAATTATATATTTTTTTGATGGTTGCTTCATAAGTTTCATATTTATTTCGTCCTAGGTTACATTTAATTTTGACGGTTTTACCTATATAAGGGGCGAGCTTTTTTCTTATTGTATCGTTTGATTTACCTTGGATATCCAACATACATGGTTCCTTTCGTAATTATTCCCCCTATTCCATCTTTTCCATATTTGGTTTTTTCCAGTATTTCTTTTAAATCAATATCTTTATTTATATCTGATAGACTCATTTTGGCGGCAATTATGGCCGGGTCTAAGGCATGAATATTAATTCTTTTAGGGCTTGATGCAAAATTGGCTCCAGCCGTTATTAGGCTTTCGTAATATGACGAGCACCCACCGGCAACAATAATTAATTTTTCATGGCTGCTTTCATATTCTCTTGCTTTTTTTATAGCTTCGACAAAGTATTTACTGTTTTTATAGGCGTTTATATCGTTTTTTTCACCTTTTCTTTTATAGTAAGCGTCATGACCGGTTATGACAAGTATATTGGGTTTATATTTTTCTAAGATATCTTTGATGTTACTCGGCATTTCCGATTCTTCTTCGTTGATACCTAAGGCCCAGATATTCATTTTCTTATAATAGTTTAAGCATCTTTGAAGAAAGTCACTGTCACTATCTATTTGAACTATTTTGCCGGGAAGATAAAAGTAATCATCTCTATTTAAACTTTCTGTTTGTTCAATACGTTCTAAAAAGTTTTTTTCATCTTCGATATCCTCATTATTATATGGAGATAAATCCGAGATTGGACTGTCGACAAGTAATCTAACGTTTACTCCTTTTAGTTCACATGTTTCTTCATTTAATTTTAATATTTTAAAAACGATGTCATTGTTATGGGAGTTTCTGGTTACTAAGTCACCTATTTTAAAGTTCATATCATCACCTAGATAAGTATATGAACTATAATTATTTTTTATAACTTAATTTTTAAAATAAAAAGTTCCGTTTTGAACTGTACCCCATTTAATGGACATTAAAATAAAAGGTTCTTTTAAATATAGTATAGTGTAATATAAAATGGTA
>CALVIC010000031.1 GCA_944329365.1 uncultured Bacilli bacterium
ATTAGATGTTCATTGTGATAAAGGAACACCTAATGGAGTAATTAATTCTAATGATGATATATATTTAACAGATAATCAAGCTATATTTATTAATGATATAGAAAAAATAATATTTGAGTAATAGTAGATGACACTGTGACACTATAAATGTATGTGTGTGGTACTCACAAACAATGTGTCACTGTGTCATTTAATAATAATTATGATAAGATTTATGATATAATAGTATATGTAAAAGGGAAGCGCTAGTACAGGCTTATTTTATAAGTTTTTGTATTGGCGTTTTTTTCGTAGTAAGGAAGTGATTATTGTGATTAAAAGTACTATCGTAAAATGTAATTTTTGTAACGAAAAAATATTATTAAGATTTCAAATTGGATATTTTAACATACCATTTGATTTTAGTTGCCCTAATTGTGATATTTCTATCTATGGAATTAAAAAAATCAATGAAAATAATTTAATTATTAGTAATGCTAAAGAAATATCTGAAGAAATTAATAATGCAAAATTTTATGGTAATTTTTCTACTGAATTTCTTAATAAAAAAGTTTCTAGATTTAATTGTTTAGAAGATATAATTAATAATGGAGCTAGTCCGTTTATGAATACAACTATGATGTTTGAAGATTATGAAAAATATCAAAATATTATGGGAAAAATGGGTAATTTTCTTCACTTTAAAGAAAAATTTTTAAAAAAAATTAAACCTTTGCATGAATTGTTTTTTAATAAAAGATTAGATTTGATGGCTAACCCTTTATTAGAATTTTCAGAAAACTACATTATAAAAAATTGTTTAGATGCTGAAATTGCATTACATCAATTAATAACAATGGGAATGAATCATATTATGCCATCTAACACTTTAAAAGATTATACAGATATAGCTAATAAATTAATGTTAGGAAAAGAAATTAATGAAATTATTAATTTTATTGAATTTCTTGAAACAAAAATAAATACTAAAGAGTTATCAGAAAAAATAATTGAAATATATGATAGATGGATTAATGATTTTGAAAAATATATGGCAGTAATTATTTTAAGTATTGCAAATAAAACAGATCAGATTGATAAAGAAAAATACGGTATTTCAACTATAAATTTTAAAGATATGAGAACATTTTATACTGATAGTTATGAATTAATTCTAGAGATGATTACGCTTCCAGTTGGATTAAATAACATTATAGAAAGAAGAAATTATGATTGTTTCCCTAATGGCTCAAAAATTAATAATTTTAAAACATTTTTTGATTGTACCAAGTACCAAAGGATTGAAGCCTTAAAAGCTGATGAAGAATTTAGTAAATATTTGAATATAAATAATAATGTTCGTAATTCGATAGCACATTTTGATTATAAAATAAATAATGAGACACAATTAATTACATTTTATGACAAATATAAGAGTAGCGAAAAAATTATAGAAATGTATCTTTTCGATTTTGCTTTATTATGCTATGAGAATATTAAGTTTATTGTATATTTAAATGAATTATTTTATAATATCAAAAAAATAAGTTATATAAAAAATGGATTAAGACCAAATATAAATCCTAATTTTAAAGAAATAAATATATAATTAATAGTTGATATAGCTAATAATTATTGGAGTAGGAGTTGATAAATATGAATTTTACTATAAATGTTGAAATGGGTAGATTTAGTATTGTTGAAAGAGAAAAGATAGAAAGAACTTTAAAAGGCAAAAGTTCTATAGATATATTGAGTGATTATATAGTATTTGATATTGAAACGACTGGATTAGATAGTTTCTATGATGAAGTTATTGAAATTGGTGCGATAAAAGTAAAAAATAATAAAATTGTTTCAAAGTTTAATAGTCTTGTAAAACCACAAAACGAAATAGACGATTATATAACTGAACTAACAGGAATAACTAATGAAATGGTTAAGGATGCTCCAACAATAGAAGAAATATTACCAGATTTTATGGATTATATTGGTAATGATATACTAATTGGGCATAATGTCAATTTTGATATAAATTTTATATATGATAATCTTTATAGAAATAAGTTTAATGTTTTAACCAATGATTTTATTGATACTATGAGGATTTCTAGAAAATTATTACCAGATTTACCACACCATAGATTAATTGATTTAGCAAGATACTTTGAAATAGATACAACAAATAATCATAGGTCACTAAAAGATTGTGAAATTACAATGAGTATTTATGAACAATTAAAAAATGTTGCATTACAAAAGTACGTAAATGCAGAAAAATTTAAGAATGCATTTAAAAAACATAGAAATGGAACAACTTTAAGGGCTAGAGATATTTCTACGAACAATACTGAATTTGATGTTGATAATTTGTTTTATAATAAATATGTAGCTATTACTGGTACACTAGAAAAAATGCAAAGAAAAGAAGCAATGCAAATAATAGTTGATTTAGGTGGTCACTGTGAAGATAATGTAACTAAAAAAACAAATTATTTGATTTTAGGAAATAATGATTATAATCCAATTTTAAGAGGGAAAAAAGTTCTAAATTAATTAAAGCTGAAACATTAAAATTAGAGGGGAAAGATATTGAAATTATTTCTGAAAATGTTTTTTATGACATCATAGATGATTATGTTGAAATATAAATTAATTTGTATCGATTGCGAGGTGATAAAATGAGACCTTCCATTAATGCACTAAAAGGGTATAATTTTCAAGGGTCTATATATTGTTACTTATTATGTCTAATGGATCTTGAAAGAGAAATAATCGAACTTGATGCAGAAGTATCTGTGGATAATAATTTTGATGATATTTTTGTAAAAACTTGTAACGATTCTTTTTACTTACAAGTGAAAAATTATAAGGATATTACATTTGACAAAATTAAAATAAATGGAAATATGATAAATATTGATGGGTATCTTCCAATTATCATTGGAAATAAAAAAGGATATAACAATAATATTCTTATTATAAGAAATTTAGAAATTCCAAAAGAAAAAATTAATTCAAAAATATTTGGAATGGATTGTATTATGTTTGATAATTGCTATATAATTGGTTATTTTGATAAAGACTATAATCAATTAATTAAATCATTATATGCCAATGAAGAACGATATAATAATATTTTGTTAACAGCAGATGAAAAATTGAATACTGGAAATTTTAACTTTACTATTCAAGATTTACCACCACTTAATATATTTGAACAAAAATTACAAGAGGAAACAAAAATTATTAGAAATTTTTCACTTAAAAATAAAGATATATTATTTATAGTTGGTAAACCAGGTATTGGAAAAAGTCATTTAGTAACAGAATTAGAGGAACAAAATATTATTTCTAATATTATTGTTGAACGATTATGGATTTCAGAAAACGACAAAGATAAAAATAATAGATTAAAATATTCTAATTTTATTAGAGATATTAGTTATAATCTTTTTAATAAGTCATTGATAGAAGAAGATTCAATAGTAAAAACATTAAAAGAGAGAAATATTACTCTTGTTGTTGACGGACTAGATCATGTTGAAAACTATAATGCAGAGGAATTAGAACTATATTTTAGTTTTTTTAAAAAGTTTGTCGGAACAAAATTGGTTGTTTTATCTAGACCTTTAAAACATATTATCGAATATGAAACAATAGAATTAGATAATTGGAATGAGCAAGAAAATATGTCTTATTTAGATTATTTAGGAGTATCTGATTATAGTACACAATTGCAAATATATGACATATCAAAAGGATATCCAATTATTACCTCTTTTTTAGGGAAACATTTCTTATTAAATGGTGAGTTACCAAGAATTGAAGAAGCAACAGATATATTTGATTTTTATGATAAATTAATATCAAAAGGTGTTGCAGGATTATCATTATTCTTAATAAATAATTCATATTTTAAAATAAAAGAATTGGAAGAATTATTGTCAAAAAGAGAATATAAGGTTTTAACCGAAATCATTAATTATTCAGGTTATTTATTTTCAATTCACTATGATAGAGTATATTTAATTCATGATAGTCTAAATACATATTTGAGAATTAAGACTCCTGATTATTTGGAAGATAATAAGGAGTCTATTGAAAAAATCAAGGAATCAATAAATAATGGAAGTTTAAATTATTTGTCAAGATTAAATAGTATTTCATTAGATAAAGAAGATAAAGTTAATATTGTTAAAAAATATTGTAATTTTGATTTTATAAATGAATCAATAAATAAAACAATTGATTATGAAATGATTCAAGATATAATACATGAATTCGAAAGTATTATCTATGACAATGGAATGAGTTTTAATTTAAATGAAATGTATGAGTTTATTTTGATAAAAGAATGTACTAACAGAAATCATCATGATGGATTTTATCAATTAATAATTGAAAGAATAAAATATTATATTAAAAATAATTTAATATCATTTGAAAACATATATAGTACAGGATTGCTATATTATGCATATTCATGTTTTATAGAAAAGAAATATGATCCTCTATCTACTTTATATTCAACAAGATTTAATGATGCAAATAGAGAAATATGTGACTTTGATGATGCATTAGAAAAAAGTTCTAAATATTTTACATTTCTAACAGAAAAAATTGACGTTGAAGAATATTTAAACAATAATATAAAAAATATAGATATTAGTGATAAAGATGTATTAATAAAAGTCATTAGTTATTTATATATAAATCAGTTAGAATATAATAATTATGAAAAAGTGGCGATATATGCGATAGATGAACATGATGATGATAAAGCTGAAGAGTTATTTAAAGCAATATCTTCCAAATATAATATAAGTCCATTTATGGCAAAATCTGGAATTTATAAATTAAAAGATTATTTGTTTTCATTGGGAATTGATAATGGCGAAAATTATTATAAGAATAAAAGTTTAAAAGAACTTATAAACGATAAAGCAATTAATGGTTCGTTTTATGTAAATGATTATATTTGTAATTATATTAGACTTGCAATATTTGAAAATAGAATCATAGATATTAAATCAGTCGGATTATATTATTTTATGTATTACAATAGGAAAGATTATTCTTTATATAAACTCCCATTATCATTACTTATTTTTTATAGAAAAAAATATATTAGTTTAGATGAATGTATTGAAATACTAGATAAGTCAATGGAAATGTCTGAAAAAGGAATTCGTACGATTATGACAGATTTTTATAATTTGCTTAGTAATGAAGAATTTGAATTAGCCAAACAATTTTGGAATAATAAAATTATATTAACAGATTTAGATGTTAATAAAATAAATTTGTTGAGTGAAGACATAGTTATAAATTATTTTATGAAACATATCGTTGGATATCATATGCCTAGTAAAAATATTGACTATAATGATTTGTACAATTTATTAGAAAGTAAATATTCAAAAAAAGTAAAAAAAATATTAAATTATTATAATTTTCAAATTGATTCAATTAATGTTGATGATTTTGATTTTGATAATTATGAAAAAAAAGATAGTTATACTCCAAAACCTTTTGAGGAAAGAGATTATATAATTAAAAATGATTCAGAGAAGTTAAGACAAAATAATATATCTTGTATTGAATTAGCTAAATATGTTGATGGTTGGCATAATACCTTACCATATATAGAACTTTATGATATTTATCCTACTGAAGATATACAAAATAAAATTCATGAAATAGTATACAATTCATGCTTTAGTTATAAAATATTTAATATGTACGCTAATAGAAGTGAAATGCTAGGAAATTATTTAATGCTTTTAGATAGGTATTCTGTTTCAGAAGTTGATTGGGATAAATTGTATGATTGTTTTTTAAAATTTTTAAATCTGTCATTGATTAAGTAAAGTAATTTGAATTTTATCTCTAGATACCAAAATCAGATACTAAACGTTAAAAATAAAGTTATTTTTATAAACTTTGATAAATTTTGATAAAATAAAAAGTCTTATTTTGTAAGACTTTAACTAATTATTAAATTGTTACGAACTGATATTAATATTTCCCCCTGAAATTCCCCTCGAGAGAGGGGAATACTTTTGTTTATAAGGAATTTTTACTAATTTGGATTTTTCTAGACACCATACTAGATACTAAATTATTTTCAATATGTTTATAAATATGTTGTATTATTATCTGAAAATAAAAATGTTGATAAAGAAGTTTTAGAATTAAGTGCTTTATTACATGATATTGCTATGACTGATAGAAGCTTAGATAGAACTAAACATAATGAATATGGTTCAGTTATTGCAGAACAATTACTACGAAAAAATAATTATCCAGAAAATAAAGCACAACTAGTGAAAAAATGTATTTTAAATCATAGTAGTAAACAAGCATAATTTAGAACAACAGAAGAAGAAAGAATATTAGTATATACTGATGGTTTATCACATTTTGATTCAATTAATAATTTATATTCTTTAGCACATAATGTCATGGAACTTAATGATAAAGATACAATAAAATTTATCCAAGACAAATTAACCAAAAATTATAATGAAATAAGTGATGATTTAAAATATTTGATTCAAGAAAAATATGATAGTGTTATGAATATAAAAACAATAGATGAATTGCTAACTATAAGTAAAGAGAAATAATGCTTTGTTACAAATATATGATATACTATAATAAAAATAGGAGAATTTTAATTGTATGAAAACGAGAATAGTATTAACTGGTATATTAAGAGATAAAGATTTATTTTTAGTAGTTAAGAGAAATGAAAATGATAATCTGTATCCTGGTTCTTGGGAATTTCCAGGAGGTCATTTAGAAAAAGGAGAAACATTAAAAGACGGATTAAAAAGAGAACTTGAAGAAGAAATTGGTTTTACTGTAAATTTCAATCCAATTATTACTCATTATTTTGATGAATTAAAAGAAAGAAATAACGAATTAATCCATGATTTAGAACTTGATTTTATCATAAATGTTGATAGTTCAAAAATGGATATTAAATTAAGTGATGAACACTCTGATTATAAATGGGTTACAAGAGATTCTGAATATTTAGATGATTTTATAAAAGATAAATTATCAAATATATAAAAAATAAGGGATTTTGAATTATCCCTCATACAAATTTTGTACGGGAGTACAAATTCAGTGCTACCTGGACGAAAATGTAACTCCTAAATATAAGTTTAAAGCACTATCTAGAATTTAGGTAGTGCCTTCTTTTTCATGAATTTTTAACTTTTAATAGATTGTTTTTTACAATTTTACGATTATACTCTAGAATATAAAAAGATATAAGAGTTTACTTAGGATTAATCTCCTACAAGAAATTTGATATCTGTTTTGAAAAAACTAAAATACCACATGCAATTGATTTTCGTAGTAAATTATTAAAATCTTATTAAATGTTTATAATATATAATTATTATGATATATTATATATACTGATAAGAAGGTGAAGTATATGGATAATACCGAAAATTTAAGTTCTTTAAGATCTATGATGAATATATCAGAAATGGTTCCATATTTAAAGCAAAAAAATATAAAATTTAATTTAATTTCTGAAGATGATGCGGAAGCATATTTAAAATATAATAATAATTATTATAATGTAACTGTATATAAACACAATTTCCCAAAATATCCATCTCCTGCTGGAAAATATGAAGGACTATATCAAGATTTAGATTTTGCATATTTAAAAGATATGGCAATTATTGATTATAGAATCAGATTACTATTATTTAAAATGATAATTGATATTGAACATTATTTAAAAATAAAAATATTAAATACAATAGAAAAAATCGAAGATGAGGATGGATATAGAATAGTTAATTTGTATTTGGAAAAAGATTTCAATGATGAAAAGTTTCCTAAAAGAGTTCATAATAGTATTTTTAAAAAAGTAGGTAATGAATATTATCAAAAAATATTTTCTAAATATGATGTTGATAAAGATAAAAAGTTAGAAAATATACCAATATGGGAATTCCTTGAAATTATTACATTTGGCGAATTGGTTAATTTCTATGATTTTTACACTAAGAAATATAATTTAGTGGATGAAAATAGAGATGTATATATATTAAGAGATATTGTGAAATTAAGAAATGCTGTTGCACATAATACATGCATATTAAGTGAATTAAATAAGAAAGATAATACTTATCCAGCATCATATAAAATTGTACAATATTTAAAAGATTGTAATATAGGGAAAGAAACAAGAAATAATAAGCTTCGTAATTCAAGAATTAGACAAA
The DNA here is from genome assembly GCA_944329365.1 of uncultured Bacilli bacterium. GTDB lineage: Bacteria > Bacillota_I > Bacilli_A > RF39 > UBA660 > Coprosoma. Next base: position 8,241 of record CALVIC010000031.1, read on the forward strand.
TTACATATACACTTTATATGTTTAATGAAATAGTAACAAGTGATGGTATAAAAGAAAATGTAAATAAAGAAATAAATAAATTATTTTTTGATAGAATAATTTTACATAAAGAATATTATAATAATAATGAACTATTAAAATCAATATATTCATATTTCAAAAATATAATTGAAAAAAATTATGTGAATGTTGATAAATAGTTTGACATAAAAATATATTTTATGATATATTGTTTATGCAAGAAAAAAACGTTAAATCGTTTTTGCAAGGGCACTATCTAACGGTGGAGCCCTATTTTTATGCATAAAATTAAATCTTCTAGATACCAAAATCAGAACTAAATGCAAAAAAGTTATTTTTATAAAATTTAATAAATTATTACGAACTGATATAAATATTTCCCATAAAGACGGACAAAAGTCCGTCACTTTTTTATATTTTAATTAACATAGTGAAGTGATTATATATGAAAAGAATTAGAAACTTAAAAGAAAACAAAAGTTTAAGTCAAAAGTAGTAGAAATATTAAATTATTCACAAACAACTGATTCAAAATAGAAAAAATCTAAATATATCTGTTGATTTTTTAATTAAGTTTACAATATGTATTAATGATTTAAATGGACTTGCTGATGAAAAAAGCATTATAAAAAATCCCATAGATTAACTAAATAAAATTACTATATAGTAGGAAGTAATCTACTATTTTTATTTTATATTTGATGTTATAATTATATATATCAACAAGTGATAAGTGGCAATTATAAAGGAGTATGTATGAAAAATAATAAAGCTAATATAAATAATATAGTGGGTATCATATGCTCTATTGTACAAATAATAATAAGTATTATATGTATGATATATAATATTGTTTCAGGCAGAAATTATATAATATGGATTTTAATATTAGGCTCTGGTTTATGTATATTATTTTCTAATATAGATTCACAAAATAAAAAATAATACAAATTATAAATTTATTGTTTAGGAGGATCAATTATGAATAATAAAAATGAAACAATAACTAAAACAGTTAAAACCGGTATTACTTTTGGAAGTGCATTAGCAATGGTAATTAGTTATGTTAATTGGCATTCAATAGGCTGGGCAATTATTCACGGATTAATGAGTTGGGTGTATGTTATTTATTATATAATTAGATATTAAATTGCAATTTATTAAAGTTAAACTAGAACTATTTTTAATAATTAAACCAGCAGTATGTGTAAAAAAGATAAGATAATTGATAATATTATTCTTGAAACGAGGGATAATTATGAATCAAGAAAAAATTGGAAAGTTTATTGCTCAAAAAAGAAAATTAAAAAATTAACGCAAGAACAACTCGCTGAAAAACTTGGTGTCAGTACCAATGCAGTTAGTAAATGGGAACGAGGATTGTGTTTAATGGATATGTCATTGTTAAAGCCGATAAGTAAAATACTAGATGTTACTATAAACGAAATCCTTTCAGGTGAAGAAATAAATAAGGAAGATATAATTAGTAAAACAGATGAAAATATTGTCAATCTTACGGAACTCTATGATTTAAAATCATCAAAAATTGGAGTAGATGTATTTACTATTGTTACATTAATCTTATTAATTTATTATGGAAAAAAAGATATGAATTGTTTAGGATTTGCTATGATTTGGTTTGTATATCGTATGACATATAGTTATAATAAATATAAATACACAAGAGATAAAAAGGAAATAAGAGCGTCTGTTTTCTATTGTATTTTCTTTATATTGACGACAATAGTTTTTTTAAACAAACACTTTAATTAACTATAAATGACAATTTATGGAGATGATTATGTTGAATAAATATATTCAAGCAACAGGAATATGGTTTTTAATTATTCCACTAGCAATTATAAATGGTGGATTAAGAGAAAATATATTGATTAAATTAGGAGATATTGCATTACCATTAAGTGGAATTATTCTAAGTATATGTATATTTGTGGTAGCATACTTGTTAATACCAAAAATCAAAAATTGTAAACAAACAGATTATTTTATATTTGGAATAATTTGGTTTATTTTAACGAATCTATTTGATTTATTTATGTATATTAGTGAAGGTGGAGGAATCAAAGATTTATTAGGTTCGTATAACTTTTTAACGAGTAATTTATGGATTTTAGTTGTCATTACCACATTTGTATCTCCAATAGTAGTATCAAGAATAAAAAATAAGAAAGGTGGAATAGAAAATGTATAAAACAGCTGTTATAGAATATTCTCCAAAAGCAGATGACATGGCCCAAAAAATAGAGAAAAAAGCCAATGAAATGTTACAAGATGGTTATGAATTAGTTACTATGTCAATTACAGGAACAGCAAAAGCAATTTTAGTATTTAAAAAGGATTAAAATAGGTTTGTATAAATTAATGAAAAGGAGTAAGAAAATAATAAAAAAACCTTACCCGTGATAGTACTTACAATATTATCGTTGTTAATAACATTTTTTCTATTTGAAATAATGAGTTGGTATGATTTTGGTAGCCCTATAACAAGAGTAGTATTATTTAGAATAATTATATGCTTTGTTATTATATTTACTATTTTATTAGGACTAATGTTATTAGTAAAAAAAAATAAAGAATAAATAATGTTAGGTAATAATTTTTTTAACACTAAAAATATAATTTAGTGTTTTTTCTTGAAATAAAGAGTAAAAAGAATTAAACTAATAAGCATTAAAACGGTATATAACAAAAAATATCAATTTGTAAAATATAAAAGGAGAATAAAATGGAATTCATTAATCAATATATAACAACAATAAAAAAGAATACTTATAAGCTCACTTATTCTAGCGAAGATATAGAAAGATTAAAAGAATATATCATTTTCTTAAAAAACTCATATCATAATCCTTTAACAATAGATGACCTATATCTAATTCGTATTACAAAGGAAAAATACCTCCCTAAAAATATGACTTACTTTCCTCTAGATTATAGAAATTGTCTTCGATATATTGATAATCCCTTTAAATATATTATTGGTTGGACAGAACATAAAATAGGCGATTATGAAAATATGGATTTAGGAGGACCTGTTGAAGAAGGTGCATTTGGAAATAATAAACTAGCAACTTATTATTACAGATATACCAAGCATTTTTCAATTAACGGGTTAGCATCAAATATCTATAATTTTTTAGGACCAAAACATATTTTTGATGATGGAGATTTTATCATACTAGAGCCATTAAAAAACAAAATAGAAGATCCTAGGTTAGTGATACTAAATCCAGTAGATACTTTTTTTGATTTGCACGAAAAAGAGATGAAAATAGGAGAAGATGCAATTTTTATAATAAAAGACTCAGTATACCAACAGTTAGATTCTAGAACTCTAAAAAAATTAGGAGATAGAAAAGTGTATCTTTTTGATAATGAGGCATCAGCAGCAACAGATATCGTTTTATTATCTCTAGGTATACTACCACAACACTCTATCGATCAATCAAAGTTAATATCAGAGAGTTATTTTACAGATAAAAGTATAATAGATGACGAAACATATTTAAGACGTTTTCAAGACTTAATAGAGGAAACAAGCCAAAATTATTTACACCAATCGTATCAAAATCCCCCTGTAGAAATCACAGAAGAAAGAATAAAAAATTTTAAAGAAATGGTAGGAGTACCAGGAATATTACATTCAGAAACTCCATATTTCAAAGAAGAACAAGAAAAAAATGAACAATCAGAAATAAAAACATACCAAGAATACATGTTAGGATTAATTCCGTTAATAGATAAAGTACCTGAAGAAACCATAAGAAAGATAGTATCGACTATAGAATTTGATGTAAAAGAAAAAAATCATTTACCAATTGTGCAAACGTTTTTTGAAACATATCAAGAGTATGAAAAAGAATTATTAAATATTATGTTAGAATTATCTTATCCAAATTTTCAAAAATATACAGAAGAATTTAATCAAAAGAAGCTAAAAAAGATTGATAAAAATAGAATTGGCTAAAATATATAAATAATCATGAAAAAAGTACAGATTAAAGTATCAAATGTGATGATGCTACTTATCAGAATATTGACAAATGAGTAATTAGGTAATATTTTTTTGGTTTTAAAAAAGTCTATAGTATAATAAAAAAATTAAAGGTGATAGTATGACAAAATTAGAACAAGATTTACAACTTGCTTATGCATTGATAGAAGAAAAAGAAAAATATGTAGAGTATTACTGGCAATTTTATAGACTTTGGCCTTTCACAACAATCAATATGAAAGAATACTTAAATCCATATGATTTAGAAAATAAAAAATGTACAACAATACAAGGAAGCTCTGATCATATATTAGAAC
>CALVIC010000032.1 GCA_944329365.1 uncultured Bacilli bacterium
GGAGGTATTGTATGTTAATTACAGGAATTTTAATTACAATAGTTGCAATTTTTATGTTATTAGTTCCTCAATTTTTTATGAAACTTAAAAGCCCTAGAATTCCAGATAAATTATTAAAAAATCCTAAAATGAAAATTATTCTTAGAATATGGGGTGGAATTTTTGTGATAGTTGGAATTTTATTGATTGTTTTCTCAATTATTTAATAACAAATTATAATATATAGGGGAGATATAAAAGTTATGAATAAAGAAAAATTAAAGGTGAAAATATTTTTGATTTTAAGTTTTGTATTTGCAATTTTGACTTTAATTAGTGGATACTTGGTAATCACTCATAAATTAGATAACGCTGGTTATTCAGTTATACCAATGCTATTTACACTAACATTTAGTATACTATATAGAAATAGCAAAAAAGATAAAGAGTAATACAAATTACAGTTTATCGTTAAATATCTATAAAAATTTGTAGTTTACATTTTGGTTAATTTTTATAAAAGCATTATAACTATCTTTATCCCACCATGTTATCTAGTAATTACGTACACCAAAATCTATCAAAAAGGAGAGAATAAAATATGAAAATAGCCATTATATATTCTAGTAAAACCGGAAACACTAAAGCTTTAGCTAAAGCCATAAAAGAAACTCTTAAAAATCAAAATTTAATCTATTTTAACATGCCAAGCGAAAAAATACCTATGGCCGATATTTACATTATCGGATCATGGACATTTAAAGGTAGTCCTACAGATGATATCATTCAAATTCTTAAAGCTTTAAAAAACAAAAAAATAGCTTATTTTGGAACTGCCGGATATGGTGGTAATCCAACCTATTATCAAAAATTATTTGAAAGAGTTAAATCATATATAGATTCATCTAATGAAATCTTAGGCTATTTTTATTGTCAAGGAAAAATGCCAAATCAAATAAAAACCAAATATGAACAAATGCTTAAAGAAAATCCAAGCGAAACAAAATATAAAAAAATGATTGATACATTCGATAATGCCCTGTCTCATCCAAACGAAAAAGATTTAAATAATGTTAAAAAATGGATAAATCAAATAATCGACAAAAACTAGGCCAAACCTAGTTTTTTTCAAAAATATAACTGGATAAAATAAATCAATTTTATCAAATTATCACAAAACCATGGTATAATAATTAAAGCTAAAAAGAAGGTGAAAAAATGGATCAAGAAAAAGTTGGAAAAAAAATTAAAGAAATCAGACAAAAACAAAATCTTTCCCAGCAAAAATTTGCCGAGCTTTATGGAGTTACCTATCAAGCCGTAAGTAAATGGGAAAACGGTAAAAACATGCCCGATATAACTATCTTAAAACAAATATGCGAAGATAATAATATTGATATAAATACACTTCTTGAAACCAAATCACCTAAAAAGAAATTTAAAAAAATCTTAATTCCCTTGATAATAATTATTCTCGTAATAATCATCATTATCTTAATAATCACAAACCAAGATCAAAGTTTTAAATTCAAAACTCTAACGGCCAGTTGTGATAACTTCAAACTATATGGATCCCTTGCCTATAACGATCAAAAATCATCGATCTATATTTCCAATATTACCTACTGTGGTGAAGAAGACAATAACAAATACCAAGATATTCATTGTACCCTCTATGAAATAAACGGCAACACGCAAACTAAAATAAGTAGTTATGAAAGTCAAAAAACAACCACTTTAGAAGACTTCATCCAAAACGTTGAATTCAACATCGACGGATATGAAAAAACATGTAAAGTATATAAACAAAATAGCTTAGAATTAGAAATTGAAGCAACCACTACTAACGGTAAAACCACAACCTATAAAATACCTCTAACCTTAGAAGATAATTGTTAAAAAAGATTGCCCCTAAAAGCAATCTTTTATAATACTCCCGAAATATTTCCATCGTCATCGATATGCATATTCAAATAAGCAGGACTCTTTGAAAGACCTGGCATCACCATTACTCCTCCCATATAAATAACGATAAAACCAGCTCCACTGCAAAGTTTAACATCACTTACGTGCATCTCAAATCCTCTTGGAAATCCTAATTTTTTAGAATCATCACTAAGCGAATATTGAGTTTTAGCAACGCACACCTCTAAATTTCCAAAGCCCATTTTCTCAAACTTCTCTATCTTCTCCTTTGCCCTATCACTATAAACAACCTTATCAGCATGGTAAATATTCGAAGTCAAACTTAAAACCTTATCATAAATACTATCATTTAAATCATACATAAAATTAAACACTTTATCGTTATTAGCAAGCCTTACAACTTTTCTTCCAAGATCAGTTGCTCCCGCACTTCCATCACTATAAGCTGAAGATACACTAAATTCACATCCCATATTCAAAACAAAATCTCGAACCAAATCAATTTCTCTGTCAGTATCAAAATCAAACTTATTAACGCAGACAATGACATTATCTAAAAACTTCTTCATATTTAAAATATGAACCCTCAAATTTGCTAAACCTTTTCTCAAAAAATCTATACTCTCTTCCTTAAGTAAACTCTTATCAAGTCCTCCATTATATTTTAAACTTCTAATTGTCGTATTAATTACGATCACATCAGGTTTTAGCTCTCCTTCTCGGCACTTGATATCCATAAATTTTTCTGCCCCAAGATCAGAACCAAACCCAGCCTCCGTAATTACATAATCAGCCAAACTAAGTCCCATCTTTGTCGCTTTTATTGAGTTGCACCCATGAGCAATATTCGCAAAAGGCCCGCCATGAATAATTGCTGGATTACCCTCTAAAGTTTGCACTAAATTTGGCTTAAATGCATCCTTAAGCAAAATTGTCATAGCCTCGCCAACCTCCAAATCAGAAACAAATAAAGGCTTACCATCCATATCATCAGCAAAATAAATATTGTTAATTCTTCTTTTTAAATCATCCAAACTAGATGCCAAACATAAAATTGCCATCACTTCACTAGCCACCGAAATACAAAAATGTTCTTCTCTATTACCAAGCCTTACATCTCTAAGAGCCCTATCATTCATATCGAGGCATCTTCCAAAACAAATTGTCTCCGGATTAATTCTAAGTTCATTACCTTGAAAAATATGATTATCAATTGCCGCACAAAGTAAATTGTTAGCTGAAGTAACCGCATGAATATCTCCTGTAAAATGTAAATTAATCTCATCACTTGGAACGACCATCGACCTTCCACCACCAGTCGCCCCCCCTTTAATTCCAAAAACCGGACCTAAAGAAGGCTCACGCAAGCACAAGGCACTCTTATATCCAAGACTATTAAGTGCATCATTTAAACCTATACTAAGAGTTGTCTTACCCTCTCCATAAGGAGTTGGTGATGTTGCCGTAACCAAAATAAGTTTTCCTTGTTTTTTTAAAGGAAAATCATTTATCTTTGCTTTATAATCACCATAAATATCTATATCTCTAACGCCTAAATCTAAAGCCACATCTCTTATCTTTCGCATATAATCACCCATTTCCAATAAAATTATACCATAAAAAGCCCAAAACTATTCTTGTTTTAGACTTTTTACTTTTTCTCTCGAAGAAGGTTCGAACAGATTTAAACCATTCTCACTATAAACTCTAACCTTGTTTCCATCGACAGTCCTTTGTAATTTCAAAAAATCATAAGAAGTCATCGAACTATTAATCGTACTTTCAGCCTTTCTCTTTAATTCTTTGTTAAACGAAATCTTTACTAGTAATTTTTTTAAACCTAAATTCTTATTATTTTTACTTTCGCTAAACAAATTTATATTTTCAAAAAGTAGATTATCATTTAACATATCTTTAAATTTCAAAATATCTTCATATTCTAAATACTCATCAAATCCAAGTCTTTCAAGAAGCAAACTAACATTAACCGCATAATCGACCATTAATCTATTTGGCAAAACCTGTGAAACATCACTATAATTTAAAACAGGTACCTCCGGTGTGTCATAAAGTAAATCCATTGCCAGTCTATTTTCACTTAAACTAAAAATCATTGACCTATATGGATTATATGCCCTTAGATAATATTCTCCCTCTCTTCTTTCAAAAAAATCATCATGAGCCCTTTCAATCTTATAACCTCGAACTAAAATTCCTGTATAAATATTACTTCTTGAAATACTATAATTAGAATTTCTTTCTTCAGTTACCTCTTCAGGTAAAACAGTTTGTTCTAACTCTTCATAATCTTCCATTAAAATATCCTCCCTCAAGAAAATATAACACAAAAATAAAGATTTTGCAAAAACCCATCTTTTAAATTTTATCAAGTATACTATTTATTATCCTTAACATAAAAGAAATAAACACATTTGCATTGCCATTTATATGACACTGAGCGATTGCCGAATAATATTCATCTCTATTTAAATATATTTCTTCTTCAAAAGGTACATACTCAAACTTAGGATTATAACTAGCAAGTATTAAACTAACCCAAAATCTTGCCAAACGTCCGTTACCATCACTAAATGGATGAATATATACAAAATAATAATGAAAAATAGCCGATAATACAAGCGGATGAATTTTATCATCATTACTACTGACAAAAGAAAATAAACTCTTCATAAGTGATGGAACAATAATAGAATCAGGCGCCCGGTAAATAATTTCATCACCTCTTTTTACCCCTTCACCATGATTTCTATAATAACCATTATCATCATCAAAATATTTCATCATAATTGAGTGAGCCTTTAAAAAATCCTTCTCACTTTTAAAATTATAATCTTTCATATTTTCATATAACTCGTTCGCATTTTTTACCTCTTGAACCTCTTTCTTTCTTCCAAGAACAGGCTTATTTTGTATAATTTTTAAAGTAGATTCTATAGGAAGTGAATTATCTTCAATAGCTAAAGACGAATAAACTGATCTAACCCTTGATTTTATTCTTAAATTATCATTTTTTAAATTATCACTTATATTTATCAAATCAAGCTTTTTTTTGATTTCCTCTATCAATCTTTCATCATCAGGACTCACATCAAAAACAGGTTTTATGGTATCTATATCCACAAATATCATCTCCCAAATTAAATTTCTATATTAAATTATATCATATATAAAAAATAGCTCAAGTTATAATCGCTTGAGCTTTTTATTACATCATTTGTTCTAACGTATTACTTGCCTTAGATGCAGCCTTCGAAGATTTATTAAACGCCTTCTTCATTGCTTTCATAACCGGCTTATTATACTTTTGATAAGCTAAAGTCATCATACCACCCATAGCCATCAATGCCATATTTTTTACCATATTCATAAAATCACCTACTTGCTAGAAAAATGATGGTGTGTTTCCTCACACATTACTATTATTTACTAAGAATATTAAATTTATTCACTAATTTTTCTAAAAATTTTGAATTTCTAATATATTCATGATTGTTATGAACACTCGTCGCAAAAGCCTCGGGCTCACCGATAATAATTAATTTCTTTTTAGCTCTAGTTACAGCCGTATAAATTAATTTCTTATAAAGCATTCTATAATAAGAATGACATACCGTCAAAACGACAATTGGAAATTCACTACCTTGACTCTTGTGAATACTTATAATAAAACCATGTTTAATATTAATTAAATCCTTTGGTGTATACTTAACCACATTACCATCAAAATCGACATAAATCTCAGTCTTCCCACTTTTACTAGTGTTTCCAAACTTAATATATTTTATGACACCAATATCACCATTATATATATTGTCATCTGGCATATTCAAAAGTTGCAAAACCTTATCGCCCTCTCTAAAAATAACATCGCCATATTTATATTCTCTCTTAAGTTCAGATGGTGGATTTAAAACCTCTTGAAGTTCTTTGTTAAGCAAATCTATACCATTCTCCCCCTTATACATCGGAGCAAGAACTTGATAATCTTTATAATCATAACCCTTATCCTTAATCTGCTCACATAAATTTCGTAAATTTTTCTTAATATACTGACTACTACACTTCAAAAAAGTATAATCGCCATAAGTTTCTAAATAATTATCACTTAAATCGCCATCTCTAATCTCTGACGCTAGCAAAGTAATATAACTATTCTCAGACTGTCTATAAAGTTTATTTAAATAAATAGTCTCAATTTTCTCACTTTCGATTAAATCTCGAAGAAGTCTTCCAGGACCAACACTTGGAAGTTGATTATAATCGCCAACTAAAACCATTTTAACATTACTCTTAAGTCCTTTAAGTAAACTGTTAAACAAATTAATATCGATCATACTAACCTCGTCGATAATCACCATCCGAGCTGAAGATTTATTGTCCTCGTTAATCATAAACTCTCCCGTATCCTTATTCCACTTCAAAAATCTATGAATCGTAAAAGCTCCCCGGCCCGTCGTCTCACTCATCCTTCGGCTAGCTCTTCCCGTTGGCGCAAGTAATGCCAAATACCTCTCCATCTCTTCCTCGGAATATTTATTTACCTTTTGATAAAGCTCTGTAATAGCCTTAATAATCGTCGTTTTTCCTGTTCCCGGACCACCCGTAATAATAAGTAGATTCTTCTCTATCGCCGACTTAATAGCCGCAATTTGATCATCATTATACCTAGTATTATAAAGCTCCTCCATCTGTCTAATCAAATCATCTAAATCATCGTATTTCTTCTCTAAACTAGACGCCATAATATAAAGCCTTTCAGCAATATAATCCTCAGCCTCGTAAATCTCCTTTAAATAATAATCATCACCATCGACCACAACTTCATCTCTCGAAATAAGTTCATCTATAATCTTATTAAACTCATCTTCCGATATATCTATCTTAAAATTATTTCGAAGACCCTTGACGATTATCTCCTTATCTAAAAAACTATCGCCATTTTGATAAATAAGTCTATTCATCAAATAATGTGTCAAAGCCAAAACCCGTCTGTGATCATCTTCTGAAATATTAAGCTTTAACCCTGCTCTATCGATTTTATTAAAAGGAATATCCTTAAAATATCTTAAATCATATATATTTTCATCAATAACCCTCAAGGTATCATTGCCATAATTGTTATATACTTCTAAAGATTCTTTCGCATTAAAACCAAGTTCGGCAAGTCTTACCATAATTTCATGACTCTCGTCGTACTTTTTCAAAATCGAAACAATTTTATCAGCCTTTTTCTTCGTAAGTTTTGGAACTAAATTAAGACATTCCGGATTATCCAAAATTTCATTTAACGGATCGTCCCCTAAAGTATCACAAATTGCAGCGGCTAATTTCTCACCAATACCCGGAAATAAATCCGAAGCTAAAAACTCCACAACTGCATCTTTCTCAGTTGGTTTTACCTTTTCAAAACTCTCTGCCTGAAACTGCAAACCATATCTTGGATGATGAACCGCCTCACCATATAAAACATAAGTATCTTCTTCATTTAAATCGTAAAAATAACCAGTAAATGTGACAATCTTCCCTATGTAATCACGCATCTCTTCATTATCAGTTTCTACTACCTTAAAAAGACCAATTACATAACCTTGATTCGACGTAAAAATACTTCTTCGATAATTACCTTTTATATAGCTCAAACTATCACCACCTTAAAAAGCCTTATTTAAGGCTTTATTTCACTAATCAAATAAGGATAATTAACTTCCATGCCGACTACTTTAACTTCCTCTCTAAGCATGTTCTCATCACCCTTAGCCTTAACATGAATATAATTACCAGTGTGACCGATTAAATAACCATCCTCGTAAACTTCCGGAATAAATATCATTTCTTTTCCAACATGATCGTTCATAAACTTAATCTCAGCTTCCCTAGAAATATCCAAAAGTCTATGAACTCTCTCCTTTTTAATATTTCCCGGTATTTTATTTTTCATCTCACTTGCCACCGTTCCTGCCCTATCAGAATAAGGAAAAACGTGAATTTTATTAAATCCGATTTTCTTAATTGTTTCAACAGACTCTTCGAACATCTCATCAGTCTCTCCTGGAAAACCGACAATCACATCAGTCGTGATTGACATATCGGGTTTAATACTTCTAATCTTTTCGATTTTCTTGATAAAATAATCCTTATTATACTTTCTGTTCATATCCTTTAAAATCTGATTAGACCCTGTTTGCAGGGGAATATGCATATGATTTACTAAAACATCACTATTTTTAACCACATCTAAAACATGATCGTTAACCTCAGTCGCCTCGATTGACGAAATTCTAAGTCTCTTAAGACCTGGAATCTTAACCAAATCACTAAGCAAATCGGCAAAAGAATAATTACCATCAAAATAGTGACCTGTATGAATACCCGTCAAAACGATCTCCTTATGACCCTCATTTACTAAATCGGTAGCTTCCTTTATCACATCTTCGTGTTTTTTACACCTAACGTGACCTCTTACAAACGGAATAATACAAAAAGTACAATAATTATCACATCCATCTTCAATCTTAATATAAGCTCTTGTCAAATCAAAATTATTAAGCTTCATCGTCTCAAATTTAGCCTTACTTATATCGTCGATATCGACAATTTTCTTATTTTCCTTCTTATATTTATCTAAGTAATTGATAAGTTCTGTCTTGTTATTAGTTCCGATAATTACATCTGCATCAATACCGTCCAAATTATCCTTCTTGTTTTGTGTCATACATCCAGCAACCATTAAAACCGCATTCGGAAATTGTTTTCTAACACTTCTAATCAACTTTCTAGATTTACTATCTGCGGTATTTGTTACCGTACATGTATTTATAATTGCGACGTCGGGATTATCAGACTCAGTAAACCCATGATTTTCAAAAATATCTCCGATAACTTCGCTTTCATATTCGTTGACCTTGCAACCTAAAGTATAAATCTTGTAAGTCATACACCATACCTCCTTAAGTAAAAAAAGCCTTTAAATGGCCTATAAATTTTTTCTAAACTCTTTAAGTGAATTTAAAAATTCGTTCATTTCTTCCTGTTCTTCCTCTGTATCTTTAACTTTCTTCTCGTGATTAATAGTCATTGTTTTCTTATCGGACTGAATTCCATAAATTGGTGAAATTATATCAGAATTTTTAAATCTATGTGGGCTTTCCTTCGGCACTCTTTTCTCCTCATCCTCTAAAACATCTTCTATTCTAAGTTGTGATGAAATAGAATCTTTTGCCTCCTCCTTAGTTGCCTGAGCTTTTAGTTTCTCTGCCTGACGCATAAGCTCTTTATAACTTATAATCGCATTCTCTTCTTGCTCTCTCTCAAAATCGTCAATCTCCTCACGGCTTGGTTCACTAGCTTGCAAATCCGCATTCATTTGGTTATAAACTCTCTCGAGCTCTTCTTTGGCCTTTATCTGTTCTTCGGTAAGTTCCTTTGACATCTCTTCCTTACTTACCTCTTCCGTATCGTACCTTTCATTATCTGCAAGTGGTTTTGGTCTATGTTTATTTACATGCATTCTAAATAAAAAGAAAGCAATTAAACAAATCAAAGCAAAAATTATTCCAATTATAATTAAATCTCTGTCAGCAATCTCAAATAAAACGTACATATGTATCACTCCAATATTGTTACCAAACTAACTAATAATAGTGTACCACAACTACCCCTAACTTTCAAAGAATTTTATCTCACTTTTGCAAATAATTTTTAAAGCCATCTGTCATTAAAACTTCGTCACCCTTTTGCCATAAAGCCTCGGCATTGAAACTCTCTATATATTTCCGCCCCTCATCTTCATTCATCAAAAATAAAGTCCTTACAAGCATATCCGCCGTTAAATTATCGTTTGCGATAACTGAAACACTATCAAAATTATCTACAGTCTCACTAGTTTTCGGATTCACACTGTATTCGGTAATCTCATCGCTTTTATTAAGTGTATATAAGGATTTGTTTTCGAGTAAAGCAATATCTAAAATCCTATCACTACCATATTTACTTAAACTAACCTTATACTTTTGATCATTATAAGACTTCCCTGTAATCACATTTCCACCTTCATTAATAATATAGCTTTCTATATTGTTTTGTTTAAAATAATCGCAAACCTCACTAATCGCATAACTAGCTTTGATCATATCTAAATCAAAATCTTTAAAACCATTATCGTTAATTTTAGATTCGAATTTATAATTTTCACCTCTACGCAAAGCTTTTATAAGTTCTGTATCACTAACATCGATATATCCATTGCTTTTCATATAAAGAACTCTTCCGTATTCAATTAAATCATCATCTTTTTCTCCATCTTCATAACCTTTTAAAATCTTATTAATATCTTCACTTAAATTATTCCGATTTACCTTATCATAAACCTTTATCGTAATTGACTCTCCAAAATAGTCAAAACTATCCATATAAACTTCCCTCTTACTAAATAAATTAAATAAAATCCAAATAACTAGTAAAACAATAATACCTAAAATTAAATAATTTCTTTTTTCAATTAAAAGCTTCATAAAACCACCATCTAAAGTATATCAAAAAAACTACCCATTTGGTAGTCTAACCTTTGACATTAACTAAAATTACGTCTTTTCCAATCTTGCTTATCATATCCCATTTTATCTTCACAACCCCTGCGGAAAAAAACAAAAACTTTCGCCTCTGAACCGATATTTCGGTAATCTTTCCATCCTTATCGATACTAACATCGATAATCACTCCGACCTTTTTTCCATCGAATACATTGATTATATCTTTATTTTGTAAATCTGAAAGCATCATCCAAACCACCCATTACAATTATATAAAAAAGTATAAAAAAAAGACTAATTAAAAACTATTTTCTAAAAATACTTTTAACAAGTCTTTTTGAATCAACATCTAAAGCTTCTTCTTTGAAGTAATCGTCTTTTCTAAACTCATCTTCTAAGATGTTGTTCCAAACATCTCTGTCCAAAGAAGAATTTTCTTGATTATGACTTATTGCAGCCAGTCTTGAACTTGCTCTGTTTGTTAACGCATAAGCTTTCTTGAGTTCTTCAAAGGACAATCTTCTTTGTAATTTATCTTCAATAAAGCTAACTCCTGATGTTTTTTTATTCATATTTCATTCCTTCTTTCGTTAAATAATAATACCACTTTTCAAAAAACAAATCAAATTGGTCCA
>CALVIC010000033.1 GCA_944329365.1 uncultured Bacilli bacterium
AAATCATAAAGTCAAATAAACTTTATGATTTTTAAGGCCTTTTTTTAAACTGTCCAAATTTTGGGGTACAGTTCATTTAGGAACTATTTATTTAATATGGCATCTATTGGTTTTATTTTATTTACTCGGCTTACAGAAATAAAGGTTATGACTAGAGAAAGAATTATCGTGAAGATAAACATTCCTATAGGAACTAACGGACTTTTAATTATACCATTTAACGAATAATACATATTTCCAAACATACTTTCATTTAATATATCACAGGCAAAGTTCCATCCAATTATGGATATTATCCAAGAAATAAGACCAATGATTATAGATTCATAAGCAAAGATTTTTAGAGTGTCTTTATTTCGCGCCCCTAAGGCTCTTAGGATTCCTATTTCTTTTTTCGAATACGAAATGGATGTACCTATAAAGTTTGAGAAAAGTAAGATGGCAAATAAGACAAAGATTAAACTAAGTACTAAAATATATTTATAAAGTTCTTTATATGTTCCGATTATACTTTTTAAATCATTTTGGTTCATACCGAAAGGTTCATAAGTATAATATGTTCCGTTTGGAAAATCTCTGATTCCGGAATATTTTAATTTTTTAAATACTTCTTTTAGATTATCAATGTCATCGTCATAGATATATATATCACTTAGTAATTTGGTTTTAGGATTATACTCTTCGACAAACTGATTACTAACATAAGTATCATTTTCAGTTGTAATACCAATTATGGTTACTGGTATATCGGTATTATCGGTACTGTTTCTAATTTTTAATTTTAATTTACTCAGATTATTTGAGTCTTTTAAGTATTGGGACGTATAGGTTTGAACAGATGCTTCATATGGAAGGTTTGAATTTTGTCTTAGATAATCATCAAAACCTGTTTCAAATGCACTATCATAGTATTTTAGTTCTGATAATGATAAAACTATTTCATCTTTGTTCAAATGGTTAATTGTTTTTAGACCATCAATTGTAATTACTTGTAGGTTTTCAGTTATATTTTTTAGATTACCAGAAAAATAGTCGGTTGATGAGAGTTCACTATTATTTGAAATCGGGGTTATATATATTTTATTGAGGATTAATTCTTTATTACTATTTAATTTTGCTGTTTTAGTAAACCCTTTGACGTAAACCGTGCTTCCAATAGATGCATAAAAATTACTGTAATAATCTCTTAGATTTAGATTATTAAAGCCACTTTTATTTTTATATTTTATAAATTGACTATTATCATCATCGACTACCCCACTTATGGTAACCGTGTTGTCACCTAGTTTTAATTCGTGTTTGGAGTTTACTAATTTTTCGATATTTTCAGGTTTGTATAATTCGTTATTACTATCTATAACGCCATATTTTATGATATAGTCGGCAAGAAATTTGTGAATAACGAGTTCTCTATCATTACTTGGAAGGTTTCCTATAATTTTGCCTGGTAAGTTATCATCTTCTAATTCGACGTAATACACGAAAATGTTTGGACCACTATAGTAATCTGGGGTGTTTGAAGATAATTCTTCGCCGTAAGTAAAGGACAGAAGAAGTTCGTTATCGAATAAATTATATGCTTTATTTAATGTTGAGTTCGTTTCTTGCTTGATTTTTTTTAAATCTTCATCAGTTAAATTAAGAATCTCAGAATCATATTTGCCATAGTATTTTACTTTTTGAATTTTATAGACATATTTTTGATTATCTTTCATCGTATTTGTGATAAATACTTCTTTATCAAAAACTAGACAGTTGATAGTAAATCCCATAAAGATAAGTGCCATGGCGGTTAGGATACAAGTCATTAATAACTTTAAAGGTTTAATAAGTAAATTTTTTAATGACATTTTTATACTATAAGAAAAAGGTAATTTGGATTTGTTAAGAGAAAAACTTTCTTCTTTTGTTTCAATAGTGGGATTTGTATCTTTGATTATTTTGCCATCGGACAATTCAATAATGCGATCAGCATAGGTGTTTGCGGATTCGATATCATGAGAGACAACGATGACTAATTTTTCTTTACTTATTTCCTTTAGCAGTTCAAATATTTGTTTACTTGATGCTTTATCTAGATTACCTGTTGGTTCGTCGGCGAGAATTATTTTGGGATTTTTAATTAAGGCTCTGGCTATGGCAACTCGCTGTTTTTGACCTCCTGATAGTTCATTTACTTTTCTTTGGTCTAAGTCTTTTAGGCCAAGTTTTTCTAAAAGGTTACTTATTTTATATTTGTCGGGTTTTTTATTTTGTAGTTTTATGGCCAGGGCAATATTGTCGTAAACATTGTACTGTTCTAGAATGTTGAACTCTTGAAAGACAAAACCGATATAGGTATTTCGATAAGAATCGTATTCGCGGTTTTTAAAATTACTGATGTTTTGATTATTAATAAGTAATTCTCCGCTAGTCACAGTATCAAGACCACCTAAAAGATTTAACATAGTGGATTTTCCACTACCACTTTTTCCTATAATAAACACAATGCCTTTATTTCCTATTTTTAAGTTGATATTGTTTAAGGCTTTTGTTTCTATTCCTTTTTTAGTTTTATATATTTTATTTACATTTTTAAACTCTATCATTTTGACCCCTACTCTCTCTTAGTTTAATGATATCATGTTTTACTTATTTAGTACATATTTTTATAAAATAAAAGAAACTCTTAATAGAGCTTCTAGATTTTTAAGTGTTTGCGAACTGCTCGCCATGAACCAAACATACCTACTAAAATACCGATTCCAACTAAGATAAGTGATGCATAGTAGACAAATGGTACTGGCTCAATCAATTTAATAAATGGTGAGAATAGCTGACCATTAAAGTGGTGGTAGAGGCTATTGTATCCATATATCGTTAGAGCAACTGGAATGATTGATCCAAGTAAGCCTAGGAGCAATCCTTCGATAATAAATGGTATTCTAATGTTTAAATTAGAAGCACCAATTAAACGCATGATTCCTATTTCTCGTTGTCTTGATGAGATAGTAATTTTAATGGTGTTTGAGATTAGAAAGGCGGTTACTAAGATGAGGGCGATGACGGCACCAATACAGATTTTGTGAATGACTTCAAAGGTTGAGATTAATTGTTCAACAATTCCTTCACCATATTTTACTAAGGTTATCCCATCTATTTTTTCGATTTTCTTGGCAACGTTATCAATTTTGTTGATATCTGTTACTTTGACTTGGAATGTATTTTGAATTGGGTTTTCATCGTCAGTCCAATTGCCCATGATACTATCAAAGACGTCTGATGAGTCACGCATTTCATTTGTGATTTCTTCTTTTGAACGGAATTCATACTCTTCGATATTATTAAGGGAGCTGATTTCTTCTCTGATTTCTTCGATTTTACTGTCATCAGCTTCATTGTCGATAAAAGCAACAATAGTAACGTCTCTTTCGACTAAATTGGTAAAGTTATCAACGTTATCAGATAAAATTATAGATATGGTTACAACGATTAGAGTTATAGTTATACATGATATTGAGGCAAAAGATAGAGAAAAGTTTCTGAAGACACCTTTAAAGGCGTCACGAATGTTTCTTCCAATTATCCTAAGCGTTTTCATCTTCTATATGTTCCTTCTGCATAATCTTTTACCACTCTTCCTGAATCTAATACGATAACTCTTTTTTTCATTTGTTCAACTATGTTGATATCATGTGTAACCATGATAATGGTTGTTCCAAGTTTATTGATTTCGTCTAATACTCTCATTATTTCCATACCAGTGTTTTTGTCTAAGTTACCAGTAGGTTCGTCACAGATTAAAAGCTTTGGTCCGTTGACGATGGCTCTGGCGATGGCAACTCTTTGTTGTTCACCACCTGAAAGTTGAGCCGGATAGTTTTTAACTTTATGTTTTAGGCCAACTAGTTCAAGGGCTTTTAAAACTTTAGAGTGGATTTCATCTTTAGGAAGTCCAAATATTTCTAAAGCAAAGGCGACGTTTTCATATACTGTTGATTTTGGAAGTAATTTAAAGTCTTGGAAAACGACTCCTATTTTTCTTCTGATTTTATAAACTTTACCATTTCTTAGTTTACCAACATCTATTCCACCAACGATTATTTGACCGGCTGTCGGTTTTTCTTCACGATATAACATTTTTATTAGGGTACTTTTCCCACAACCGGTGGAACCGATAATAAAGACAAATTCACCTTTAGAGATGGTTAGGTTTAAATCTTGAATAGCGGTGACTCCGGTTTTATAAGTTTTTTTAACGTTTGTAAGTCTGATTAAGTCCACAATCTCACTTCCTTCTATTTCTTTCCAGTAATTTCATAGGTATCAATAGCTATAACGAATGATTCTGGATCAATTTTTTTTATAGCTTCAGTAGCAACAAAGTATTCTCTCGTCGGAATGGCAGAGATTAATACTTTACGAGCTTTTTTAGTGTACCCTCCTTCGGCATCAATAATTGTAACTCCATGATGAAGGGTTTCTAAAATAAAATCTTTGATTTGTTCTTCTTTATTGGTTATTATTTGCATTGTTTTGTATTCAGATATTCCAAGGATAACACGATCACTGATATAACCTGAGATAAATATGGTAATTATTGAATAAAGAAATGACGTCCAGCCAAAGATAATAGCTCCTAAAACAATAATTATACCTTCTGAGTAAATGTTGGTTTTGCTATAGGGCATTTTAAAATAGGTCGTTAATATTTGTTTTAGAATGTCTGTTCCACCTGAGGTAAAGTTATTTTTGAATATAAGGCCGGTTCCAAATCCCGATAATACAGCTCCTGAGAGAACTAATACTATTGTTTCAGTTCCAGTAAAATCTATATAAGTTGGAAGAGTTTCAGTCAGTTTAACAAATACCGGATATAGGATAGACCCCATAATCGTGTTTGTCGTTTTTTCTTTACCAAGGAAAATAAAGCTGGCGATTACTAAGATGATATTGGCCATTAGAATAACTAATGAGGGATCAAGTCCAAATACTTGTTCCGTAATTAGTGATAGGCCACTAACTCCCGACATGATGTGAGCTTCTTTCATGAAGAGGTTAAAGGCGATGGCCATAATTAGGATGCCGATGACGAAATAGAAATACCTTTGAATTTTTTTGCTGTTGGATATTTCTTTTAAGAGTTCAGCTCCATCTATTTTATTTTTTTTAACTAGATTAAAGATCACTTAACATTTCTCCTTAAATTTGCACTTATAAACTTATCAATATCACCGTCTAGGACTTTACCAACGTTGGTTTCTTCAACGCTTGACCGATGATCTTTGACTAATGAATATGGGTGCATAATGTAACTTCTGATTTGTGAACCAAAGTTTATATCTTCTATTTCGCCTTTTAATTTAGACATTTCTTCTTCTTTGGCTTTTACTTCCAGTTCATAAAGTTTACTACGTAATATTTGCATAGCTTTAGCTTTGTTTTGAACTTGTGAGCGTTCGTTTTGACAAGTTACAACGATTCCTGTTGGGAGATGAGTTAGACGAACGGCACTATCAGTGGTGTTTACACTTTGGCCACCAGCTCCACTACTGTGGTAAACGTCTATTTTTAAATCTTTATCATCGATAGTAACGACGGTGTTGTCGTCAATAACTGGGGTTACACTTACAGAGGCAAATGATGTGTGCCGGCGGTTATTGGAATCAAAGGGAGATAGCCTGACTAGACGGTGAATTCCCTTTTCATTTTTCAAATAGCCGTAGGCATTTAAGCCTTTGACAATTATGGTAATACTTTTGATTCCTGCTTCGAGACCTGGTTGCTCGTCGACTACTTCAATTTTATATTTTTTCTTTTCACACCATCTTGAATACATACGATAAAGCATTTTGGCCCAGTCGCATGCTTCAGTTCCACCAGCGCCGGAATGAATTTCCAATACGGCATCGTTTTTATCATACTCACCGTTTAACAAAACAGCAGTTTGAATTTCATCTAGTTTGTTTTTTAAAATCTCATATTCTTCATTTAACCAACCTATCGTCTCTTCATCATCCACGCTTTGAGACATTTCAAGATAGTCTTTAGAATCATCTATAAGTTTTTGAACTTCATTTAAAATTTTCTTTTCAGAATTAAGTTCATTCATGACTTCATTACTATGCCGGCGGTCAGACCAAAAGTTTGGTTTATTTATTTCACTTTCAAGTTCTTTTATTTTATTTTGCCTTTTTTCGGGGTCAAAGTGACCTCCATAGGTTTTGAGATTTTTCAAGTATTTGAGTATATTCTTTGATTAATTCTTTTGTTTCCACTTTCTAGCCTCCGTATCATTATTCATTATACCAGATTATTTATATTTTGACCACAGGTTACAAAATTATTTCACAAGGAAAAAATATACAATTTTCTTGTATATTTTTTAGGCCTCATTTAAGTTCGTTTTTATTTCATCTATTTCCCTGTCTAAGGCGTCTAAATCGCATAGTCCTTCGAGAAAATTATCTGGGTTTTCGTCTTTAGAGGCGAAAAGGGAAAGTGATTTCATTATATTTTTGGTCTCTTCATATTTGTTTTTTAAATCAATGAGTTTACTACATTTTTCAATTTTATCTTCACTTGGATTTTTTTGGATATCTGATTGAATATTCGTTATTTTAACTAGCAGTTTTTCATAAAGAGGATTTAATTTTTCAATTTTTTTATTTAATTCATTCCACTTTTCTTTTTTAGTCATTTGTTTTCTCCTTTTTTAAAATAAAGTATTTACATTCAAAGGCACAGTTGTTTTTTATGTAATCGTGAATTTTGGAGTAATCATTGTGTTTGTTAAACAGAGAATTTTCTTTGTCACAAAAGCCTTTAAGTCTTAATTTGTTATAGGCCCAGTCACCTAAGATATAGTCATAGTCAGCAAAGTAATCAGTGATTAGGTCTTCGACGTTTTTCTGGATAAATCCTTCTTTATAATTTTCAATTAAGGAGTATTTATTTTTTAATAGTTCAATTTTTTTCATGTGTTTATCACCAGTTTTTATTATAACACATTTTAATTAGATGGGATAGTTACTGATGGCGCGTTTTCACCATCGACATAGTAGCTTGGAACGGTTCCCGTGACAAGTTTCATAGCAACAGGAATTTTGGTGTTTATTTTGACATCTTTATTGAAAAAAGGGAGAATTAATTTTTCGGTGACGTTTAGTTCGACATAGACTTCGATAAGTGCGTTGTTGATTCCATAATTTTTTATCGTGGTGTCTATTTTACTAGTGACGTTTCCGAGTATATTTATTTTTACAGGTATTTTAGGTCCAAATGTATAGAGAATATTACTGTCCCAAAGACTTCCAAGGCTAAAGCGATAGATAATTCCTTCTTTAAGGTTATCTTTATCATAATCATCAAATATATAATCTTTATATTCAAGTTTGTCAATGTTACCTTTTTCAATGTTTCTTAGTTCCTGCTGAATACTAGTTGTGGCATCGGTTAAGTATTTATTGACAATGGCAGCATTAAAATCGACAGATTTAATTTCACCATTATCGTCTTTGGTTATATTGAATAGTTCGTCTGGGTCAACTTTTTCAGTAATATATTTGGCAACAGCTTCGTTAATGACAATGCTGGTGATTTTTTTTGCTTCGGTTTTGGAGTATTCAAACATAATCGGTGTTATTTGATTACTTAAGTATTTTAGTAATATTAAAACTGTTATAATTATTGATATTAAAACGATAAAGACAATATTTAAAGGTTTTAACTTAGGTATGAAATGTTTTTTTAATTTTATTTTCTGCATACTACAATATATGTTTTTATGAATAATTAAAAAACTAGTTTTTAACTAGTTCATTAAGCTGGTTTACGATATTTAAATTTATAGGTTATTTCAATCTTACGATCTTCTCGTTCCATGAATTCTGGGATGGATGTACCAACTTTTTTTTCAAAATCATCATGGTTTAATGACTTATCTAAAACTTTTAAAGATAGAATTTCATATACTTGACGATATCTCGTGACTGTTCTTCTTTCTTCGATGCGGTATGATTGGTTTTCTTCGGTTAATTCGCTTTCATCACTCCAACCACTAAATGATGTTAATGTTTCTGTATCATTATCGCGATATGGACGTCCTTCGGGCTGAGTTGAGGTAAGCATACTGTACTGTCTTCTTTGACCGTTATACCAACGCCACTGACGGTCTTGATAACGATATAAGGTTACTGTATCATCATCGAAGTGATCATACTTTTCAGTATCTACTTCTTCTGGTGCGGCATATTGACCACTATTGTAATAAACTTTTTCATTTCCATCTAAGTAATAATATTTACGGCCAACAGCAGTTTGAACTGAACGGTAATCCTTTTCTTCTGGGGCACTTTGTGACCAATCTGTCCAGTCAGTTAGGATAAATACTCGATCATCTTTATTTGCGTATCCTTCTGGTTGTTCTGATGAAAATTCAGAGTAATCACCTTCGATATCATACCAATACCATCTTTTATCTTGATAACGATATTGGTATTTATTTTGGGTTTCGATGTCAACAACGTTAGCTTCGGTTGGTACTTCTGGTAAAATTGTTTTATCTTTAGGAAGTTTAACTCCATATTTTGACTCTTTTTTAGATATTTCGTCTTGAGTTAGGTAAATAGACCAATCGGTATTATTAACTTCACGTTCGTAGTAATTATAATAAGGAACGATGTCGACTATGGCACGATTACTCGGGTAGGCTGTTTGTTCATTACTCCAAGTTGTATATTTAATGTTGGTTGAACATTTATCACAACCACGAACATCTAAGGTATAGATGTAATCATTTTTATATTTCGTTACTTTAACAGTCCCTGAACAACGAAGGTTATTTGTTTGAGAGCTTGAGAGGAATCCGTCATATAGTTTATCAATGTAAACTCTGGTACTCTCACCTTCTTCTGTTGGTAAATCTTCAGAGTCTTGGAGATATTTTAAGGTCGAAGATTTAATAGCATCATAAATTTTGATACAATTGTTATTTTGAACCATCGTATAAATAATAAATCCAACCATAACTATTGGAAGTATGGTTCCAATTATAAAGAATATATTTAACAGTGGTTTTTTATTTTCAAATGTTTGATTAACAGTATTACCTTGCTTATCAACATAAGTGGCTCTTTTCATGTAACATTGTTCCTTTCTATTCTCATTTAAATTATAACAGAGTTACTAAATTTTTTAAAGTTTTTTAGAAAAAAACAAGTACAATTTTATACTTGCTCATCTAGAAATGTGCATGGAGACGACATTATTATGAGGTTTTAAGGAGATAACTTTTTCAGGTTCTTTTTTACTAGGAATTATGTTTCTGGAAAATGTTTCGTCTAAATATTTATAAATATCGGTATCTTCGTAAAAATAGGCATAATCTTTTATTTTGTCCATTGACATTTCACCTGTAAATAAAACATTATCGGATATCATAAGGTCCATATCTTTATAGTAGGTCCATTTGATTGGTTTTATTTCTAACCAATAATTTTGATCTTTGATTACTTTTGTTTTGTCGTTTAAGATACTGTTTACACTTAAAAAGTCTTTACTGGTTATCATTAAAATAAATTTATTTTTATCAATGACATATTCTTTATATGGTAGTTTGATGCGGTCTATTTTATAATTTACAGGGTTTTCCGGATTATAATAGGTAATAATTGGAAGATATCGTTTGACATTGTCTGGAAATTCATAGCTAGCAATTTGTTCATTTAATTGTGTGCTTAAATCTTCAGAGGTGACGTTTTGAGGAAATTCCCCATATTCTAGATTTATAGTTTTAGAATTTTCATAAATTATCTTGGCATTTCGTGCAATATCTTCTGTTAATTTAGTAACCGGTCTTACTCCATAAAACGGCATATTTTCTTCGGCAAAATTAATTTTTCCTTCACTATCAACAGCTGCCGGGTAAATATGAGAATCTCCCAGCTCCAATATTAGGCCATCTTTACTAACGATAGCATCATTTATTTGAATATTTGACGATAATAACCACTTTGATTTTTCACCGTCCTTTTTAAATCCTGTCAATAACTTGGGAAAATGTCCCAAAAAAAAGTAAACATTAACGGGAAAATATTTCCAAAATTTAAGCATACACA
>CALVIC010000034.1 GCA_944329365.1 uncultured Bacilli bacterium
AAAAATATCCACAGATTCTAAAATACAAAAAAAAACAAGAAAAAAACAATAAAAGATTTTGAATTAGAAAGAAAAAAAGTAATAATAAGATGTGATTTTAATGTTCCGATGAAAGATGGTGAAATCACTGATGATACGCGAATAAAATCGAGCCTTCGCACCATCAGATATGCAGTAAATCATGGAGCTAAAGTTATTTTGATGTCTCACCTTGGTAGAGTAAAAACCGAAGAAGATAAACTAAAAAACACTTTAAGACCAGTATCTGCTTGTTTATCTAAATATTTGCGCAGAAAAGTAACTTTCATAAATGAAACAAGAGGACCAAAATTAGAAGAAGCCATCTCTAAAATGAAACCAAAAAGCGTTATCTTAATGGAAAATACCCGCTTTGAAGACTTGGATGGCAAAAAAGAAAGTACTAATGATGAAAACTTGGGCAAATACTGGGCAAGCCTAGGTGACATCTTTATCAACGATGCCTTTGGAACAATTCACCGCACTCATGCCTCAAACGTCGGGATTGCCTCTAATTTACCAAGTGGAATCGGCTTCCTTGTTGAAAAAGAAATTAAAGAACTCTCAAAACTTTTAAATAAACCTAAAAAACCATATACAATAATTTTAGGTGGGGCTAAAGTAAGTGACAAATTAGGACTTATAAATAACCTCGTTACCAAAGTTGACTATTTACTAATAGGTGGAGGCATGGCCTTTACTTTCTTAAAAGCTGCTGGCTTTAACGTTGGTTCATCTTTAGTTGAAAAAGAAGAACTTGAAAATTGTCAAAACCTTTTAACTAAATACGAAGATAAAATAATCTTACCAATCGACGTTATAACAGCTAAAGAGATGAAAGAAAATGCCAAAACAAACTTGAGATTTATCAATGAAATCGAAGAAGATGAAATGGGTCTAGATATTGGACCAGGAACCATTAAAACCTTCTCTCAGTATTTAAATGAAAGTAAAACTATCTTTTGGAATGGCCCAGTTGGTTGCTTTGAACTATCGCCATTTCAAGATGGTACTAAAAAACTATGTGAAGTAATCGCTAATACTAAAGCCTATAAAGTAATCGGTGGAGGAGATACCGCTAGTGCGGTCACTAAATTTGGCTATGCCAAACAAATGAATCATATCTCTACCGGTGGAGGAGCCTCTCTTACCTTCTTAGAAGGTGTATCCCTAAAAGCGCTGGACATTATCGGCGAAAAAGAATAAAATAAATTTATAAACCCATTTTAAATATTCGGGTGTAAATTTCTTTAAACTCTAGGAGGTCAAAATGCGAATAGGAATATTTACAGATAGCTATCCACCGTTTATTAACGGTGTCTCAACAAGTATCGTTATGCTTCAAAAAGCCCTTGAAAAACAAGGTCATCAAGTTTACGTCGTTACAGTAAACCCTAAAGATATGAACTATAAATTTGAAGACGACGGTAAAATAATCAGAATACCTGGTATTCCAATCGGTATATATGATTATCGTCTAACCTCTATTTATCCTTTTAGAGTAATTAAAGAAATTGCCAAATGGAACTTAGATATCATTCATTCTCATACCGAATTTGGAGTAGGCACCTTCGCCAGACTAATTGCTAAAGAATTTCACATACCTTTAGTCCACACTTATCACACGATGTATGAAGACTATATCGAAACCATAACCCATGGTTACTTTGATAAAAGTAGTAAAAAAATTGTCGAATATATAACTAAATTTTACTGTGATAAAACGTGTAATGAACTGATTGTTCCAACTAAAAAAACCTATGATTTATTTAAAAACAAATATAAATACAATCGTGAAGTTTATATAATTCCAACTGGAATTGAAACCGAAAGATTTTATAAAGAAAACTTTAAAAAACAAGAATTAAATAATTTGAAAAAAAAGTTAGGGTTTACTGAAACCGACTTTATCATGCTTTATATTGGCCGAATTGGTAAAGAGAAAAACATTGAAATGGTTATTGAAATTGCCAAAACCTTAATCAAAAAACATAAAGACGTTAAATTACTTTTAGTAGGTGATGGCCCAGATCTTGATTATTTAAAAAAGTTAGTCTCTAAATATAAAATCGAAAAAAATGTTGTCTTTGCTGGTAAAGTACCATACGAAGAAACGCCAAAATACTATAATATATCGAGCATCTTCATTACCGCCAGCCATTTTGAAACCCAGGGACTAACCGTCATTGAAGCCATGTCCGCTTCAGTTCCAACCATATGTATTGAAGACGAAAGCTTCAGTGACGTTGTCTATGGCTTAAACGGCTACCTCTTTGAAAATAAAAAAGAAGCCGTAAACCAAATTGAACTTTTAATTAAAGATCCCAAACTTTTAAACCATTTAGGTAAAGGTGCGCGTAAAACCGCTGAGATGCACTCATCTAAATACTATGCTGAAAAAGTAATGTATGTCTATAAAAAAGCCATTGAGAAACAAAAACCAAGCAAAAGAGAAAAATTCAAAAACTTTTTAAGGAGGATCGGTATATGGAAAAAATCCTAGTATCAAACCAAAAAATGAGCTTCGACAAACTAAAAGATGTCGAGGAATATATATCTAAAATGAAAGACTATAAAGATAAATTCATTGTCGCCCCATCTAATCTATATTTAAAAACCTTTGCCGACAGTGGCTTTACCTGTTCTGGCCAAAACGTCTATAGTCAAAATAAAGGCGCCTTTACTGGTCAAACATCTGCCTCTGCTATCAAAGACCTGGGTGCTAAATACACCCTTATAGGTCATAGTGAAACTAGAAGTTATTTAAAAGAAGACGAAGAACTAATCAATGAAAAAGTCAAAAACGCCTTAGAAACTGGTTTAACTGTTTTCCTTTGTATTGGCGAAAGCTTAAAAATAAAAGAAGAAGGCAAAACCAAAGAATTTTTAAAAAAACAATTAGATGTTAACTTAAAAGACGTTGAAGACTTATCAAATCTTTATATTTCATATGAACCAATCTGGTCGATTGGAAGTACACCGCCATCAAACGAAGAAATCGAAGACATCGTCAAATATATCAAATCATTATTTAAAGAAGACGTAAGAGTTCTCTATGGTGGAGGCGTAAACGAAAAAAACATCGAAGAATTAAACAAAATTCCCGATATCAATGGATATCTAATAGGTGGGGCCAGTATTATCCCAGAGAAGTTTATTAAAATTATAGAAGTTACCAAGTAGTAGCTTCTTTTTAATTAATAATGACATTCGACAAAACTAGCTATTTTTTACTCTAGAAAACCATGTCAATATTTTGTATAATTTTTTACAGTAAAGGAGAAAGAATAAAAATGGACAAAATAAAAGTTTTAATGATTGATGATAACGTAAATTTAATTGAAATGGTAAAAGAATACTTTAAAAACAATGACAAAATAGATATTGTTTTAGAAGCACATGACGGCCTAGAAGGAATCAAAGTAGTTGAACAAAACCAATCTAAATTTGATTTAATAATTCTAGACTTAATAATGCCCCATAAAGACGGAATCTATGTCTTATCCGAAATGAAAAAAAGAGGAATAAATAAAAACGTCATTGTTGCCACTAGCTACAATGCGGCTGAAGTGATTAGAGAAGTATCTGAATTCGGTGTAAACTACTATATTTTAAAACCATTTGATTTAACTGACTTAGAAAAAAGAATATATGAAATTTCCAATAAAAAACAAGGAAGTAAAAATATTGATTTCTATAATAGTAACCTTCAAGTATCAATAACCAAAATGCTTCACGAACTTGGAATCCCATCACACATCAAAGGTTACCAATATATAAGAGAAGCCGTCGGTATAATATTCTCCCATCCAGAAATGATTGGTGGCATAACCAAAGAATTATATCCAGAACTAGCTCAAAAATTTGACACCACAACCTCAAGAGTAGAAAGAGCTATCCGTCACGCTATCGAAGTCTCCTGGAATAGAGGTAACCTAGATTTCATGGAAGAACTATTTGGATTTAGTGTCGATATCGATAAAGCTAAACCAACAAATTCTGAATTTATTGTAACCATTGCCGATAAACTAAGATTAGATTTTCACAAGATAGGATAATTACCTAATCTTTTTATTTTACCTTGAAAAAACTACACCTTTGATGTTATAATTAACTTAAGATAAGGAGAATAAGTTATGCGAAAAACAAGAAAAAGTAAATTAAAAGGACAAAAACAAATATTATTAGTTGGTCTATTTGCTTTTATAACCTTTATGACCATAGGTTATGCCGCTTTTAATACCAACATAACTTTGCACGTTAAAGGGAATATTAAAACAAAGCCAGTAGATATAGGTGGTGTAAAAGTAACTCCTGTAACTGAAGGAGATGGCCTATATGAAGATGAATATGAAGAAGGAAGATATGTGTATAGAGGAACAAATCCAAATAACTATATCGAATTTAATAATGAGCTATGGAGAATAATATCCAAAGAAGCAGATGGAACATATAAAATACTTAGAAATGAAACATTGCCAAGTAGAAACTTCGATAGTAAGGGAGCAAGAACAACAGGATATTGTTCACAAGGTAGTGCGCCTACTTATGGATGTAATGCCTGGAGTTCTACAGCTAATATGGTGGGAAGTCCAAGTGAATTTACAAATGGAAAATATACAGGCATTGTAGAGGCAGATAGTGAGATGCTAACATATTTAAATGGAGAATATTTGAATAGTATAACAGTTAATAAAGATAAAATAGTAAATCACGACTATAATATAGGAGCCGTTGTTTCTAATAATGATTTAGCTACGCAAATTGAGGGAGAGAAAGCATATAAGTGGAATGGTAAAGTTGGGCTTATAAGTTTAAGTGATTATATAAATGCAAATAGTGACATGAACACATGCGGAACAGTTTCAAAAAATCATAGTAATTATCAAACCTGTAGAAACACCAATTGGATGCATAGTGGAACTGATTGGTGGACCTTGTCGCCTAGTG
Source organism: uncultured Bacilli bacterium (assembly GCA_944329365.1). Lineage (GTDB taxonomy): Bacteria > Bacillota_I > Bacilli_A > RF39 > UBA660 > Coprosoma. Next base: position 4,969 of record CALVIC010000034.1, read on the forward strand.
CTGACGACTCGGACTGTGTTTGGCGTGTCGTCAGTGGTGGCTACCTCGGCAACAGCTTCACGTACACTTCTATCGGCGTGCGTCCCGCAGTATATCTAACCTCTAATCTCTCCTTAAGTGGAAGTGGAACAGAAAGTGATCCGTTCATCATTGGATAGGCTTTTAAATAAAGGTGTAATCATTCGCAAAACTCCAAAGGAGTTTTGGAAAGCGGTGTTGCAAGCGAAAGCGCAGACCTCGCAAAAGAATGTCACTTGCCTTAATTTTAAGGCAAGTGACATAAAATTTATAGGGATAATACTAGTAATATGATTTTGTTTTAACAATTCTAACGGTGAGTTAAACGTGAATAACTTCAAAAGTATCAATAATAAATTAATTTATACTTGACTAAAGATAAAACTTATTCTTACGAAATATATTATACGAGGTGATTAAACTTGAATAAAAATGGATTTACCCTAATCGAACTTTTAGGAACAATTATTATATTAGTGGCTATAGCTTTAATCGCTTTTCCAGCCGTTTTAAATATGTTAAACGAATCTCAAGGTAAAACAGATGAAGCTATGAAAGATATAGCCATCGGAGCCACAAGAGAATATGTAACAGATAGGGTAGATGATTTTCCTAAAGCTTTAGAATCATCTTCTAGTATTAAATCATATGGAAATAAAGGTAATATAAAAATAACCGATTTAATAACTAACGGATATATTTCCGAAGATCAGATAAATGATAATAAAAACTGTGAAATGAAAAACGATTATGTCAAAGTAACTAGTAACTCTAAAAAATATATCTATGAATATGTTGAAGTAGGTGGAGATTCATGTTAAAAAAAGGATTTACTTTAGTCGAACTTTTGGCTGTAATTGTCATATTAGCTGTAATTGCTTTAATAACCACACCTATTATTATAGATTCATTAAATACATCTAAAAAAGAAGCTTTTAAAGATAGTGTTAATTCTTTAATAAAAGTTACTCAAAACTATTATGCTGGAATAACTTATAATGATGAAGGATTATTACCGGTTAAAATAACTTATAATAATAAAATTCCAACCGCTAAAGGAATTGATAAAAGTAATAACTGTAAAACAATATCTAAAAATATCTTAGATTATCAAGGGGATAATCCAGATAGTGGAAGTATACTGATAACCAAAGAAGGTAAAGTTATAATAGCTTTATATAATAAAAACATCCAAACTTGTATTCAAAAAGGGGAAGATGACAAAACTGCCAAGTTTGTCGATAAACCAGAAAGTGAATGTAAAATAACTCAAAATGCATGTTAAAAATAAATTTTTTATTGTCCTAATTTTATTAACTATCATCAAAATATTCCTATGTTGTTTCTTACCGAACTTTTATATTGAAAGCTATGGCTATGATGATATGTTGATGATGAAATTAAGTGACAATATAAGTAACGGTCTTTGGCTCGGTAATTATACAGACACCACTTTAGTCAAAGGCTTTTTCTTTCCCTTATTTTTAAGCACTCTAAGATACATAAACATCTCATCTGAACTAGGTATTAGTTTGTTATATATAATCTCTTCAATTACCTTCTGCTATGTAACAAGAGATTTATTTAAAAACAAAAACTTTTCTTATATCTTATATTTAATTCTATTATTTAATCCAGTCACCTTTAGTAGTGAAACATTCCAAAGACTATATAGATACGTTCTTGGACCATCTCAAGTCTTATTTTTACTAAGTTTTTTATACGGAATATATAAAAATACTGAAATAAAAAAAATAATCCCTCATCTAATCGGTTTATCCCTAACATATCTATCTGTCATATACACCAGAGAAGATTATTTGTTTATGAATGTTTTATTAATTATAATGTTTATCTTATACATTTATAAATTAAAAAGAAAATCATTAATACTAATTGTTTTCCTTATCATCATTATTCCTACTAATCTCTTCATCTCATCTTTAAATCAAAAATACTATGGAACTAGTACTAATAATGAAATCATAAACTCAAACTTTTCTAAAGCATATCAAAACCTAATGAAAATAAAACCAGATAAAGATATCTACCGGGTATCTATCCCTAAAAGTAATTTAGATAAAGCAATGGAAGTAAGCCAAACATTAGAAACCTTAAAAGAGCTAATAAATGAAAATTATAAAGAAAGTCCGGATATCGAAAACGGCGAACTAATAGATGGCTATATGATATGGTCTCTAAGAAGAATTGCCTCCAATAAAGGAGTTTATAAATCATTTAAAACAAGTGAAGAATTTTGGGGACAAGTAAATAAAGAACTAGAAAAAGCTTTTCAAGAAAATAAACTAGAAAAAAGATTTACTATTCCCTCATCCTATATATCACCGCCAACTTTGTATAATTTAAAAACATTTATTAAAACCATCCCCAAAACAATAAAATATGTCTTAACTTATGAAGACTTTATAACTTATGATTATAATACCTTAAAAAATTCAAATAAATCATATATAACCAAAGCTGACATAAGTAAAATAAACTATTATCCTTACTATTCTCTAATCATAAAAACCTCAAATACCAATGACCTTGGGAATATGACTTATAAAGGAGTAGGGGGAATATTTAACATAATTACCTTTATTTATCAAAAATTATCTCTAATCATTAACTTATTAGGTATGATTTGCTTTATAATATTGTTATTTAGTAAAAATAAAAAAAATATAATTCCAGTGCTTACCTTATTAACAACTACTTTATTAATATGTGGGATAACTTATACTGATGCCACATCATTCAAAGCCATTAGATACTTCTATCTGGCTCCAGTCTATATAACCTTAATTATCTTTAGTATAACATCGATTTTCATACTTTGGGAGGACATACAAAATGGAAAAATACGAACTAACTATCTTGTTACCATGATTAAACGAAGAAAAAAATCTTCCAAACTGTCTAAAAAAAGCCCTAAAATTTCTTACGGAAAATAATACAAAAGGTGAAATATTATTAGCTGATAATGGAAGCGGCGACGCATCTAAAAAAATTGCAAAATCATTAAACGTAAAAGTAATCGATGTCAAAGAAAAAGGCTATGGAAATGCTCTTAGAGAAGGTATAAAAAAAGCAAATGGAAAGTATATAATTATGGCCGATAGCGATGACTCCTATGACTTATCAAATATTTTCGAATTTTATGAGGCCCTAAAAGAAGGGTATGACTTTGTTATTGGCAATCGCTTTAAAGGAAAATTAGAAAAAGGATCAATGCCTTTTCTAAATAAATATGTGGGAAATCCAATCTTATCATATATCCCAAAGAAAATATTTAAAACACCAAATTACGATTACCATTGTGGTTTATGAGGCGGATCCAAACAAAAACTAATTAACTTAAACTTAGAAAGTGAAGGAATGGAACTAGCAAGCGAGATGCTTATCAAAGCTTTTTTAAAAAAATATAAAATTAAAGAAATAAATATAAGCTATTATAAAAGCAAATATTCAAGAAAGTCCCATTTAAAACCATTTAGAGATAGTATAAGACATCTTAAAAAAATTTTTGAACTAAAAAAACTTTAAAACACTAAAATACTGTTTTAAAGTTTTTTTCAAAAGAAAAAATAAAAAACCTAGCTTAAGCTAGGACCAACTAAGACTTGGCCTGGTGGCCTCCTCTACATAAATTGTATTATATTTTATTAAATAAATCAATATATTATAAGTTTTTTTATAAAATTAAAAAAATTTGAAATAAAAAAAGGAAATAAGCCTTCAATATATAATAATTATAATAGAGGCAGGCAAAGCTAGGTTAAGTCTTTAGGAAAATCCTCCTTCTTTAAATAGAGGAGGTGATGAAAAGTGGAAAGGAAATATGGAATATTTAACTATATTAGTTGTAATCCTATTTCTTCTAAAGGATCATCCAAAGAAAAAATAAAAAAACCTAGCTTAAGCTAGGCCAAACAAAACTAAAGATTTGGCCTGGTGGCCTCCTCTACCTAAATTGTATTATATTTTATTAAATAAATCAATATATTATGTGCTATTTTATAAAAAAAAGTTTGAAATAAAAAAAGGAAATAAGCCTTCAATATATAATAATTATAATAGAGGCAGGCAAAGCTAGGTTAAGTCTTTAGGAAAATCCTCCTTCTTTAAATAGAGGAGGTGATGAAAAGTGGAAAGGAAATATGGAATATTTAACTATATTAGTTGTAATCCTATTTCTTCTAAAGGATCATCCAAAGAAAAAATAAAAAAACCTAGCTTAAGCTAGGTCAAACCAATCTAAAGATTTGGCCTAGTGGCCTCCTCTACCTAAATTGTATTATATTTTATTAAATAAATCAATATATAATAAGTTTTTTTATAAAATTAAAAAGTTTGAAATAAAAAAAGGAAACCCGAAGGTGACACACTATAATTATCTATGAAGGAGGTTAAAATATCAAAGTAAAAACATATTATAAACTTATTAATGACAAAATGTTTAAAGCCGTCCTTTGTATGCCTGGCAATGAACAAATACTAAAAGAATTCATAGAAAGAATTCTTAAAAGAAAATTTAAAACTTTTAAAATTATATCCCCCGAACTTACTAAAAACAATATTTATGAAAAAGGAAAATATTTAGATGTTTTAATTAAAACAGATAATCTTTTCGTTAATATTGAAGTAAATAGTCATAATTATAATGGCCTTAGTGAAAGAAACTTTAGTTATATTGCTCTAGTATATGCCAGTCACATAAAAGTAGGAGAGGAATATAATAATGATTTAGATTTTGTTCAAATAAATCTAACAGTAGGTTTAGGAACAAAGATGCCTGAGATAAGCATAAGCAAAGTTATAAATAAAGAAACATTAAAACTTAAAGTTAGGAATTTAGAAATTTATGATGTAAACCTAGATAAAATAAATAGC
>CALVIC010000035.1 GCA_944329365.1 uncultured Bacilli bacterium
TTACAACATTTTTTTTGGTTTTTCAAAATACGGCGACCACCGAAATCTTAATTCTCTGCTAAACATTACTAAAATTTTGCAGGGTACTCCAACATAAAGAGTATGTACATGAAGGCGAGTATAGCTAAACATTACTAAAATTTTGCAGGGTACTCCAACATGACCAACTAATGTATGCTTTTATATTGTGCTAAACATTACTAAAATTTTGCAGGGTACTCCAACATATAACTACGGTGGTGGTAAATAATGTTTGCTAAACATTACTAAAATTTTGCAGGGTACTCCAACGGATAGACCAAGGGTTTAACCCATTAACAAGCTAAACATTACTAAAATTTTGCAGGGTACTCCAACAAAAGAGGTGGAACATGGAAAGCATGAAAAGCTAAACATTACTAAAATTTTGCAGGGTACTCCAACTATAAATTGCTAATGTATCAAATGTGACTGGCTAAACATTACTAAAATTTTGCAGGGTACTCCAACACATCAAGAACGATTCCTTTACCCATTTCAGCTAAACATTACTAAAATTTTGCAGGGTACTCCAACATAATTGACCTAGACAATACGTTTTCGCCGGCTAAACATTACTAAAATTTTGCAGGGTACTCCAACCTTTTTGATAATCATATAAATAATTATAAGCTAAACATTACTAAAATTTTGCAGGGTACTCCAACGTACACTATTCATATTTTTCACTCTCCTATGCTAAACATTACTAAAATTTTGCAGGGTACTCCAACCATTTATGGAAATTCAATTGACACGTTTATGCTAAACATTACTAAAATTTTGCAGGGTACTCCAACTATAAAAGGCGACATATTGTCAATATTTCTGCTAAACATTACTAAAATTTTGCAGGGTACTCCAACCAAAAATGCACGGGCAAATGGGTTGCTTGTGCTAAACATTACTAAAATTTTGCAGGGTACTCCAACAAGGGAAAGTAGAATATTCAGCCGAGCCTAGCTAAACATTACTAAAATTTTGCAGGGTACTCCAACATAATTATTCGCTACAAGTTCATCAAGGTGCTAAACATTACTAAAATTTTGCAGGGTACTCCAACGGAAGCAGACAATGCAAAAGATTTTAAGAGCTAAACATTACTAAAATTTTGCAGGGTACTCCAACTTTCAGTTGTAAAGCTATCTAATATATCACGCTAAACATTACTAAAATTTTGCAGGGTACTCCAACAAATTTTATATAGCTTGTTTGGTGTATGGGCTAAACATTACTAAAATTTTGCAGGGTACTCCAACATTTTCTTTTTCTTTTTACGACTACTACTTGCTAAACATTACTAAAATTTTGCAGGGTACTCCAACTAATCTTTCGTAATATTGTTTAATTCTCTGCTAAACATTACTAAAATTTTGCAGGGTACTCCAACCCACCTTATTTTACGTATAAATTATTAGTAGCTAAACATTACTAAAATTTTGCAGGGTACTCCAACGTATACATTATATATATCATAAGGAGGTGAGCTAAACATTACTAAAATTTTGCAGGGTACTCCAACACCTCATGCTAAAGTTTATTTAGCTTATGGGCTAAACATTACTAAAATTTTGCAGGGTACTCCAACTAAGCGGGTTATCATATGTTTTGTTTCTGAGCTAAACATTACTAAAATTTTGCAGGGTACTCCAACCTCAAAATAATTATAACTTATTTTAAAAAATAATGCAATTTGTTATAATATTAATGGTGATAATAGTATGGAAATTATTTTTTCTGATAAAGAAAATGAGTATAATGTTAATTTTAATAATAATTGTGTTATGTTTGGATCTAATAATTCTGGTAAAACTAAAACTTTAAAAGTACTGGCCGATTCTTTAAAAAATGGTAATGCAATTGTTAACTCTTTAAAACGGCAAAAAAATGAATATGATGTTATTTTTTTCAGTGAAGAAGCTGATTTTAATGATGAATTTTCTTTTACAAAAAGTAATTTATTTAGATCTACAATTTATGATTCAATAATGAGTAGTATTAATAAGGACCAATTATTAAAGGAAGTAAATTCGACATTTGATAAAATAGACTCTAAAGTTAATGATTATTTAGATAAAAATATGAATCAATACTTTGATAATAAAATCAAGTTTGATATTGACATTACTGATTTAGATAATATTATAAATAAATTTACTTCTGTTTATATTAATGATTTAAATGATAATAAAAAAATTCCAAAAAGTTTTAAAAGAATTTTATTATATCAACTTGCTTTACTTAATTTTAACGACAACAAAGAAAAGTTTATTATTATAGATGACTTTGATTTATATTTGGACTCAGATAATATAATCAGAATTTTGAAGTTTGTTTCTAAATATTCATCTGATAATTGTCATTTTATTTTAAGTACTTCAAATCCTATAGTTTATACATATTTGTCAAAAGAATTTGATGTATATAAAATTAATAATCAAAAATTATATAAACTTTCTGATTTAAATTATATAATTAAAAGAAGTATAATAGGAAGAGAATATCAAAAAAATCAGGAGTCAATTTCTTTTGAAGAATTTTATAATAACAATGTTCATTTAATAAACGAAAAAGATATCAATATTTTTTATAAAAATAATTATGTTTTTCAAAAGACAAACATTGGTATCATTTTAACTAGTGATTATATTTATTTTAATAAATATGATTCTGATGGCAGTTATATTATAACAAGGAACAGTGAAGAAATTCAGTTTTTAAAATTTATTTGTGACGAGCTATTGACAGAATATGAAATAATTGATATACTTTAAGTACGTTGGGAACAACGTAACATTACTAAAATTTTGCAGGTTGCTGCAATAAGGCATTTATGCCTTAGGTTTGGTCGAGCCTTTCGACTTTTTTTGTACTTAAAAACGTAGTGATTTTTCACTACGTTTTTTTATTCGAAAACAATTAACGATTCATTAGTTATAAGTTCATCATCTAATTTATTTCCCGTTAAAAGTAACATATTATTATATTGATTTTCAGTCACTTGTATTAATCTTACATTTCCTTTTTCTGGTGTATTTTGTCTTATTCTATTGATATGTTTTATTATATCATCATGGTTTTTACAGATTCTTGAATATACTGAATATTGCATCATAATATAGCCATCATTCAAAAGAAATCTTCTGAATTTTCCGTATATTTTTTTATCTTTTTCGGAAATTACTGGCAAGTCATACATAACTATTAATCTCATAAATCTATTTATAATTACATCCCCTATTCTATTAACTTAGGAAAAGATAGATTCACCTCTCCGCTAGATATAGTTTTGACATAGCTTTTAACAAGTAAATCTATACTGTATTCTAAACTACATTTTTTATTTTCACATATAACAGGATAATTTAAAATATTAATTAACTGTCTTCGCAGTTCAAAAGAAAGTTCTGGATTATCATCTTTAACTAGTGCATAGACATATTTATCAGCAATTGCTCTATATGGTTCAATCAAATCATAAGCCAGGTTAAAATTATTAACTTTTGATTTATGGTTAACGCCTAAATATGTATTTAATCCATATATACTTAGAGTTCTTATTATTGAACTTTTTATTATTTGATAACAATAATTTAAGGCATTATTAACAGAGTCATCATAAAATCTAATAAAATCACTTCCAAATAAACTTCTGAAATACAGTTTAGCAGCAAGACCCTCACGGTTGGTCTTATCTCCTGGTTCTACTTCTTTAGTATAATTTTCTAAAATAGAAATCGTTCTTTCATCTTTACTTGTTTGACATAAAACAGCTATTTCATTTTCTATTTTATGGATAACTATTTCTTGCCATATTTTTTCTTTTAAATTTTCTTGTAAATTAAGTTGATATTCTATATTTTCAAGCTGCTTAAAATGATAATTATATGGATACATAATACTAACGGGTTCATATTTATCATTACAAGCTATGAAACAAATTCCATGTTCACCAAAAGAAGATAATAGTTTACCAGTAATAACGGTCTGATTATCTTCTAAAATGACAAAATTTATATCTTCTAATGGTATTCTGTTTTCTTTTTCTTCTTTAATTACTACTAAATTGTTATTTTCGGTTCTTAATTTATCACTTTTTTTAATAATTACTTGTCTATAGCCCATTGATTTCTCCAAGTTTAGTAATTTCTAATTTCTTTATTTCTTTAATGGTAGAAATGGTTATTTGGTATTGTGAGCGTTCTTTTTCAAATAATTTGCCTTGCCCATATAAATCATGACCATCACCTGTGACACTCGCTACTTCAAGCATGCCGCTGCTGAAGCCGTTTATATAGCATATAGCATTTTTACCATCTTTTAATTCAATATAGACAAGCTGGTTTTTAGATAATGTATATAGTTTTGTGTATTTATTAGATAATGATTTGTAGTTTGTTATTTCATAGTTTGAACCTTGACCATACCATAATTGTACATCAAAGTCGATATCTTTATTTTGTTTTATTCTTTTAATATTGGCTAAATCAAATAAATCATATCCAACAAAATAAAGTTTATCATCATCTTGTTTTTTATATACATCTATTGTAAAGACGCTTTCTTTAGCAACAAATCTTTCAACATCTTTACCATTTATTTTTTCTTTAATAATATGTCCTTTACCTGGAGTAAATTCTGTGGCCATTTTAACTTTTTTAATTAGATTTCCGGTTTTAGGGTTTTTAGGATATCCCTTTTCTTTAATAACATCGGTACCCTTTTCTGTACCAAGCCATGATTTTAAAGTAAGATATATTTCTTTAGCACCTTTGTCTTTATCGGCAATGTCATCTATATTTTTTTGAGTTAATTTTTCAACAGGTATTCTATTATATTTTAACTTTTGTTCTTTATTAATTCCAAAGTATGTTTCGGCATGCATTGAACCTGTGGCTTTTAGTTTAACATTAACTGGATTTACTACTTTAATGTTACTTATGTTTTCTCCACTATAATTTGGTAATGTTTTAACATAATCTTTAATAACATTTATATCTCGTTCATATAATCTAACTTTAGCTTCACTCGCAAAGTTTTTATATGGTTCTGGGAATCTTAAGTTTTTATATTTTAATCCAGTTAATTTTGATTCTTTGATGCAGTCATCAATATAATTTCTAAATCCAACATTTGTCATTTCACCAGTTTTTTCGTCTGTATAATCTTTAAATTCTAGTTCAGTTTCCTTTTCAATTTTATCTAATTCTTCACTTGTAGCATTCATAAACTGTCTATGTATTTTTTCGTACGCAGCTATTTTCATTTCTAGCGATTTGTTCATAGAAGCAATGACAATTCCATCCATGGCATGATGGATATTACAGTCTCTGTTTTTCTTTATTTCTTCGTAGGTATCATTTTTGACATAATAGGTTGGTGATTCATAGCTCGTTGTTAGGCCATTAAGTCCCCATCTACTTCTTAAAATACCAGTCATTGAACCACTAAAGGTGTTTATTTCTTTGACATTTAAATTAGCTTTTAAGAAGCTTACTAGGGCTCTGGCGATATATTTGGTATCGTTTAAATTTTGATTTCGCATTTGACCAGCTATTTCTGGAGTTAAATCTTCTAAAAGGTAATTATCTTTTTTCTTATCTGGAATAGTAGACTGATTTGAGATAAAGTTTTTATAATGGTTCCACTTTTCGGTTTTACCAAACCATTCATAAGGTGTTCTTTGTTTTTTCTCTTGATTGGCAGATTTAAATACAAGGGTTTTATTTAAATAGCTATCATCAAAGGTTCTTGAATAAGGAAGAATATGATCTATTTCTACGTTATCATCTTGATAAATGTCTTGTAAAGTTATTTTCTTCAAGGTATAAGGGCAGAATTCTCCTTGTTCTTGCCAAAGTCTATATTTTAAGACATCTTTACTAGTAACTTTATCAATAGCTTTTCCAGTTAATTCGGATATTATTTTTTTATCTTTTAATTTTCTTTCAAAATTATCTTTTTGTCTTTTTTCAATTTCGCGTCTTTCTTCAATTGATTTAGCAAGTTCTCTAGCGGTTTCAATGTTTATTCTCTCTGGTAGTCCATACTTTTTAATAATAGCATTTATGATTTTTCTGGCTTCAGATAGAGAATGCATAACTAATTGATTTACTTCTAGAGCGTCATCACCTTCGCTGAATGGAAGAACCAAATCGTGTTTAACATTTGAATTTTCAGCTCTAAAGTCATCAAATATTTCACTAGCTGCTTCATCATATCTTTTTCCTTGAAGCATCAAAGGTAATATTTTATATATAGCTTCCAAAGACAATCTAATATGATCTTTAAAGGTTGGCATATTTTCAATCGGTTCAATATATTCATTTGGAATGTTTTCTGATTTTTCAATTTCTGATTTAATGTCTTCATTTAATTTACAATTGGCTAAAATTACTGATATTTCGTCTAATAGTTTTAAATTATCTTTAATTTTATCCCATTCATTTGGATTCCATTTACTAAATTCTTTTTTAAATAAGATATAGCCTTTAGATTTGAAAAATTCATTATTTTGTTTGGCATCATCTAAGAGTTTATTTAACTCTTCTTTTTCTTCTGAGGTTAATTCGGAAACTTGTATTTTTTCTTTACTAAGTTTTTTGGCCATTTTGTCGCAGGCTTTTTTATATTCTTTTTTCGATAGTTGATTATTTTTATATATAACGTGTTCTTGATCAATAATTTTAGTTATATCTTTATATTTAATCGTCTCTTTATTATAGAAAAGTTCAGCCGCTTTAGTAAGTTGTTCCGGAGTTAGTCCAACATAATCTTTAGTTGTTTTATATCTCAAGTTTAAAAGTTTTTCAACATAGACAAATTTTTCTGATGAAGGTGCTTGTTTTGGGGCACGAGGTTTATGATCAAATTTACATTCTCCAACCATTCTTGATATTAAACTTGTTTCTGAACCGTATGGAGAAATGACTTTTTTAGTTTCTCCAGTATTTTTATCTTTGACAAAATAATATCCTGGACCTTTAGAATAATGTCTTTGGGCTGACCATATTTCTAAATATTTATCTTTAAATTCTTCCATGATGGTACCAAGTTCTATTTGTTTGTCTAAAACTTTTTCAATTTCATCTTGATACATTTCCCTAGTTACAGACATTTTATAATTATCGGTAGTATTTCTAATTCCATCTTTAAACTTGTCATCTTTTAGAAACATTTCACTAACAATTCGATAATTTTTTTCTTTCATTAACTTTTCATTTTCTGAAATAGCGGTTTTTACTTTGCCATTTTCTGATGATTTATCAGAATCATCTTCACGGTTTGACTTATATCCACGATGTTTTGCCCAGTGACATAAGATAATTGCAAGTTCGTTATTGCTTAGCTTTTCATCTAGTCCTTTAACTTTAATATCATATGGGGTTATATCTTTCCCTTTATAATATTCTTCCACCATCATACTATAAATAATATTTAGGTATTCTTCTCTTTCACTTGGTAGTAAAGATGATATATCTTTTGGTGTACCTAAAATACCATTATCATAAAGTAATTTTTTTACTCTATCTAGCCTATATTCTTTTCTTTGAATATTTCTTCTAGTTCCACGATATCCTCTTCTGACAGAAGCTTTCTTTTCTCCAGTTTTGGCTTTTTCGGCAGCAGGGAATATCAATGATCCGGCATCAATAATTCTTTTTGGGTCGCCATTATCATCAAGGGCTAAAAGTCCCCAACCAGTTGATGCGATACCAATATCAATTCCCAATGAATATTTTTCTTTCATAAATCATACTTCCTTCCTTTTATTACTATACTTTTGTTATCACAAGTTAATTTTATCATAGACATCAGTGAATAACAACAGGTTATAAAAAAGAGCAGATAAAAACAATGTAAGTCTCTACTGCCCTTCTCTAACTTGATTATATCACATTTTTTATTTGTTTTGAAAAAAATGAGTATCGTTTACTCATTTTAATATTAATTTCTTTTGTTTTGGATGATTTGAATTAATAAAATCGGATGTTTCAATTAAGGATGGATAGATGGAATCATAGAGGCAGTGAACAGCTGGAATTTCGGCATAATAGACATCTTTTAATTCTTTTTCATTTCTGTTATTAATAATTTCAGTAAATAATTTGAACTGCTCAGAAGATGGAACTAAAACATCATTTTTCCCTTGAAGGCATAATGTTTCAATGTTTAAATTTTTGATGTTTTCAAGAAAATTTTTAGAAAATTTTTTGATTTCTTCATAGGTGGACTTTCCTTCAACAGCATTTCCTAAGTGAAACTGGTTTCCACTTTCAATGATTTGTTTTTTATTATATAAAAAATTAGAGGTGATAGGCGGGTTAAGAAAAGAATAATCGAAGGTATATAGGGGTGAAAAAAGAGTTAGAGAGTTTGCTTTGGCTCTGTTTTCTTCTTTTTCTAGGTAAAGACCTAGGACAACAGTTCCCATACAGGTTGCGACATAATCTATGGTTTTGAAGTTTACATTTATTTTTTCAGAAAGTTTATTCATCACTTATTCTAAATCATGGGCCATTTCAATAAATGATAGGTCTTTTAATGAACTGTACCCCAAAATTTGGACAGTTTAAAAAAAGGCCTTAAAAATCATAAAGTTTATTTGACTTTATGATTT
>CALVIC010000036.1 GCA_944329365.1 uncultured Bacilli bacterium
AAGATTGGATAATAATTAAAAATCATCATGAGGCTATTATTAGTGAAAAGATATTCGATCAAGTACAAGATATATTATACGGAAGAAATAATATGGTTAATTGTTCTGGTAAATTTAATATATATACGGGTCATTTAAAATGTGCTGATTGTGGTAGTAATCTTTATAGATCTACCCATGGTAAAGGAAAAGACGCATTTTATTATTGCGGGACGTATAAAAGAAAAAAGGGATGTACTAAGCATTATGTGACTGAAAAAGAATTAAATGATGTTGTATTATCGATTTTAAATAAATATATACTTATGCTGTGTGAGGTTGAAAATGAAGTTAATACTGTTCTTTATGATGCTAAATTACAGTATGATAGTGAAATAAAAAAAATAAGAAATATAGAATTATCAAGAGAAATAGAAAAATATGAGATGCTAATGACGGAAGTTTTAAATGATTATAAGAACAAAATTCTTACTAAAGAAGAATTTGATGATTATAGTCAAGAATATTTGTATATTTTAAATTCCTTAAGGATTGAGCTTGAAGAAAATAAAAAAAATACTAATGATATAAATATTAATTGGATTGAACATTTTAAGAAAGCTAAAAATGTAAATGCTTTGAGTAGAACAATTATTGATGAATTTATTGATAATATCTTGATTGATCAAAATGGTGGTATCAATATAATTTTTAAATATAAAAACGAGTATAATGATGCTTTAAAATTTCTCGATTCATATAATGTATGATATAATGTTAAGCGAATAAATATTATATTAAAAATTGTAATGTACGTTTTAAAATTTAATATGTATTTTTAGAAAAGGAGAAATGAAAAATGGCTAATAATAAAAAGTTCGACAATTCACCTATCAACTGGTATCCTGGCCATATGGCTAAAACAAAAAGGTTAATTCGAGAAAACTTAAATTTTATAGATATAGTTTACGAACTAGTAGATGCGAGGATGCCAAAGTCATCTAAAATAGTCGATATAGATGAAATAGTTAAAGATAAGCTCAAAATAATGATAATGACAAAGATAGACCTATGCGACTTAGAAGAAACAGGAAAATGGATCAAATACTATGAAAATCAAGGCTATCATGTTGTTCCCCTAAATTTGGAAGATAATAAATCCTTAAAACCTCTAATAAATTTGACAAATAAGGTCTTAAAAGAGTATCATCAGAAAAGAAAAGAAAAAGGATTATTAAAACGTAAAAGTCGGGCTCTAATCATCGGAATTCCAAATGTTGGAAAAAGTACCCTCATTAATAGACTTTCCGGCAAAAAAGTAGTTCAAGCCGGAAATAAGCCAGGAGTTACTAAACAACTTAATTGGATTAGAGTCAATGAAGACCTCGAACTCTTAGATACCCCAGGTATCCTTTGGCCAAAACTGGCTGAAGGAGCTTATAACTTAGCCAGTTTAACAGCCATTAAAGAAGAAGTCTTACCACTATTTGATGTCGCCAAATACATCTTAGAAACATTATCTAAATACTATCCTAAAATCTTAAAAGAAAGATATAATTTAGACAAATTAGACGACGATATTCTAAATGATTTGGAATACATAGGCCGTAGAAGAGGATGCCTAATCAAAGGTGGAGAAGTCGACATAGACAAAGTTATTATCTTAATCATAAACGACGTCAAACTTGGAAATATCAAAGGAATCACCTTTGATAGAATTTAATTCACTATCACTAGCATATCTAGGCGATGCCGTTTATGAATTATATATAAGAACCTATCTTCTCTCCAAAGGAAACTATAAAGTTTGTGACCTTCAAAACATGGCTGTAAAATACGTAAGTGCGAAAGCTCAAAGTGCGTTTTTAGACAAAATGATAGATGATAACTTTCTAACCGAAGAAGAACTGACAATCGTCAAACGAGCCCGTAACCATAAAAGTCATCAAAGTCCCAAACACACGGATATAATCACATATAAAAAATCGACGGGACTAGAAGCCTTAATCGGTTACTTAAAACTAACCAAAAACGAAATAAGAATAGAAGAAATAATGAAATATATAGTAGGTGAGTAAAATGTACGTATACGGAAAAAATGTAGCTAAAGAAATGCTTAATAAAAAAGAAAAAATAAATAAAGCCTTTCTTTACACTAAATTCAATGATAATGAAATATTATCAAACTTAAAAAAACAAAACATCAAAATAAAATATTTAACCAGAGATGAACTAAATAAAATAGAATCTGGTAACCATCAAGGAATCATCTTAGAAGTAGATGATTATAAGTATTCATCTCTAGATGATTTAAATGATGATATAATAGTCATGTTGGATCACTTAGAAGACCCTCATAACTTTGGGGCAATAATTAGAACCTGTGAAGCAGCTGGTGTTAAAAATATAATCATTCCTAAAGACCGGTCAGTCAAAGTAACATCATCTGTTATCAAAGTCAGTGTTGGGGCGATTGAAAACGTTAAAATTGCTTTAGTCAATAATCTTGTAAACACTATTAAAGAACTTAAACAAAAAGGATATTGGTTTATTGGAACCGACATGCAGGGAACAGATTACCGAGATATCGATTACTCTGGCAAAATCGTCTTAGTAATAGGTAACGAGGGCAAAGGATTAAGTAGACTAACTGAAGAAAACTGTGATTTTATTGCCTCAATTCCTATGCACGGCAAAGTCAATAGCTTAAATGCCTCGGTTGCCGCTGCTTTAATAATATACGAGGCTATAAGAGGTAAATAATGTACGAAAATCTTAACGATTACGAACTATTAGACCAAGTAGCCGATAACGAATTTGCAACTGAAACCCTATTTGAAAAATATAAACCACTTATTTATGGCATTGCCAAAAAAGCTTATTACACACACCAAAACACCGGGCTTGAAATGAACGACCTAATCCAAGAAGGGATGATCGGTTTCAGTATCGCCATAAACACCTTTGATGATCAAAAAAATACAACCTTCTTTACCTATGCCAGAACCTGTATAATGCGCCGTGTCAATTCCAGTATAGTAGCTGCCAATCGTCTAAAGCATCAAATCCTAAACGAATCAATTTCCGTAGAAATATTAGATAATGAAAAAAATCCAGACAATCAAATTCTAAGTGACACCAAAACCAATCCAGAAAGTCTCTTAATTGAAAATGAAAACGTCCAAGAAATCAAAAAAATCCTTGACCGTGAATTAACTGAATTTGAAAAAAAAGTATGTGACCTAAAAACAAGTGGCTTCGACTATAAAGAAATAGCTGAAATTTTAAATAAAACACCAAAGTCTATTGATAATGCCTTTAGTAGAATCAAAGCCAAAGTTCAAAAAAGTCTGAAAAATAAAACTGTTAGAAATTCATAATTTTTTTCTAACAGTTTTTAAAATATTAACTATTTTCGTTATATTTTAAAACTTCTTCACTATCATCTAAATGAACTTTTTCATGCCCAAGAATCTGATAATTTTCATGACCCTTACCTAGAAGCAAAACAATGTCATCCTTCCTTATCATATCCAAAGCTTTTTTTATTGCCTCGCGTCTATCTAGACAAACCTCATAATTATCCTTTTTAACCCCAGCTATAATATCTTTCATAATCTTATTAGGATCTTCGGTTCTTGGATTATCATTTGTAAATATAACATAATCGCTGTATTCTGAAGCAATCTCGCCCATAATCGGCCTTTTCATCGGATCTCTATCACCACCGCAACCGACAACTGTAATAATTCGTCCCTTAGCAAGCTCCTTATAAGCTGTAACAACCTTTAAAACAGCATCAGGAGTATGGGCATAATCTACAACTGCAAAACCATCTTTAACCTTATAAGTTTCGCATCTACCTTTAGGTGCCTTTAAAACCTTAGTCTTCTCAATCAAATCATCACAAGAAAAGCCAATCTCATGTAACATCGAAAACATCGTAAAATAATTATATACGTTAAATTTACTTGTAAGATTAGTCGTAACCTTATAATCAGTGCCATAAACCTTAAAATTAATATCTGTGTGATCTGGATGAATATCGTCATCTATAATGCTGTAATCATAATCACCAAAACCAAAAGTTTTTGTATTCTTAAACCTTTCCTTAAACTTCTCACTAACAGGATCGTCCATATTCACACATAAAACACCGTCTTTTTTAATGTAGTTTGTAAGCTTTAACTTACAATTCATATAATTTTTCATTGTCTTATGATAATCCAAATGATCCTCACTTAAATTAGTGAACGCTCCAGCTACAAACTTAAGGCCTTCGATTCTCTTTAAATCTAAAGCAAAATTACTAACCTCCATAACCACATATTCGCATCCAAGCTCCATAGCTTTCTCAAGTAATTTATAAGTAGTTAAAATTTCTGGTGAAGTATTAGGCAAAACCTCTACATAATCACCGCAGTAGAACCCTAAAGTTCCAATATAAGCAGCCTTTTTACCGAGCAAATTAAGCATTTGATAAGCAAGCCAAGCTGAAGTCGTCTTTCCATTAGTTCCCGTAATTCCAATCAATTTAAGCTTGTCAAACTCATGACTGTATTCTTTAACAAGTAACTCTTGATAATACTTAGCCGGATCATCGACCACAGTTACCGGTACGCTACAATCCACCTCATGCCCAGCAATCACCGCACTCGCACCATTTTGAATAGCCTTATC
This sequence comes from uncultured Bacilli bacterium, assembly GCA_944329365.1. GTDB lineage: Bacteria > Bacillota_I > Bacilli_A > RF39 > UBA660 > Coprosoma. The sequence goes on from CALVIC010000036.1 coordinate 4,660, forward strand.
AATAAAATCATGACCATCGACTGTATAACCCTTAATTGCCACAAAAATTTGTCCCGGTTTGACTTTCCTCGAATCAGTTTCATATTTAAACATAAAATCACTCTTTCTATTAGTATTTTATAAAATATTTAGTTAAATGTGATAAATAACTATCAACTCCTACTAATTTTATCATGAAAAGAGTATTATATCAATTACCCATTAAAACCCAATATAATATAAAAACACTCATAAAATACCCAACATAACAAAACTGTCATAAAACATCAAAGTAATATTTGCTATAATTTAAATGAAGGACATGACTTATGAGAAAATTATCATTTCTAATTCTAAGCCTAATTTTAAATATAATTATCAATAATCATGCCTTTAATTATAATAAAAATCAGAAAGGAACGCATATGAAAGAAATCTTAAAAATAGAAAACTTAAAAAAATATTATGGTAATGAAAAAAATCTAACCAAAGCCGTGAATGGTTTAAACATGACTGAAGAAGAAGGAGAGTTTGTTGCCATTATGGGATCCAGTGGTTCTGGTAAAACAACACTTTTAAACTGTATATCTACAATTGATACGATAACCAGTGGTCACATATACATAGACGGCGAAGATATAACTGAAATAGATGAGGACAAACTATCTGACTTTCGCCGTGACAAACTTGGCTTTATCTTTCAAGATTTTAACCTCTTAGACATTCTTACCATCGAAGAAAACATCGCCCTTGCTTGCGTTATTAATGGAAAAAATCAAGATATCGACGAAAAAGTTTATGACATCTCCAAAAAACTCGGCATTGAAAACATCTTAAAAAAGTTTCCATACTTAATTGATTATAAAAATATTATTTTAAAAAACAAAATTAAAATTGAAGTCAAAGATACTCAAAAAATTGTCTACACCGATGAAAAATGGTTAAAATTTATAATCAAACAAATACTTCAAAACTCTTTAAAATACTTAAATAAAGAAGACAAAGAAATTGAAATAAAAGCAAAAGAAGAACCTCATAGTATAACCCTTATAATCAAAGATAATGGAGTAGGAATTCACGACTACGACCTACCTAAAATCTATAACTACGGCTTTACAGGTAGCAATCGTAAAAAAACTCATTCGACTGGAATCGGCTTATACCTTGCCAAAAAACTATCAGAAAAACTAAACCTAAATTTAAAAACGACATCTGAATATAACAAATATACGCAAACTGAAATTACCATTCCTAAAGAAAGTACGTACATTATCAAAGAAGGTGACCCATGTTAGTAACCCATGAATTTCCTGCAGAATATGATGAAAACAGTAAAATATTAATATTAGGTTCTATCCCTTCAGTTAAATCAAGAGAAAAGACCTTCTATTACATGCACCCTCAAAATAGATTTTGGAAAGTTTTATCAGAAATCTTTAATGAACAAGTACCCCAAACAATCGAAGATAAAAAGAAATTTTTAAAATCTAAAAACATTGCTTTATGGGATGTCTTATCATCTTGTGAAATAACGGGTTCAAGTGATAGTTCCATTAAAAATCCAGTACCTAATGACATAAACAGTTTAATTAAAAAAACTAAAATTAAAACCATCTTTATCACTGGCAAAAAAGCTGAAAGCCTTTATAATAAATATTGTCTAAAGGACACTAATATCAAACCCATATATTTACCATCAACATCTCCTGCCAATCAAACCATAAAATATGAAAGCCTTTTAGAAGAATACAAAAAGATATTAAAATACTTAAAATAAATATCTTTTTTTCTTGTGTTTTTAACTAAAAGTATTATATAAATGATATAATAGTTAAAAGAAAGGTGAAACTATGAAAGAAGAAATATTATTAAAGGCCGAAAAACTAATCAAAATGTATAAAGAGGGACTTTTAGGCGGACGTGTTATGCCAGAAGATAATAATCCTGGCCTTCCTAAAACATCTTTAGAAAACTATTTATATTTTACTCTTCCGATGGCCCTCAATTATCAAAGAAACTCATACACCTTATGGGAAAGTGCCTTAAAAACATATACCGATGAAGAAACCAAATTCTTGTTTAACCCTAAAGAAGTAATTAATAAACCTGAAAGTGAAGTTCAAAAAGCCTTAATTAAATATCGTCTCGCTCTTCAAAAAGACAAACAGACAAAAATATGGATTACATTGTGTCATACATTCGTTAATTTATTTGACGGTGACATAAGAAAAATATTTGACCAAAACGAAAATGACCCAGATAAAATTAGAAAATTTATGCAGATAAAACACAAAAAAGAATTTCCATATCTCTCTGGAAATAAACTCTGTAATTACTGGATGTATGTAATTTACGAATACACCGGCCGAACATACACTGACCTATCAAAATTAACTGTTGCTCCAGACATTCATGTTTGCCGGGCAACCTGTAAACTAGGATTAATAACCGAAGAAGAATTAAATAGTTCCAAAGCTCAAGAACTTGTTATTCAAAGATGGCACGAACTTATGAAAAATTCAAAATATAACGAGATAGACGTTCACACACCTTTATGGCTTTGGGCTCGTAATAATTTTAAAGAAACTAGGTGAAACTATGAAAGAAAAAATAATAAATAATAAAATTCCTATTTATGAAATGATTCCTGAAACTTTAGACGAAATAATTATTATGGTTCATGGTTTAGGTGGAAATAAAAAAGAAATTTCAAAACTCCCACAAGAACTTTTAAATGAAAACATCGGCTTCATTTCTTTTGATTTTCCATATCACGGAACAAGTAAAGAAGATTACCAAAGTTATACTGTTACAAGCTGTTTAAACACTATTGACCAAGTATATAATTATGCCTTAAGCACGTATCCATGTGTTAAAGTAAATTTTATCGGTAACAGTTTAGGCTCCCTTTATTTATACATGTATCTTCAAACCTACCGCACACCTTGTAAAGTCATATTTAAATCTATGCCTTTAAATAATTATCAAAACATGAAGAAAAAATTTATTAAAAATGACTCTAACGATTACTTTGAAGTAGGCTATGGAAGACGCCTTCCTAAACAGCTTATTTCCGATATTAAAACATTAGAAGATAGCTTAAATGAACTTACCTTAAATAAAAATAATATTCTTTTTATAAACGGTACTGAAGATAAAATATCTGATATCAATTTAATTAGAAAATTTTGTGAAGAATATAATTATAACCTTTGTGAAATAGAAGGTGCATCCCATAACTTTAAAAATGAGTATCTAGATAAAGCCAATAACGAAATATTTGATTTTTATCAAAAAAGGAAAATAAGATGATCGAACAAACAAAATTTAATAATGAAGAAATCAAAAAAATATTAAAACAAAAATATAATCTAAATATAAAATCCATTCAGAAAATAAATAGGGGAAGCGCGAACATCTTTAAAATAGAAACAAAAGATGAAAAATATATCTTAAAAGAATTCCAGTCAAAATATAACCAGAAAGAAATCGAAAAAGAAGTACATGTAATAAATCATTTAAAAAGTAAAAATTTACCAGTACCCGAACATCTAAAAAATGTAGATGGTACATATATGTTTGACCAT
>CALVIC010000037.1 GCA_944329365.1 uncultured Bacilli bacterium
TTATAAATAAAGAAACATTAAAACTTAAAGTTAGGAATTTAGAAATTTATGATGTAAACCTAGATAAAATAAATAGCGGGTGTTATAATGAAGATGATGAGTATAACTTTCTGAAAATGATGACGGCATCAAAAGAGGAATTAGAATTTTTAGCAGAGAAAGGAGATAATTTTATGAAAAAAATAAAAGATGAAGTAAACAAAATAAATGATGAAAATTATTTTGCAAACTTTATATCAGTCGAAGAGGACGAAAGAAAAATCCGTAATACATATTATGTAAGTGGTGTTGAAGAAGGTGAAGCTCGTGGGGAAAGGCTTGCTTTAATTGAAACTGCTAAAAAACTGCTAAAAGTTGGGGACAGTATTCAAAAAATATCAGAAGTAACTGGTCTTTCTAAGGAAAAAATTAAGTCTCTTCAGTAAACATAATAAGTATCTAAAAAAACTATGAAATTCCCATTTTTCATGGTTTTTATATGTTAAAAAATTACATTTTATATTTAGAAATATCTCAAAATGTGATAAACTTATATTTAGAAAAGAGGTGAGAAAATATGGCTAAAACAAATATATCTTTGTTTCCAGCTGACACTTATATTGTCAAAAACTGTACTGTGTTAAATAGTGAATCGCGAATCGTTTTAACTAAACTCTACCAACCAGTTATCGGAAGTACTGCCATTACTCTCTACCTCACACTATGGGATAACCTAGATACATCTCAAATCATTTCAACCGAAAACACCCATCATAATCTGATGGCAATTACCAGGTTGAAACTTGAAGACATCTTAGACGCTAGAGAAAAATTAGAAGGAATTGGCCTAATTAAAACATATCTAAAAAAAGGCAGTGTTAATAATTACATATATGAATTATACTCTCCATTAGATCCTAAAGAATTTTTAGAAAACCCAATTCTCTCTGTGACCTTGGAAAGTAATATTGGAACTAAAGAATACGAAAAAGTAGTCAAATATTTTTCTCTTCCCAAAATAAATCTTCAAGGATATGAAGACATATCCTGTGGCTTCTCTGATACCTTTGAAATAACATCCGCCCCTTCATATAGTGAAGAGAGAAATTTAAGACATATCCGTGAATTAGGTATTCTAATCGACAGTAAAATCGACTTAACTAACGTTATTTCGATGATTCCAAGCGAAATATTAAATAAAAGATCGATTACTAAAGACACTAAAGATCTAATCTATAAACTTGCTTTTGTCTACAATTTATCAGAAAGTGATTTAAGTGAACTAATTAGAAATTCCATAAATGAAAAACATCTCATCGACAAAGAAAAATTAAGGACTAACTGTCATAATTACTATACCTTCGAAAACAAAGGTGAAACGCCAAGCCTGATTTATAAAAATCAACCAGAATACTTAAGAAAACAAGTAAGCTCAAACAGTAAAAAATCTAAAATGATTCACACCTTTGAAACAATGACCCCTTATGATTTCCTTTCCGGTAAAAACAAAGGTGTTCGGCCAAGTAAAAGAGAACTTGGAATCTTAGAAACCTTACTAGTTGACTATAATCTGCCACCCGGTGTCGTTAACGTTTTAATCGATTACGTCCTCAAAATAAACGATGGAAAATTAACTAAAAACTTTATTTTAGCCATCGCCGCTCAGTGGACAAGAGAAAATATCAAAACCGTTGAAGATGCCATGGAACTGTGTAAAAAGGAAAATAAATCTAAACAAACCAGAACAGCTAAGAAAGTAGTTCAAAAAGAAACAACCCCAGACTGGTTTAATAAACAAATCGGTATTAATGAAGCGACTACCGAAGACATTGCAAAACTTGAAGAACAACTTCAAAACTTGTAAAGGAGAAAAAATATGCAAAAAGTATCAGATAATTTAAACAAAAAAGCATCTAAAAGTTTAGATTACCTCTTAGACGAAGAATTTGACGAAGCTCTAAAAGATGAGGAATTCAAAAAATTTGTCAGTAATCTAAAACTAAAAAGAGAAACCTTAAAAAAATACACTTCAAACCTTTTAGAATCATTCAAAGATTATAAACTAAGTATCACGGATCATCACTATTTTGACTGTCCAACCAAACTAAAAGGTTACATTTACATGCCTAAGATTGTCGACGATATGCTTGAATTTTCTTACGTTCCATGTCACTGCAAAAAAGCTTTTGATAAACAAAATAAATATCATGACAACACATTACTCTTTGATATTCCCGAAGAAATCAAAGAAGCCAGTTTTAAAAACGTCTACAAACAAGATAAAAATCGTTATGAAGTTATACTTTGGCTTACTGAATTTATCAAAAAATACAAAAAAGATAAACACCAAAAAGGACTTTATTTATATGGTAATTTTGGTTGTGGTAAAACTTATCTTATCGCCGCCATGTTCAATGAACTTGCTAAATCTAACATCAAAAGTGCGATCGTCTTTTGGCCGGAATATTTAAGAAATCTCAAAGATAGCTTTAACTCTCCAGTTAAAAGTGAATTTTCCCAAAAATATAATCATCTCAAAAAAGTTCCTTTACTCTTAATCGATGACATCGGAGCCGAATCAACAACCCCGTGGTCACGTGACGAAATCTTGTGTCCACTTTTGCAGTACCGCATGGATGAAAAACTTCCAACCTTTTTTACTTCGAACCTCGATTTAAAAAACTTAGAAACTCATCTTTCTATTACGAGTAGTGGTATCGAAGAAATTAAAGCCGGAAGAATTATTTCGCGAATCAAACAGCTAACAGAAGTTAAAGAAATGGTTAGTGAAAACTTAAGAAAATAACAAATCTTAGTTTTTTTATTTGTCAAATAAAATAAGCTGTGTTAGAATATATAGAAAGCAGGAGGACAAAATGAATATAACTAGAAATCTAGAAAAATATAATCAAACGCGAATTTTAAAATTATTAGAAAACGCCAGCTCGCATAGCGCCAAAACTCTATTGACAGATTTAGAAAAATTAAATTTTGATGAGCTTTTTGAAACATATAATGAAAGTCAAAAAGAAATAAAAATTGACGAATCTAAAATAAAGGAATTGCCATATCTAGTTAAAAAAGATCTAACCCCGCAGATGAACAAATTGTTTTTTGACTTAGGTATGGATGTTTTAAATAGAGGTGAATATGCCGTTGTTACAATGGCTGGCGGCCAAGGAACTAGACTAGGTCACTGTGGACCTAAAGGAACTTACAGCCTAGACATCGGTGGTAGTCGCAAATTTTTATTCGAAATATTAAAAGAAAACTTAGAAGAGACAAACAAAAAAGTGGGTAAGACTATTCCTTGGTATATTATGACAAGCCCCGAAAATAACGAGTTAACCCAAAACTTCTTCGAAAATCATAATTACTTTAATTATCCAAAAGAAGATATTACCTTCTTTAAACAAAACCATTTACCACTAATTGATACTGAAGGACAAATTTTAATAGATAAAGATTATCATGTCAAAAAAGCTTCAGATGGCAGTGGCTCAGTTTATTATTCTCTCAAAAAAAATGGATGTCTAGAAGATATGGAAAAAAGAGGAATTAAATGGATTTTTATCGGTGGAGTTGACAATATCTTATTAAAGCAAACAGATCCGCTATTACTAGGCCTGGCTATATATAAAAATTCTAAGGTAGCCTCTAAAACCATCTTAAAAAGTTACCCAGATGAAAAAGTTGGACTATTCTGTAGCTATGACAAACATCCAAGAGTAATCGAATATTCAGAAATGCCAAGAGAAATAGCTTATGAACTTACAAACAATAACAAATTAAAATATAAAGAAGCTCATATCATGTGTAATCTATATACCCTTAATGCTTTAAATTTTTTATCAGCTCAAAAATTACCATACCATATAGCCCTTAAGAAAAACTCATATTTAGATGAATCAGGAAAGGAAATAATTCCATCCAAGCCCAATTCATATAAATTAGAATCATTTATCTTTGATGGATTTCCATATTTTGACGATATCGCTCTACTAAGAGGGGAAAGAGAAGAGGACTTTGCCCCAATTAAAAACAAAGAAGGAAACGATAGTCCAGCCACAGCTAGAGTTTTATATAAGAATTATCACACAAAACGTTAGTTTTTTGCTTAATATGTGTTATAATATAAACAGTTTGGAGGAATTATAATGAGAGAATTTACAGAACAAGAACAAGTTAGACGTGACAAAGTTCAAGATTTAATCGAAAAAGGAGTAGAACCATTTGGTTCTAAATTTGATGTTACCTCTAATTCGAAAATTATCAAGTTCGAACACGCCAATCAATCAAAAGAAGAACTTGAAGAATTAAAAGACTTTGTAAAAGTTGCCGGAAGAATTCGTACAAAACGCCGTAAAGGTAAAGCTGGTTTCTTCCATATTCAAGATAAATATGGGCAAATTCAAATCTACATTAGATTAGATGACGTTGGCGAAGAGCAATACGATTTATTTAAGGCCTCAGACTTAGGCGATATCGTTGGAATTGAGGGGTTTGTCTTCAAAACTAATACAGGCGAACTAAGTATACATGCCACTAAATATACTCACTTAGTTAAAGCCTTAAAACCACTTCCAGAAAAATATCATGGTCTAACCGATGTTGAAGAAAGATACCGTAGAAGATATGTCGATCTAATTATGAATGAAGATGCAAGAAAAATAGCTTTCACTCGTCCAAAAATCATTAGAACTATTCAAAGATACTTAGACAATCTAGGATTTACTGAAGTTGAAACTCCTATCTTAAATCCAATTTTAGGTGGAGCAGCCGCAAAACCATTTATAACTCATCACAACGCTTTAAATATGCCATTCTACCTTAGAATAGCTACTGAACTTCCATTAAAAAGACTTTTAGTCGGTGGCATGGACGCTGTATATGAAATCGGTCGTATCTTCCGTAATGAAGGAGTAGATAGAAAACATAACCCAGAATTTACAACTATCGAACTTTATAAAGCATACTCTGATATGTACGGTATGATGGATATCGCTGAAGGATTATTTAGTACAGTTTGTAAAGAAGTAAACGGTGGACTTGAAATCGATTATATGGGAAATCATATAAATTTAAAAGGACCATTCAAACGTGTTCACATGGTCGATGCTATCAAAGAAGCTTGCGGTGTTGACTTCTGGCCAGAAATGACCTTAGATGAAGCTAAAGAGCTTGCTAAAAAACACGATATTGAAGTTGAAGACCATTTTACAGTCGGTCATATTATAAACGAATTCTTCGATAAATATGTTGAAGCAACACTTATCGAACCAACCTTTGTTTATGGTCATCCAATTGAAATAAGCCCACTTGCTAAAAAGAGTAAAGACCCAAGATTCACCGAAAGGTTTGAACTTTATATTGCTGGTATGGAATGTGCCAATGCCTTTACTGAATTAAATGATCCAATCGATCAATACGAAAGATTTGAAAACCAATTAAAACAAAGAGAACTTGGCGATGAAGAAGCCAACGAGATGGACATCGACTTTGTTGAAGCTCTAGAATATGGCATGCCACCAGCCGGTGGAATGGGAATTGGAATCGACCGTCTAGTTATGATAATGACAGGAGCCGAAACCATTAGAGAAGTTATTCTTTTCCCGCATATGAAAAACAAGAAAGAAAGCAAATAAGCTTTCTTTTTAAAATAAAAATATTCAAAATATAATTTTCTTTTAGATAAAAATATATTATAATTAATAATAGGGTGAGAAATATGAAAAAAGGATTTACATTAATCGAATTACTAGCTGTAATAATCATTTTAGGAATAATTGCTCTAATCACGACGCCAATTATTCAAAATGCCATCAATTCATCATCAGAAAAAGCTTTTGAAAACAGCGTTAATGCTTTAGTTAACTTGGTTGAAATGGACTATAATGAAAACGCCAGAATAGGCATTCAAACATATGAATTTTCCGAAAATTCCTTAGTTTATCAAGGAAAAAACGGAACTTCCGATATGGAACTGGACTATAATGGCGAAATAAACGGCGGAACAGGAACCATTACTAATAATAAAGGCAAAATTAGTGGTAATATTGAAAATGACGATTATAAAGCATCCATTACCAATAACAAAGTAACCGTTACTAAAAAATAGTCATAAAACCAAACCCTCCTCGTATAATTAAATAGAACAAGGGGAGGAATAAAAATGATTAACAAAAGAAGCTTATGGTTTTTAACACTATTTAGTTTAATATTAGTATTAAGTGTTTACTATGTTACAATGCCTAGTGAACTTTTAATAGGTCAAGCCGAAAAAGAGGAAACCCAAACCGTTTCTACTGATGAAAGCTCGAGTGAAAGTGCTGAATTAGTTGCTCTAAGAGTCGAAGCTGAAGAACAGATGCTCGATGAAATAACCGAACTAAAAAAAGTTTTAACCAGTTCAAAGTCCACAACGAAAGAAAAAAACGAAGCCTTTGAAAAAATGCAAGACTTAAATAAAAATAAAGGAGTAGAAGAAACGGTTGAAAATAAAATAAAAAAAGAATTTAGCCTAAGCTCCTTTGTCAATATCGATGGAAATAACATATCTGTAACTGTCGATAGTTCCAAGCACGATAAAGCTTTAGCTAATAAAATAATGCGTTCTATTCAAGAAGAATTTTCAGAACCAATGACAATTTCTGTAAAATTTCAAAAATAAGCTAGCAATAGCTTTTTTTCTTTTAAAATAGGCATTTATTTTCACTTACACGCCCCTCGAGGCATACAATAATATGAACATGCACCACCCAATACTAGGAAGTGAGGAAACTATGAAAAAGGGTATTTTAACAAAACGTGAACGCGAAGTTTTTGAATTACTTATTAATAACTACGATACCAATGAGATTGCCAAAGCCTTGAAAATAAGTGACAAGACCGTTAGAAATCACATTTCTAATGCTATGCAAAAGCTTGGTGTCAAAGGGCGCGCAGGAGCGGTTATCGAATTACTCAAACTTGGAGAACTTTCACTATAAAAAGGTTATAAAAAAACCTTTTTTTCATACTCTTAAGTAGGTGATCAAAATGTTTTCTAAATTAAAGAGATTGTCCATTCGCAAAATCGCCATGTCTACAGCCGCTTTATTTGCCATGTTTTTAATATATCTAATCCCTAGTAACCCTCAATTAGACATTAAAGAAGAACTAGAATATGTCGACAGTGACATAACCGAAAGCTCGATTTTTTTACTAGACCAAAATAGCTATGTCGCCCTAACATCAGTCCCAATCTCCTCAGAAGATATAGTCACAAAAGCAAAAGGACTTTTAAAAACCCTTACAATCGGTGGAATGGATAGTAAAATACCTAGCGGTTTTAGTGCCATTATCCCACCAGACACTGAAATATTAAATTTAAATTATGAAGACGGTCTTATTAAAGTCGACTTTTCCAAAGAACTTTTAACAGTCAGTAAAGACCTTGAAGAAAAAATGATCGAAGCCATAGTCTACACGTTAACCTCAATCGATCAAGTTGATAAAGTAATAATATATGTTGAAGGCGACATCTTAACTAAATTGCCTAAAACTAAAATCAATCTTCCAAGCACCTTAGACCGAACATTTGGCATAAATAAAGAATTTGATCTAACCAGTACCAAAGATATAACAGATGTTACAGTCTATTATATAAATCAAATAAGTGATAATTACTACTATGTTCCTGTAACCAAATACCTAAATGATGACCGCGATAAAATAAGTATCATTATCGATGAGTTATCATCAGGATTCAATCCAAACAAAAATTTAAAAAGCTTTTTAAACGATGGAACAGAACTAGTATCCTCATCCTTAGAAGATGGAGTAATGAATCTCGACTTTAATACATATTTGTTTGACAACGTTGATGAAAAAGACATCTTAGAAGAAGTCATATATACCATAAGTCTCTCCGTAAATGATAACTATGACGTCGATGAAGTAGTTTTTAATGTCGACAATAAAGAAGTCTATAAAACAAAAGCGGGACAAGTTCCTTAAAAATATCTGATTAACTTCAGATTTTTTTATAAAACAATTAATGTAATAAAAGCACAAAGCTAATGTAACAAATACACAAATTATTTTTTTAAATCACACCCTCCCATCCCTGGGACTTTGTCAATATTTTGGACACATTTTAGAGGGGGTTTTTAAAAACTATAAAGATTTTTCAAATTCAACCGGTG
>CALVIC010000038.1 GCA_944329365.1 uncultured Bacilli bacterium
AGTTTTAATACCATTTAAAATGACATAGATCTAAAACTCCCCACAAGTTGCATTAATATTGTTTTTAGTTTTAATACCATTTAAAATGACATAGATCTAAAACAAAAACCAAATATATTTTTCTAATAAGCAGGTTTTAATACCATTTAAAATGACATAGATCTAAAACGTATTCTTTAATATTATCTTGTGTTGCTACTGTTTTAATACCATTTAAAATGACATAGATCTAAAACAAGTATTCAGAAAGTAAGTTATATATGTATGTTTTAATACCATTTAAAATGACATAGATCTAAAACTTTAGACATTATTTATCACCCTTATTATATGTTTTAATACCATTTAAAATGACATAGATCTAAAACAAGAATGTCATTGCCTCATTCCATACATCAGTTTTAATACCATTTAAAATGACATAGATCTAAAACCAATTGTTTTAGGTTGTATCGAACAGTAACGTTTTAATACCATTTAAAATGACATAGATCTAAAACTTTAGTGTAAAAACAATTGCTGAGGCGTTTGTTTTAATACCATTTAAAATGACATAGATCTAAAACTATTTAAAAGCTGGTATACTTTCTAATGCTGTTTTAATACCATTTAAAATGACATAGATCTAAAACAAAAATTCCGTTAAGTTGGGGTTTAGTCAAGTTTTAATACCATTTAAAATGACATAGATCTAAAACTGAATATAGAACAAAAGACTTAAGTTACTTGTTTTAATACCATTTAAAATGACATAGATCTAAAACATTGCATTGATTTTTATGATTGTTCAGAAAGTTTTAATACCATTTAAAATGACATAGATCTAAAACCAATTGTTTTAGGTTGTATCGAACAGTAACGTTTTAATACCATTTAAAATGACATAGATCTAAAACAAAAAAAATTCCATAAAATACCTCCTAAAAGTTTTAATACCATTTAAAATGACATAGATCTAAAACATATTCTGCAATATTAAAAGTGAAACCAGGGTTTTAATACCATTTAAAATGACATAGATCTAAAACCTTTCAACATAAACCTTGATACAGGAGAATGTTTTAATACCATTTAAAATGACATAGATCTAAAACCTTTTTCGGGATAACATGCGCAGAAAGCTAGTTTTAATACCATTTAAAATGACATAGATCTAAAACAATTGATTTTGTGTATGACTAGGAGCAATTGTTTTAATACCATTTAAAATGACATAGATCTAAAACGTTACTCAAGCATACACAGTATTAATTAATGTTTTAATACCATTTAAAATGACATAGATCTAAAACCTCAAATTAGTTTTCTATCTATTTCAAATTACCATAGAGATTGTAATTATTTTAAATGGTATACTATGTCACTTTTCTTTATTATAGCATAAACTCATCTAAATTCTCATCAATTATTAACTTTCTTTCGTTAGTTAAGGTTGTTCCATAACTTTGTGAATCTATTAAAAGTAAAGTTATTCTGCTATATATGCTATATTTGTATAACTCTTCTATTTCTTCTTTAGATAAGTATTGCTTTAAATTAATAAATACTAAAATATTTTTGGTTTGAAATATATTTTCTAAATCTATTAAGGTAAACAAATTATTAATTAGTTCTTTGTTAGTGTCGATACTTACTTTTATTAATTTGGTTATATTTTCGATATCTAAATCTGTATCTAATACTAATGGTAAGTCTATATTATTTAATTCTTTTTTATATAAATTAATAATTTTTTTATACTGATTTAATAGAATTTCTTTTGTTTCTTCACTTAAAATTTTATTTATATATTTTGTAATATCATTTGTATATTTTTTAGAATCTAATTTAAAGTTAAAGTAATCTATAAATATTTTTATTTTATTTGAAATATTTATCTCCTTATTATTATCATCTATCAGATAAATATCTTCTGACAATTCATTATCATATATATCATATAAGTCTTTTACTATCCTATAAAAATATCTTTTGTTTTCTATTTCTATTGCACTTATTTCATTTTCCTTTAATTCTATATCATTATCGATATATTTTATGATTAATTTCATAATACCACTAGCCTATCTTCTGTATTGATTATTTTTGTTTTACTTTCTCCTATAATATATTCTATTTGTGAATATTGTCTTTCAGTAATGGTTAATACTTGAATCAGTCCTTTTTTTGGTGCATTTTTTCTTAACCTATCTAAAAGTAAGGTTGATTGTTGGGAGTTTAGAACAATTTTAGAATATACCGATTCTTGCATCATGATAAAACCTTCACTCAATAAATACTTACGAAATTTTAAATAATTTTTCTTATCTTTTAAATATATATTTGGTAAATCAAAAAATACAATTGTTCTCACTACTCTATCCCTCATCATATACATATCCTTTATATCTTTCTATTTCATTCATTGCATCTAAGGTGTTCTTTACAAACATTTTAATAATGTCTTTTAAAATATATTTTTTACCAGAATATTTATACGTATTGTTAAAAATATTTACAATATCTAGTTTATAATTGCTATCGAATTCTCTTTCTTTATTAAAATAAACAAAATTATCAATAATAACTCTAAAAGGCTCCATAATATCACATGTTAGATTAAATTCATTGAATTCATTTTTATGGTGAATTCCTAATTGCGTCAAATATCCATTACTAATAATTTCTTTATTAATCGTAGATAGTAATACTGCATAACCATAATTTAGAGCAGCGTTAATACTATTATTATCATTCCTTGAGAAATTTTTTCCAAATAATTCATTAAAATATACTTTAGCAGCATGACCTTCTCTATTTGTTTTATCTCCTGTGTTTATTTCTTTTATATATCCTATTAATAGTTTATATTTAGGAGATTTGATTTTCTTTAAAAGGGTTGCTTGATTTAATATTTTATTCTCCACAATTTTTGACCATAAATAATCTTTAGAAGATTTTTTCCATGCAATCTGTTCTTTAATCTGTTTACTAGTATTGTGTCTAGAATAATAAGGAGCTAGCTCTCCAAATGGATTATGTTTTTCATCACAGAAGATGATGTTTATTTTATTATCTGCTAATTCCTTCAACAAGTATGCAGAAATAGATACTGAGATTGAGTCTACAATAATGGTATCTATTTCTGATAGATGAATAAATTTTTCTTCACTTTCTTGTTTTACTACTAAGAATCTATTCTTATAACTAATCTTTGACTGTCTTGTTATTACTACTGTTCTAAAGCTCATAACTTGTTTCCTTTATGCCAGTTACTGACTTATTTATAATTGTACCTGTCGTAATATTATTTCCTGATAATCTACCTATTCTATCTCCTAAACCATACGAAGACAAATTAGCATTTACACTATTACAATGAAATAATTTTAGTAACTCTATTATTATTTTTTTATTATCTTCTAATGTTAAATTAGAACTATTTAATTTTTCCTTTATTTTTAATATATCTTTCGCAAATAATGGATAATTATCCTCAAGTGATAATAAATAATTTAGAATATCGCTACTATATTTATTAGCATCTATCTCATATTCTTTTTTATTATTAATTATGTATGCTAATGCTTTTTTCCACTTTTTCATACATTCTTTTGATAATTTTAATTGGTTTGCATTTGATAATTCACAGTTTTTATTACTAGTACTATATCCTTTTATATATACCTTTTGATTTTTATAAATTATTTCTGTTTCAAAAGGTATCTTATCCTTTTCAATTATTAAGGTATTATTTTCTTTTAATTTGAGATGTTCCCTAATAAATTCTGTTTTTGCTTGATTGTCTTTTTTTGACTTTACTGCAATTTGTAGTGGAATTCCTATTATTTTTTTCTTATCATTATTATTAATTAAGCACAAGTAAGATGTTTCTACATTGGAATATCCACCATATAATTCTACTGGCATATTTTCTTTTATTGGAACATTTCCTTTTTGTTTACCATAAATTGTTTCTTTAAAGAATTTTCCATTTCTTATTTCCGATTTTCGACTGATTAAAATATCATTTCTATATAGTGTTTTTTCTACTTGTTGATTAAACTCGTGTGCATCAAACAATACTTCTCCAGTTTCTTGATTCACTAGGTTTTTAGAGATATCATTTACAATGTCACTGGCTATTTCATCTAAGCTATTAATTACATATCCGTAGGTAAGGTTTCTATACTGCCCTTCTTGTCTTAGACGATTATTTAATTCTTTTACCATATCAAAATTAATATTCTTTTTCATATACTTTTCTTTGTATTCACCAAGTACCGCCGTAAGATAGGCATCATGTGCGTGATGATAGTCATTAATGTCTCTAAATTTAAACAATTCATATCTTTCTCTGTAATTATGAGATAAATTGGCTTTTAGATAAACTACTTTTGTTTTCTTGTAATAATTATTTAAAATATTGGCCACATGTTTTGTAATTTGTCGTGTTTCTACTAATTGTCTATTAATAAAACCTTGTATATCTTCATCACTATACTTATCTCTTATTAGATTATGAAACTTTTTAGCAGAAATTAGATTGATTTTCTTTAATCTTGTCCACCAAGCTTTGTTATGTTCATTTCTGTATTCTCTAGGAAGTACATAATTTGCTGCTTTTTTCTGATTGCATTCTCTATAGACAAGTGCTTTGTTATCAATCGAATCATCTTTAATCAGTGTTCTTGGAATAATATGATCTATTTCATAAGAATCCAGATCTTCTATATTTAGTGGTCGTCCACTATATAAACATTTTCCTTCTTGAATAAAGTATAAGAACAATTTCTGCGTATTTATTTCATGTTCATTTAATTCTCTCATTAATTTATTATAGTTCTCAATTTCTTTCTTTTGATTTTTATATAAATCCATCAAGTATTTCTTTCGGTCAGCCTTTCTTTTTTTCTCTTCTTCTCCTCTTGCCATTTCAATTATAATGTTTGCTGGTTCATATCCAATATATTTTACCAATTCGTCTACTATTTTTAGTGCTTGATAAATTCCCTTTTTGGTAGCTGGTGAGGTTGCTAATGGTTCTACTACATCATAAGTTAGTTTTGTTGTATCTTCTATGTTGTTATACTCTTTAATCATCTTTTGAAAGTTATATTTATCATTATTGATAATTTGCATAAAATTTTCATTAGTTTCATTCATTAAATCTAAGATAGATTTTTTAGTATTTGTTTCTTTATCTTCATAATATTTAGTAGATAATAATTTTTTAGATAAATTTCCCCAGCCAGTATACTTTTTCATGAGTATTAATTTTATTTGATTATCGTTTAATTTTGGATAATTTTTTCTAACTTTCTTTTCTAGTATATCTTTATCTTCAAAGATTGTAATCCATTCTATAATTTCATCAGCCTCATCTTCTGTATAATCTGTATTTGTAAAAATTCCATTAGGTCCAAAAAAATCATAATATGATTGTAAATTATTAGCAAATTTTCCGTCGGCAGAATATCCTCTTACTGTTATCTCATCATACATATCAAAGTCATTTTGCGTTCTTAGATATGCTGTAAACTTTTTATTTGTAATATTCCCGTTTGTCTTTTCAAATAGTTCTTTTATTATTTTTTGTTGTTGATTATTTGTTAATGGTTGATCATTTACTTTTATTTGTTTTAGTTCATTTAAAACTTTATATCTAGAGTAAAAAATTGAATTATTTGGTAAAGCATATTCATCTAATAAATATGTACAGTGTGATATCATTCTTTTAATAAATTTTTCTGCTGTTTTTTCCTTATCTACTATTTCATCAAAATTATATGGTGTGATTTTAATGTTTTCAACTTTTCTTTCCATCCAAGCAAATTTACTTTTCTTATCTGATACTAATGGTCCTACATAATATGGAATTCTAAATTCTAAAATTTTTACAATTTTATAAGTATCATTTATCTTGTTTAATAAGAAGGGATAGTATTTTCCTTGGTTTTCAATTATTTTAATTAATTCATCCTTATTTAATTGATATGGATACTTTCCATTTTCTGTATCTGTAATTTTAGGAAGAAAGTCTCCATTATCCATTCTCTTTTTCATATCTATTTCATATTGAGTTTTATATTCTTGTTCAATTTCTGGATTTGAGTTAAATAATTGTTCTAATAATTTTTTTAGTTCTTTTATAAAATCTTCATTAGAAATTTGATTATGAATATATTCATCATATAGACATACTTTATCACTTGTTCTTAATAACTTATTATATAATTTTCTATCTTTATCAAATAATGTTTTTAATAGCTTTAAATCTTTTTCATGTTGATTATATCTTTCTACCATTAGTTCTGAAATATTTGTATTATTATTTCCCTTAAATAGTCTTTTTAAGAAAATAACATCATATAACTCTTTTAGTTCACTTAAAGATTCTATTTTATCGCCAAGAAAATTTTCAAGATCAGAATATTTATCTTCATAATCTGTTCCGTTGAAATTCATGTCTATCTTGGTTTCAGTATCTTCTAACATAAAAAGTTTTCCTACATTAAATTTGTTGCCAACTAATGCTTTTCCTAATTCTGTTGAGAAGTTTTTATTAGTTATCAGAGAAATATTTTCTTTCAAACCTACCTTGATGTCATTTTTTGAAGGATTTAATAATAGCTTAGCTAGTTCATCTATATCTATTAATTCTTCATAATCTTCTGGAATTTCTAATTCTGGTATAGTATTTTGTATGCTTACTAAGAATGATTTTAATTTTTCACTTAAATCCAAATTATTGACATTAAATGAGGTACTACCATATAAAAAATTACCTCTATATTTAATTAGATGATGAATGGCTAAATAGACTAGTCTGATATCTGCTTTTGTTGAATCATTTATTAATCTTTTTCTTAAATGATATATCGTTTTATATTTATCGTTATAATCTTTAATTGCTTCTTTTTCCTCTGGTGTTATTTTTATTTTTTTATTTCTAATATCTTTTTCTTGATATTTAGATTCTTGCATTTTTTGAAAAAATTGATTGTCTACTTTGTTTATTTCTTCTTGAAATTCTTCCTGTAACAATTTTATTCTATTTCTACGTCTGTCATATCTACGTCTAGTGCTTCTAAAGTTTCTTCTTTCTGCTGCTGTTTTGGCTTCTTCAAAAAGTCTTACTCCCCAGAGTGCTTTGGATCCTTTTCTCATTATTTTTTGATTTCCATCTTCTACTACTGCCCAGCCTACTGATGTTGTCCCAATGTCTAATCCAATATTATATTTTTTATTCATATTGACTACCTCCTACTTCTGTGGTATTATGAAATTATCTTAATACCATTTAAGATGACATAGAGAGTTAAAATAAAGGTTTTACCCTGAATGCTCACATTATGTGTTACGACTGCTTAGGCAGTCTTTTTTATTGTGCTTTTTTAACAAAAAAAGGCCAATACAAAACTATATAAAGTCTGTACTAGCCCTTTATCTCAATGTCTTTTCTTTATTGTATCACATTCCAAATTGTCTGTATATTAAAATGTAGAAATATTAATCAAATAGGTTATTTTTATAAATTTTGATATGGATTTTTCATGATACTTTTTTTAATAAAATTTTTTTATCCATCTTTTTGTTTCATCTTTTGATTTATTATCTTCGTAGAAGAATTCTTTATAAGTTTTTTCTTCTAGGAAAATATCTAGCATTTCTTCAAAATCTGGTGCCATATTGGGAGATGCCTTTATTTGTTGTTCTGTCATCCAAACATTTTTCCCTTCTCTTGTTGCTGGCAACACTTTTCCAGTATAGGAAGTGGTTTTAAATAAGAATACAAGATATCTTTTATCTTTTTCAAAATCATACCAGTCTTTAAATCCACAAGGTATTACATTTTTTATATCTAGTCCTGTCTCTTCTTTTACTTCTCTTATTACTGAAGAAATAATTGATTCTCCTTTTTCTATATGGCCTCCTGGGAAAGAGATTCCATCCCAATCATTTTTATCTCTTACTTGTACTAACATTTTATTAGTAGTCTCATCTAAAATCATACACATATTTGTTAGTTCTACTTTTTCTAGTTCGTGTTTCATTATAATTGTTCCTTTTCCTGCTACAGGATAAATCATTTAATATCTTTTTATTACACATTTAATTTTTCTTGTAATTTTTTTGCTTCTTCTAATAATAACATTCCTGTATATCCTTATTTTGCT
>CALVIC010000039.1 GCA_944329365.1 uncultured Bacilli bacterium
TTATCCTCTTACATAATAATAAAAAAGAGTGTAATAATCAATTCATAAGAATTGATATTACACTTATATGGTACCAGGATGATAAGATGATAATTGTAATTATAATTATTGTAATAATCGTGATTGCCTTAATCTTACTTTACAACCATCTAGTAGGACTAAACATCAGATGTAAAAATGCCTGGGCGGGAATCGATAACCAATTAAAAAGAAGATATGACCTAATTCCTAATTTAGTCGAAGTAACAAAAGGATATGCGACTCATGAAAGAGAAACCCTAATAGAAGTAATTAAAACAAGAAACGATGAAGGAACGATGAACGAAAGAGCCAAAGAAAGTGAAGAAGTAAGCAACAGTGTTAAAAATCTTTTAGCTGTGGCTGAAAACTATCCGGATTTAAAAGCTAACGAATTATTCAAAAACCTACAAATTGAACTTACCGGAACTGAAGACAAGATTGCCTTTGCCCGTCAGTTCTATAATGACTCAGTTCAAAAATATAACACAGCCATCATGAGCTTTCCAAATAACATATTAGCTAAAATGATGAATTACAAAGAAAAAGAATACTTCCAAGTAAACGAAAGCGAAAAACAAACAGTAAAGGTTGATTTAAAATGATCTTAGAAGAAGTACGTAAAAATAAACTCAAAACTATTGCTATAATTGCTTTCTTTATAACCTTTGTAACTTTATGTATTTACTTTTTATCCTTGCTTATTTTTGATAGTGTTTATATAGCTGTCATATTTGGTTTAACCTTTTCGATAGTATCTGCCTTTGTCTCATACTATAATTCTGACAAAATGATTTTAAGTGTTAATAATGCCAGACCAGCTACCAGAGAAGAAAACCTGCAGTTAAATGTTACTCTTGAAACATTATGCATCGCAACAGGACTACCTAAACCCAAACTATATATTATGGAAACTGATGCGATGAATGCTTTTGCTACCGGGCGTAACCCAGAAAACTCAGTCATTTGTGTCACTAGAGGACTCTTAAACAACCTAGATAAATACGAAATGGAAGGAGTTCTTGCCCATGAGCTTTCGCATATAAAAAACTATGATATATTAGTGTCTACCATAGCCATCGTTATGGTTGGCTTTGTAACGATTATAGCTGACATGGCCTCAAGAAGTATTTTCTTCCGTCGAACCGATTCTGAAAACAATAATTCCAATGCAATTTTGATGATAATAGGACTAATATTTTTAATCCTATCACCGATATTTGCTAGTCTTCTTCAACTTGCAATATCTCGAAATCGTGAATATTTAGCCGATTCTTCAGCCGTTGAAATAACTCGTAATAAAGAAGGTCTAATAAACGCCTTAAAGAAAATCGACGAACAAAGTAAACCGATGCCTGAAGTTAATAAAGCTACAGAATCATTATTTATTTCCGATCCATATAAAAAGAAAGAGAAAGATTCCATTTGGAGTACCCATCCTTCAACTGCTAACCGAATCAAGAAATTAGAAAATATCAAATAATTGATGTTTCACTCAATTTTCACCCCATACTTGTTGATTAACAAACCTAAAATATGCTATTATACTAATGGAAAGAAGAGGTACTTATGAACGAAAATAAAAGATTACTAGCTCTATTTGGCGTAGTCGCTGTTATTGTTATTGTCATTTTAGTAATTTGTTTTTGGCCTAAACCTGACAAAACATTCGCCTGCAAAGTCAAAGCTGATGCTGACTATGAAAAAATAGGTAGTATTACCTATGAAAACTATGAATGTTTAAAAGACGAAGATAAATTTGCTTTAGTAACTAAACAAGACTTATCTGATAAAGAAAAGAAAGCCTTAAATGAAACAGCAAATCAAATCGGAACAGGTTTATACTTCCTAAGTGAAGATTTATCTAAAGATGAATTAAATGACATTAAAGACGACTTAGGTGATGATTATAAAGAAGATAACTTAATCATCGTTGAAGACGGTAAAATAACTGATGTCTTAAAAGACAAATTATCAGACAGTGATGCCATGCTTGATTTTCTAGAAAAAGCAAACTTTGCTAAATGGAAATTTGGTGCCGTTGCCGATGAAGAATATTCGAATTTATCTCACATTGATTATGATATTTATAAAAAACTATATAACAGTGATGATGCATTCACCATTATCTTCACCCAAACAACATGTGGCTATTGTGCTCAATTTAAACCAGTAATTAACGAATATGCTGGCGATAACAACATTCCAGTTTACTACTTAGATATTGATACCTTAGACGAAGACGATTCAAACGAATTATTCTCATCAGTATCTTATTTCAGTGAAAATAGTGGCTGGGGAACCCCAACAATGCTTGCTATCAAAGATAAAAAAGTAATTTCAAACTTAGAAGGTTATACTGATGACACATCAGAGCTAGATAATTTCTTTGAAACCGCTAAGCTAAAATAAAAAAACGTTTCCAAATCGAAACGTTTTTATTTGCATTTAAAACCCTCTTTTTCAAGACTTTTTTCCAAAGAAAATTTACTTATTTTTTTGTCGAACGAAGTAATTTTAGCCGTAAACTCTGATCCATTAGACTGAACTTTTATATTCTTATTGTTCAAACCTTTTAAATAATCATCGACTGTCTTATTTAAAATTTCTGAATAATCTTTATAATCACCCTTAAGTTTTACGTTGTTTTTGACTTCTAGCTCAGTAATATTACCATTATGAAATTCACTAGAAACATTAATATCAATATTCATATCGTCGTATTTAGCTGTTTTTTCACATGATAAATTATTATCACAGCCACAAGTTAAAAACAAAGTTATGCCAAGTATTATAATTTTCTTCATAAAACCTCACCTTGATAATATTATAATATAAAAACTATAAATATTCAAAATAAAATGATATACTATAGAAGGTGACTAAAATGACAGATATTAAAGAAAAATTAAAAAATATTAAAATAGATAATTTATACATCATTAGTGATTTTGACCATACCTTAACCGCACCAACATCATTAAGTTCAAGTGATGTTATTTCCAAAAATGAGGTTTTTCCGCTCGAATACCGTCGAAAGCACGATGAAATAGATAATTACTATCGAAAAATTGAAAAAGACTTAACCATTACTAAAGAAGTAAAAAAGAAAGCTATGCAAGAGTGGAACGATGCCGTTATGAATTTGCTGGCTGAATATAAAATAACCGAATCAGAAATTAATGAAGCAGTAAATCAAAAAGACAGTATGATTTTAAGAGAAGGCGCCAAAGAATTTATTGAATTTACGCACGAAAATAATATACCGCTAATTATTATCTCAGCTGGAGTTAAATTGTCGATAACCTCATTTTTGCAAAATCATCATCTCTTATATGATAATGTATTTGTTATTTCAAATGAAATAGAATTTGAAAATGGAATAGTTAAGCCAGGACAAAAAGCTCTACTTACATCACAAAACAAAAATAGAGTAGTCTACCCCAAGCAGATTAATCAAGCCATCGAAAAGCGTCATCAAGTTCTTTTGTTTGGCGATAACCTAGGTGATGCCCTAATGGCTCCAAATGATAAACAAGTAATCAAATTTGCCTTTCCATACACTAAGGAAATGCCGGCTATTATGGAATTTCAAAAACTCTTCGACGTTCTCGAAGAGGACGCTCCATTATTTAAAGAAGTTATAAAAGTTTTAAAAGAAAAATGTTAATAAATAAATTATCTAAACAAGATTTTATTACCGTAATAGCGCCCTCAAGTAATCTGACAGCTAAAAATAAAGAAGATATAGATAAAAGCGTAATTGCGTGTCAAAAATTAGGACTAAAAGTAAAAATAAGTAAACATGCATATTCTGTAGTATCTGATATTTCCGAAAAAATCGAAGACTTAGAAATCGCTTTTAAAGATAAAGAAACCAAAGCTATACTTTGTGCGAAAGGTGGAGCTTTTTGTAAATACCTAATAGATAAAATTGATTATCAAATAATAAAAGAAAATCCTAAAATCTTTGGTGGAGTGAGCGATGCCACATTTCTTCTAAATTCAATTTATGCCAAAACAGGACTAATAACTTTTCATATGTCGGACTTTAAACATCTATACATGAGAGAATATAACATAAAATGCCTAAAAGAAATGTTCATAGATAATAATCTAAAAATAAATTCAAACACTCAGTGGCGCACTCTCAAGCCAGGACTTGGCAGAGGAACCCTAATCGGTGGTAATTTAACATGCTTGACGATGCTTTCTGAAACAGATTATTTTCCAAAAGACAAAAAAATAATTCTTTTCTTAGAAGAAGTTCAAAGTGCCTCATCTAAAAAAGGAATAATTCAAAACATCGATAAATTAAAGCAAAAAAACATTTTTGACAAAGTCAAAGGATTATTAATAGCTGATTATACTAATGATAGTAATATTAAATTTGAAGATATTATTATAAACGAATTATCGGAATATAATTTTCCTATAGTTAAATGTCATGACTTTGGTCACAATAAAATAAATTGTATCCTTCCAATTGGTTCTAAAGTTACCCTCGATGGCTTTAAATCAAAGCTTATTATAGAAGAAGATATTTTTAAATAAAATTTAAAGAGCATAAAAATCACTTTTCTGATTTTAATCTATTAGCTCTTTTTTTTGTTTTCAATTCTTAAATTTTCTACGTATTTATTTTTATTTCTTCTTTTTAACGCGCTATAAACATCTACGAATAAATTAGTTAAATCATGAAGTTCCATAAATTCACCATTTAACCAAAAAGTCTCGGTATAATATTTATCATCTAAAAGTTCTAAATCTTTATTTAATTCATCTAAAAACTCATCAGTTGCAATATCATAACATTTTAAAATTTCATTAATTTTATTAGTTATTTTTTTAATTAATACAATATCATCCTTATATAAATCCATTTTTTCAATCTCATTAAGCATTTCTATCATCTTGTTTAAATTATCTTTTATCACGTCCATAAAATCACCTCAAAGATAAAGAAAAAAGTCTTGATTTACAAGACTTAAATTACTAAATTGGTGGAGAATAAGAGACTCGAACTCTTGACCCCCTGCGTGCAAAGCAGGTGCTCTAGCCAACTGAGCTAATTCCCCGAATCACGATTACTCACTAAGTATACCATTAATATCCTTGAATTGTCAATATATTTTTAAAAATTATTTTACTTATTTAGTTGCGACCAGTAACACATTTTTGACTTTTAATAAAAGCTTTGTTATAATTTACTCGGATAGACGGGTGATTAATATGAAAATAAAAAGTGTTGAATTACAAATATCAGCAATTAGAAGAAGTCAGTATCCAACTGATAATAAACCAGAATATCTTTTGGTTGGTAGATCTAATGTTGGGAAAAGCAGTTTTATAAATACACTGCTAAATCGTAAAAATTTTGCCAGAACCTCAAGTAGACCTGGTAAAACCCAAACCATTAACTTTTATAACGTTAATGATGAATTTTATCTTGTTGATGCCCCCGGTTATGGCTTTGCCGGTGTAAGTAAAACAAAACGTAAAAAATTTGGATTGATGATGGAAGACTATATGATTAACCGTCCAAACCTTCGTTGTGTCTTTTTACTTACTGATTTTCGTCATCGCCCAACAAATGATGACCTTATGATGTATAACTTCCTAAAATATTATAAAATTCCTGTGACCATCGTTGGAACTAAAATTGATAAAGTTGGCATTACCTTAAGACAAAAACAAAGAACAACAATCTTAAATGATTTGGACCTAGTTGTCGGTGATGAATTTGTCATGTTCTCAAGCGTTACTAAAGAAGGAAAAGAAGAAATTCTTAAAAAAATCGAAAGAACTATGTAAACTTATCTCATAAACATTAAAACCACATACAATATTGTTAGGTGATGAATGTGAAACTTACCTTACAAAACAATGAGATTATTATATACTTGAATAAAACATATATTAAAAACATTGATTTGCAAAATAAAAAAATATTAGAAAATTATTTAAATAAATTATTAAATAAAATAAAAAACAAATATGAATTATATATATCAGGATATTACGATGTCAAAATATATTTAAGTGAAGAATATGGTATAATAATTAATATCGAAAAAGAAAACTTGGATTATCCTGAATACTTTGCGGGTGAAATCGATATGAATATTTCTGTCATCGAAGACCACTTTTTATATGAAGTAGAAAATATCGATATTCCCAAAAGTATTTTAAAAAAACTTGAAAAATATAAATTTTTAGATAAAATATATTTGCGCCCAAAAGAAAACCTCTCAGATATTGAACTAGGCGTCATTTTAGAAAATACAAAATTAATATATGGAGAGAAAGCTAAACAAATACTAGCTAAAAGTCGCAAAATCGAGGTGATATAAATGAAAAAACCAGTAGTAGCTCTAGTTGGAAGCCCAAACGTTGGAAAATCCACAATATTTAATAAATTAGTTGGAAAAAAAATATCCATAATTGAAGACACTCCAGGAATAACCAGAGACCGTATATATGGTACAGTAAACTATGGAAAATACCAATTTCATTTAATCGATACAGGAGGTATTGATATATCTGGTGGAAGCTGGGATACCCAAATTAAAGCCCAAGCTGAACTAGCTATTGACGAAGCCGATATAGTTTTGTTTGTTGTCGACGGAAAAAATGGTTTGAATTCAAACGATTATATTGTCAGAGATATGCTTCTAAAAAGTGGAAAAAAAGTAATCGTAACCATTAATAAAACAGATTCCAAACAATACGAAAATCACAAATATGATTTCTATGAGCTGGGCTTCAATACATATATTGAGGTAAGCGGTGAGTCTAACTTAGGTTTATATGAACTATTAGATGAAATAACCAAAGATTTTAATGAATACGAAGAAGACGAAGACGAAAGTATCATTAAATTTTCTATCATTGGTCGCCCTAACGTTGGAAAAAGTAGTCTAGTTAATGCCTTACTTAACGAAGAAAGAGTAATTGTTAGTCCAGTTGCCGGAACAACTAGAGATGCAGTTGATACACCATTTAAATATCAAGGTAAAGAATTTGTCGTAATTGATACTGCTGGAATGCGTAAAAAAGGAAAAATCTATGAAAATGTCGAAAAATATAGCTTACTAAGATCATTAAAAGCCATTGATCGATCAAATGTCTGTGTTTTAGTTATCAATGCGGAAGAAGGTATAATCGAGCACGATAAACATATTGCCGGTTATGCCCTAGATGCTGGAAAAGCAATCATAATTGTCGTAAACAAATGGGATTTAATCGAAGACAAAGATAAAGAAATGAAAAAATTCACCGAGAAAATAAGAGATGAATTTCAGTTTATCCCATATGCGCCAATCGTTTTCCTATCAGCTTTAACAAAAAAACGTATTCATACCTTGATGCCTGAAATTATCAAGGTAAATGAAAATGCTCACAAACAAATAAAAACAAGTCTCTTAAACAATGTTATTATGGATGCATATTCTCTAAATCTCCCACCATCATATAAAAATAAAAGACTTAAAATATATTTCTCATCACAAGTTAGAACTTGTCCACCAACCTTTAACATCCAAGTAAATAGTAAAGGACTAGTTCACTTCTCATATAAAAGATACTTAGAAAATAAAATAAGAGAAAACTTTGACTTTGAAGGAACTCCAATCGTAATTAATTTCAAAAGTAAAGGTGAAGAGTAGCTAAATAAAACCTCCTACATATAATAATCTAGGAGGTTTTAAAATTGAGTTTTTCAGATAAATTTTTTCAAAAAGTTGAACAAAAATCAGGCGTGGGCAAACAAACTATCCTAGACCTTGCTAAAAAATTACAAGAGGGAAATCTAAAAAACGAAACTACCTTAAGAGAAGTAATTAGTGAATTAAGCCAAATGACTGGTAAAGAAGTATCCAAAGAAAAACAAGACAAAATAATTGAAGCAGTTATTAATGATAAAGTGCCAAAAGACATTGATAAAATGATATAAAGCCCAAAATTGAACTGTACCCCAAAATTTGGACAGTTTAAAAAAAGGCCTTAAAAATCATAAAGTTTATTTGACTTTATGATTTTT
>CALVIC010000040.1 GCA_944329365.1 uncultured Bacilli bacterium
CTTGGAGTTGCAAATATTGCGAAAGAGTCAGGTTTACTTAAAAAGTTAACTTTGTTTTTAGAACCTATTTTACATAAAGTTTTTCCAGAAATTCCAAAAGGTCATGCAGCTTTGGGGTATATTTCGTCAAATATAATTGCTAATATGTTTGGACTTGGGAATGCGGCTACGCCATTTGGACTTAAGGCAATGGAAGAGATGCAGAAGTTAAATAAAGATAAAACGGTGGCAAGTAGGAGTATGATTACTTTTTTAGTTATAAACACTTGCGGGATAACTTTAGTTCCGACGACGATAATTTCCCTTAGGGTAATGCACGATAGTGCGGATGCTTCGGGGATAGTTGTACCTTGTATTTTGGTTAGTTTTTTGGCATTAGCTATCGGTCTTATATTCGATTACATTTTTTATCAAAGAGAGAGGTTTAAAAAGTGAGGGCAATTTCTAATTTGTTTATTCCTTTTATTTTAGTTTTTGTGATAAGTTATGGGCTTTTTAAAAAGACTAATGTTTATGATAGTTTTATCAGTGGGGTTAAGGATGGTTTTCCACTTCTTATAAAAATGTTTCCTTCACTTTTAGCAATGATTTTAGCTATTAATGTTTTTACAAATAGTGGGATTGTCAATGATTTTTTTAGTTTTTTAAAGCCGGCTTTGGCTCTTTTGAAAATTCCTTTTGATATTTTACCGATTGCGATAATGAGACCGATTTCCGGAAGTTTTGGCCTGGCTTTACTTAACGATTTATATACACAGTATGGACCTGATAGTTTTATAAGTGTACTTTCTTCGGTTATTCAAGGATCAAGCGATACGACGATTTATATTATTACTCTTTATTTTGGAACGATTGGAATTAAAAAAATAAAATATTCTCTGTGGGCCGGATTACTTGCGGATATGGCAGCGGTTATTTTGAGTTTAATTATTGTGCCCTTGTTTTTTTAGGTTTCGGATAGTATAATACGTTTAGGTGATTTTTGATGGAAAGAAT
Organism: uncultured Bacilli bacterium; assembly: GCA_944329365.1. Classification (GTDB taxonomy): domain Bacteria; phylum Bacillota_I; class Bacilli_A; order RF39; family UBA660; genus Coprosoma. Next base: position 997 of record CALVIC010000040.1, read on the forward strand.
ACAGAAGATAATCGCAAATAGTGGATACTGTTCAAGGAGAAAAGCTGAGGATTTGATTAAGGCAGGAAGAGTGACTGTTAATGGTGAGATTGTTCAAGAACTTGGACGCAGGGCAAGTTATGGAGATACGATTATGATCGATGGCAAAGCTTTGAAAAAGGAAGAAAAAGAGTATATTTTACTTTATAAACCAAGAGGGGTTGTAACAACTAGTAGTGATGATAAACATAGAAAAACGGTTATCGATTTAGTAGATACACCTAATAGGGTTTATCCGGTCGGAAGGCTCGATTATGATGCGAGTGGGGTTTTACTTTTGACAAACGATGGAGAACTTACGAATTTACTTATTCATCCTAGTAATAATATCGAAAAGGTTTATTTGGTTAAAATAGATGAAGCGGTAGATCCTCATGCTTTAAAGAAATTAGAAGATGGTGTAATAATCGATGGTAAAAAAACATCAAAGGCCCGGGTAAAGGTTAAAAAAATAGACAAAAAAAAGAATAAGTCACTTATTTATTTGACTATTCACGAGGGACGTAATCATCAGGTTAAAAAGATGTTCGAGGCAATTGGTTATAAGGTTTCTAAACTTAAGAGAGAAAAGTTTGCCGGTTTAGATTTACATTCGCTTAAATCGGGCGAATGGCGAAGGCTTAGTGTTCATGAGGTTAAGGTTTTATATGCCCTTGCAAAAAAGAATTAGGATTAGCTAATTCTTTTTAAGTTATTTTTTATATATTTAGTGTTTATAACCAAAAAAGAATAATCTTTTTTGGTTATTTTATTTTGGTTAAAATCATCTTGTGTTCACTGATTTGATCTTCTAAAACTTTGGTTTCTATGATTTCAAGGCTTCGAGATGCAAATATGTGATCGGGTGAGGTAATGATAAAGTTTTTTAATGGACCTTTTTGAAGACTAGCAAACGGATTGTTAAAGGTGGATGTATTAGTTTTTATTAATTTTAGGTTTTGTTTTTCCATTTCCTTAGCAAATTTTATAAATAAAGGATCATCTTCGTTTAAATTGAAGTCACTAGTTAGAATTATTTGATTTTCACGATATTTTTCGATTATTTGTTTAAGGTATTCGAGTTTTTTGGCAATATCGGTTAGGTGGTCTAAACGAGTATTGATTACATTTATGATGGAATTATTTATTTTGATGGTCGTGACAGTGGCGATGCGTGGAAGAAGACTTAGAAAGCTTCTTTTTCCAAGCATCCAAATATTTTTAGAAAGTGAGTAGGTATTTGTTTCAATTACTTTTTGGTTTGTAATTATTGGATTTGATTCGTTAGAATGGTTTTCAGATATTTTTTTGGTTAGACGATATTTGCCGGTGAGTTGATAATTCGGAAGATAAGACATAAATTTTTTTGTATTATTTGGGGTTACTTCTTCCGCACATATGATATCTATTTATCTTTTTTTGATTATATGGCTTAGAATTTTGGGCATTTCACCACCGTCATATTTTGAAGTTAAAACTTTATTTTTGACATTAATGTTAGCTAAGGTAAACATAATTATTATCCTCCTTTAAGTTAGTATGTATTATAGTTTTTCAACTTGTTTTTGTAAATTTTACATTAAAAAAGAGTTTTTGCAACTCTAGTTTTCTTCGTTAATTTTGATGGCGCCAACTGGGCAACAATCGCAAGCTAATTTAACGTCATCATTTATTTCGTCGTTTTTAACTTTAGCCAGTCCATCTTCGTCCATTTCAAAGACGTCTGGGCAGGTTGCCATGCAGGCTCCACAGCCGATACATATGCTTTTATCAATTTCTACTTTTGCCATAACTGTGCCTCCTATAAACGATTATAATTAAAAGTCCCGAAAAAGGCAAGATGAACTTTAAAAAATGTGCAAAATATGATATATTAATATAGAGGTGAGTCTATGGCGACGAGGATGGAAAGATATTACAAAAAAGAGTCTAATGGAAGCCGCAGTAAGAAGAATAAGAATTTGTATAATACTATTTATTCTTATGGTTCTTATAGTAATATCGAAGGGGTTGCCGATGCGCCAAAGAGTAACGAAGTAGATATTACACAAGTTAAAAAGATGCTTGATAATAGGGAGAAGTATCAAAAACAAAGAAGGTATAGAAATTTAACGAGAACAGATATCGATTATGAAAGACCAAAACCAAGACCAAAGTATGTTGAGGATACAGAGAGAGATTATGACATTAGAGATGTTTTAAATAAAGCTAGGGAAGAGAAGAGGCCCGATGATAAAGAGAGGGTTTTAAGAAATACAAATTATGATATTTTGAAGGATTTGAATTTGGATGGTGAGAGGAAGAGAATGCTTGACGAGGAGGATTCAGAAGAACTTCAAGATATGTTACAGACTATCACTGATACGAGTTTGGCAAGTAAGAACGATGATGATTTGGCCTCTGATTTATTTAGCGATTTAAAGGGCGATGACACTAAGGTTGGCGAGATTAAAAATATAAACGAACTTATAGATGATAATGAGAAGACAAGGGTAATGGATAACACGTTCTTTACTTCAAGTATAAAACTTAGTAAATCTGATTTTGAGGGTGGTAAAAGAAAGGTCAATGTTTTTAAGGTTATTGTTGTTTTGATTTTAGTTATCGCAATTATTTTTGCTTCAGCTATTTTGATTATGAAGAGAATTTAGCTTTAAGAGCGGTAATAATTGGCAGTAAAACAAAGGAGATTATGGCAAGATATATAAATGGGCCTTTGAAGAATACTAGTTCCATACCATTAGTTAGAAAGATTTTCGATGAGAAAATTAGAGTTATGAGGGAGACTATGATGACAAAGTAGTTTCCTTTTTTATCTATTTTTTTTATGTTTTTAAAGGCTGTTTTAAACGATTCTTTTAGGAAGTAGAGAATCATACTGATTATGATAAAGAGGGCGAGAATCCATTCGATGGTGAGGATACTTTCGACTCTGTCGATGATATCTAAGATACTGACTCTTTTGAGAATTTCAAAACAAGGATATTCGTAGATACTGGAAAGGCCAATACCAAAGATGGTAATTGTCATAAATATAACGTTTAAGAGAGATAGGCAGGCAAAAATATAGAATAAGAAGTTTTTCTTTGAAGAGTAGTTAGTTATTTGGTTTTTAGGAATAATGGTTAAAAGAAAGATAGGAAGAACGTTAAAAGAGATAAAAATTAAGGCACTATATAATATTTCGTTTGGAGTGTGGACGAAGAATGGTTTGATATTGTCGATGTAGATGCCACTTATGATACCTGAGAGGATTAGGATGATAAAGACAAACGATATGTAAAACGAAAGTAGGCTTACTTTGCCGATGACTTTGATTCCTTTAAAATTAATATAGGCAATAGGAAGAATTAGGGCGAGAGCAACAACGAGAAATGGTGTTTTATAGAGAAACTGGGTATTTATAAAATTAGTTAACATCCAAAAGGTGATGATAATAAATACAAGTAGGGTTAAACACATTACAAAGTTTAGAATATATCCAAATTTTCCAAAGAGTTTTTGATTGATTTCAATAATGTTTTGGTTTGGGAATTTCTTTTTTAAGTATTCATAAATGAGAAATGGGATAATTCCGATTAGGGTTCCAATTATAATCGAAAGCCATGATTCTTCATCGCTTATGGAGATGATTAGGCTGGCTGAGGTGGTGATAAAGCACGCTCTTATGAGGAACCAAATTAAAGTACCATATTCAAATGAGTCTATTTTTTTCATTTTCTCGCCTCCGTTAAGGTATTTTTAAGGGAACCAGTGTCAGGAATTTTGAGGTTCGAGTTGATGGTTACTTTGACTTGTTTAAAGTATTTGTCGTTCCACTCGTCTTTTACTTGGTTCCACTCTTGAGGATAGGTACTGTATATTTTGTTACCAAATCCAAAGATGTCACTTTTATATTCATTTTGCATTTTTTTAATTAATTTTTTTAATGATTTTTGAAGGGATTTATTCCACTTCTTTTCGATTTTTCTAATTTCTTTTGGATCACTTATATTAATATCAGAGTTAATGTTGTAAATGTTACCGGTTCCAGTTATGGTTAGGTTTACGTGCCATTCATCTTTTAGGGACAGTTTTGTTTTGAGATTATATGAGTCAATGGTAATGTCATCATTGTTGTAATTTAATGTATATTTTATTTCTTTAATTTTATTTTGAATGAGGTTTATGAGTTCACTTTCTTTGGCTTTTACATATCCGACTAGTTTATCTTCTTTGAAGATAGCTAGTGGGCCAAGGGCGAGATAAGCTGTTGGTTCAGTTGTTTCGATATTTGATTGTTCGCTTCCTTCTTTGACGTCGCCTTTAATCGTAATGGTCGGAACGATTGGATCGGCTCCTTGTTCGAGGACGTATCCGACAAAGTTATTGTAGGTGGTTGTCGTCGATGCTGATATGGAATTACGGTTTGATTCTAGGAGAGTGGCAATACTTTGCGATGGAAACGATTCGAGTGGGGAGATTATTTTAATGATATTTTTTGCTTTTTCATCTTTGGCTAATAAAAGGTAAAATTGTTTTCTGGTTTCGGGGTTTCGGAAGAGCCAATCGGCTACTTTGAAAAATCCATCTTTGGCAATCTCTTCAGAAATAATAACGACATTTACGTGTCCAAGGTAGATTTTTTTAGGACTTTTTTGTTCGATAATCATGGCGGCATCGGGAATCGTTTCTCCAGTTCCCGAATAGACGGTGGTTTTGGCTTCACCTTCTTTACTACTAGTTTGGCCTTTGGGTGAGTTGGCGACTAGATAACTAATTTCATAATCATCACCATCTTTGTCAATGGCTACACCGGTTACGATGGCAAGTTTATCTAATTCGGCGTAGTTGCCACAACCGGTTAAGATAAAACAAAGAGTTATAACAAGTAGTAATTTTTTCATGACGACCTCCTTTGTCTAGTTTGATTTTTTTCACTTATGTATTTTGGTCTTTTAAATATATGGGAGATGGAAAATCTGACAATGGCATCTTTTTGGGCTTTAAGGTTAAATGGAGCGAATGGAGAGAGGTAACTAGTTTTATAATTTTCAAGAGAGGCGAGTTTTATTAGAAAGATTAGACTGGCCGATAAGACTCCGATTAGGCCGAGGAAACTGGCAGCAATAATAAAGATAAAACGCCAGGCTCTGATACCATTGATGAAGTCGATGTCGGTAAAGATCATGCTGCAGATAGAGGTTATGGCAACGACAATAACGGTGATTGGGGAGACAATTCCGGCGTCAACTGCGGCTTGCCCTAGAACTAAAGCGCCGACGATGCTCATGGCTGCAGACATGCCACTTGGAGAGCGAATATCACTTTCTCTTAGAATTTCGAAGATGGTCATTAGAAGGATTATTTCAAAGGCTGTTGGGAAAGGAACTCCTTCTCTTTGAACAGCTAGGGAGATTAATAGTTTGTCTGGTACAGTGTTTTGATCAAAGGTGGTGATAGCAATATAGATAGCGGGAGTAAAGATGGTGATTAGAAAGGCAAATATTTTAAGGAGTCTCGTGAAAGAGATGTTTATGGATTTTTGATATTGGTCTTCTGATGTATGGAAGTAGTCGATGAAGACAGTTGGGAGGATAATTGTAAATGGACAGTTTTCGACGATGATGACGATTTTTCCGTCTAAAAGGGCTTGACAGACGATGTCTGGTCTTTCGGTACTTTGGAATTGAGGGAAGGAGGATTTGTTTTGGGTAAGGTAGTCAATGAGGTTTCCACTATCTAAGATACCGTCGATGTTTAATTTTTTTAATTTTTTGATTATTTCATCAACGTTTTTTTTATCGGCAATATCGTTCATGTAGGCAATACTGACTCTCGTTTGAGTTCTACGGCCAACTTTTAATTCGGAAAACCAAAGGTTTGGGTCTTTGATTCTTTTTCTTAAAAGGCCTAGGTTTTTGGAGTGACTTTCAGTAAAACTATCTTTGGAACCACGCAATATTGGTTCAGTAGTCGATTCGGTAACGCCACGGTCTAACTGGGCCCTGGTTTCCATAACGATGGCTTTGCCCTTTTTTTCAACGACGATGATAGTAAATCCACTTGAGAGGAAATATGGAAACTGTGAAAAGTCATCGATGATAATTACTTGTGAGTTAAACATATTATTTTTTAGCGATTCGAAGAGGTCATCAAAGATATTGTCTTTGGTATAGTCAACGGCTTTGATGATAAAGTCAGATATGGTACTTGTTTGAGAAGAGCTTTCGAAAAAAAGACAACCAATTTTTTGACCTTGGATGTCGATGATTCGTGTATTTAAATCAGGACTTTCACC
>CALVIC010000041.1 GCA_944329365.1 uncultured Bacilli bacterium
TGTGTATGCTTAAATTTTGGAAATATTTTCCCGTTAATGTTTACTTTTTTTTGGGACATTTTCCCAAGTTATTGACATAAAATTCTTATATTTTTTACTGAATAACCTCACTTACGGACAGTTTTTGAAATAAAATTAATTAGAGGTATTAATCGTTTTCAGGCTAATACCTCTTATTTGCCTTTTTATGCTATTTTTTTACTATATAGATTTTGTAACTCACTTCTGTTAAAATATTTATAATAAACCCATAATAGAAAGAAGTGAGTTACATGTCTAAATTATATAATACTCAAAAAGATATTACAAGTAATTTTGAAATTTTTTTGTTAAATTCTGTACCTAATATTAGAAAAACCCAACTTAATATCATTCCTTCCATTTTATTTGGTATTATTCAAGCTGAATCTATTGCTTCTTCTGACATCGCCAAAAACCTAAAAGATAATTTTTTAGATGTTAAACTTGATTCTGTTATTAAAAGAATTAATCGTTTCTTTCGCAACAAATTATTTGACCCTTATACTTTTTATAAACAAATTATTTCTTATGCTATTTCTACTTATAAAAAGAAACATTCTGACAAAAGAGTTCATATTATTTTTGACCATATGTTTTCTCATGAAAACTATACTACCCTTATGTTTACTATGCGTTTGGGTTCTCAAGGTATTCCTATTTGGTTTAAATGTTTTAAAGGTGTTTCCGATAATGACGCTTTCATGAGTGATACTATCTTACAAGGCATTAAAGAAGTTAGTGATATGTTTTCTAACTCTGATTTTAATCTTATTTTCCTAGCTGACCGTTGGTTTAATTCTTGTGATATTCTTAATTATATTGATTCTTTAGGTCACACTTACTGTATCAGGCTTAAAAAGCCTTTATATGTCTATTATTTCGATGACAAAGAAGGTCACATTATCAGAAAAACTGCAGGTGATTTATTTCATTATAAACATCGTTCTACTATTTATTCTGATATATTTATTACAAAACAAAAACTTAAATGTAATGTTGTAATTAGTGATTCAAAAGATACTGATGTCCCTTGGATTATTGCCACTAACGGTGACCATACAAGAGCCATCAAAGATTATTCTTATAGGTTTGGTGCCATTGAATGTGTTTTTAAAAATCAAAAATCTAATGGCTTTTATTTAGAAAAAATTACTACTGCTTCTTTAAAAGCTTTTACTTCTATGTTTTGTTTAGTATGCGTTTGTGTTTTATTTTTAACTTTATTAGGTGCATATTATTCACGAAATCGTAGTTCTTATAAAAAAGAAAATATTACTACTCATAAAAATTATATTATTAACGGTAAAAAAATCAAAAAAAGAGTTTTATCACTTTTTAATACTGGACTCACATTATTCAAGCGAGCCTTTAATTCACATCATTATGTATCGATTTCTTATAAATTTATTTTATATGATATTTAAACTATAAATTAAAATTTATATGGTCTATTATTGTTTTTGTCATGCAATTTTTTTCATTATTTTTTAACTTACTTGAAAAATTATCTATTTGTTATTCTAAAAATCCTAAAAAAAGCCTAAAATGCGTATGACCGGGGCGCATATTTTAAGCTCTTTTTCCCTTATTTTTACTAGTTTTTTCAAAACTGTCCGTCAATCAGGCTATAGTGTAAGGATCAGACTCTGTTCCACTTCCACTCAAAGTAGTATCAGATTTTAAGAAGACTACTGGGCGGGGAGCGCGATCACCATTATAGGCGTAATAGTTGCTCACGTACGCACGCGAACTATACGCAGTACCAAGCCAGGCATTATTTGAAAGACCAACTGACTCGTAAGAACAAGCATTTATTGTCCAATAATGTAATGAGCTAGCACTTCCTTTATCTAATAGGTAATTACTATTACACTCGTTAGTTCCGTTATATGAAGTCGTTGCAGATGTACATAATGGATTAGTACTTGCTCTCAAAATATCTGATACATTTACAAGTCCCACATTTCCTGTCCATGTGTACATTTTCTCGCCTGTTATATTCTTTTCGATACTATCTGTTTCGGCTCCACTTTGATTCAAATTCTCTACTGCTCCTATATTAAATGAATGACTTGTCATTTGTCCTTTGGCTATACTATTTATATTATTTACATAATAATCATCATTTAAATATATTTTTATAGAAGAATCTTCGGTTACTGTTCCGCTTTGTGAACCACTAGGTGACGAAAATGTTCCTGATACGGCCGCATAGACTCCACAACCATATTGTGGATCTGTACAATAACTATTGTTATCTGTACTTCTATGATTTACTGCATCGAATGCTCGGTTTGATAAAACATCATTTCTTATTATTTTATATGTTCCATCGGCTTCTCTAGCTATTATTCTCCAAAGTTCGTTATTGAATCTTATGTAGTTGTTTGGATTTTTTCCTCTATAGACACATCTTCCACTTTCATATTCATCTTTGTATATTCCATCCCCGCTTGTAACTGGAGAAATTTGCTGACCTCCTATTATACATGCGTCGGTGCTTATATCACTTATAACTTCCGTATCCAAAGCGACTGTCGCATAGTAACCATTATCAAACTGGGCAATTAATCTTCCTTTATTTTCAATCGCGTCGGCGTCAATTCTTCTAATAAAATCTCGAAGTGACTGGTTTAGATAACTATCGTCATTATTTTTAATATAATTTTTAAGGTTTGTTAAATCTGATCCTGCATAAATTACTTTTTTGGCGCCAGCTGCATTAAAAATGGTATCGCAAAATGTTCCTAAGCCTAAATTTACGTTACATCCTCCACTTGATTTATCATATACTCTAATATAGGCGTTACTTCCTAAGCTGTCACTTAAGGATGTAAGTCTCGAAGGGTCTGCATTAAGGTACTGCCCAAATGAACCTAGGTTATAAATAGCTTCTGGATTATTATAATCGGTATTGTTTTTATATGTTGTCATCAGGTTTTGATACTGAACAAATAAAAATATCAAAACGGTTAAAACAAATGTCGAAACTACTAGTGATTCGGCAAGTAAAAATCCTCTGTTATTTTTCATTTCTATCCCCTACTATTCTAAATATATTTTACCGTTTATATTTTTAAAAATCAATACAAAAAAAGAAATCATTAAATTTCTTTTTTATAGACTATAACTGCTTTGTTGTTAAAATCTAGATTACTTATATATTTTATAAAGTCATCATATTCAATATTTTTATATATCATATAAATGTTATAAATTGGTTTTTTATATAAGTCTAATTGGTAAGCAATAAAATTTCCAAGTTTTTGAGGATTATCTAATTTCTTAATTAAATTGCTCATAAATGATTTTTTTTCCAATTCAAGTTCGCTTTTAGAAATTGCGATGTCTTTTATTTCATTATCAAGAATTTCAATTGACTTATTTTCTTGCTTGACTATTACATAGCTATGGGCAATAAAATAATCTTCCATTACATTTAAATCATAGTATGTATATGGTGTTATATAATTGTCATCTTTTTCTGTTAAGTCGTTTAAATTTGATAAATTTCCTAATTTATAATCAAAGTAAAAATCTAGCATTGTATAATGTAGTGGTAAATCATCGTCTATTTTTTTGATTTTATAAGCAATTTGAATCAATTCATTTGATATTTCTGTTTTAACGTAATCTTTTTCTTTAAACACAGTTTCTGGTTCAATTTCATGTTTTGTCTTTGCAATTACACCTTTAACTATATTATTGTTTTGGTAATATTGTCGAACAAAGTCTACTGTCTTTTCTAAATCTATATCACCAACGATAACTAAACTCATATTATTTGGTTTATAAAAAGCGTTATAATATAATTCTATTTCTTCTTTTGTCAAGTTATACAAATCTTCTACCATATTTTTGTTATAGTTTTTAAAGTCCTTATAATATGACTTATAAAAAAGATTTCTTGTGAGATTTTGATAAACAATTGAACTAGGTTTTTCAGTCTTATTTTTTAATTCTTGCTCAATCACACCCTTTTCTCTAGAAAATTCATCGGTAAAATATGGTTCATTAACGATTCTTAATAAAACGTTTAAATTCTCGTAAAAATTATTAGATCCCAGAAAATAATAATTAGTTGTATTTATACCTGTAGAAGCATTGAAATATGCTGCATTTTTACAAAATATTTGTGATACTTTTTTGTCGAAGAGAATATGCTCAAGAAAATGAGCAGAATGTGGTGAAACTTTATATTTTTTTCCTTCGAATATAAATTCATTTACAGCATTACCAACAGAAACAGATATTCTAGCATATATTTTTTTAAAAGGCATTTTACATATGTAAATTTTAAAACCATTATCTAAAGTTTCTTCATAAACATTGATATCTATTCCTTCGTATTTTTGTTTTCTCAAATTAATCTTCTCCTTTCAGTAAAAATGTAACATCAGGTTTTAATTTTTTTACCAAGGCTGATACGTTTGCTTTTGTTACCTGTTGGTAATTTGATTTTTGATTTTCTAAACTATCCTTGTTTAAAATTATTTCTTCTTGGAAGAAAGTTGCTAATTTTGATTGATTTTCAAATACTGTATCTAAATCTGTAAGAATTAGATTCTTAGCATTTATAAAGAATGAATCTTTAAAATCATTACATTTTACCTTTTCTAAAGTTTCTTCAATTAAATGGTTGACTAATTCATAGTTTTTAGAATTTATTCCTGTATAAATATAAAATCTGTTTATTTCTTTACCATCAAACGAGAAGATAAAATAGCAAAGGGAATTTTTGCTTCTTATTTCATCGTATAATAATCCCCTATTAATTCCAATTGTATTGTGTAAAATTGGAAGAACATACATTTTTTCAAAATCAGTTAAATTATCTAAATAATAACTTTTAAATAAAATGCTTTGTTGTTTTTGGGTTTGTTCAATTTTAACAACATCATTTTGTTCACTTTGACTTTTTAAATATAACTCTTTTAGTTCTATATTTCTAGGTAGAGGATTAAAATTCTTATTTAATATTTTTTCTACTTCTCCCCTATCTATATTACCAACAAAGAATATTTCGATTCTTGAATTATTTAAAAGGTCTATATAATAATTATAAATATCATCTTCACTAATATTTTCGATAAGTTCTATTTGCCTTTTGGTATTTGGAATTTTAAATGAGAAAATTTTTTGAATACTTTTTAATTCTTGTAAGGCATAATATTCTTGATTATCTGGCGAAGATTTTAAACGATTTAATGTTTTAGCTTTGGCAGTTTCAAATGCTTCTTTAGAAATTTTGTTTTTTATGATAGACTCATTATAAATCAAATGAAGTAAATATTTGACACTTTTTTCATTCATGCCTTTTTCAGTATATTTTTCATCAATAAAAAAACTTTTTAAAAATAATAAGGTGTGGTTACCTTTAAAATCAATACTTAATTCATAATTTGGAGAATAAATTTCTAGTCTTTTTTTCTTTTTTTCCTTTATGCTTTTAAAAGCTAAAATATCTAAAACATTTATTAATAAACTGTTATATGCAAAGTCTTCTTCTTTGATATTTCTTTCAAATATTATGCTAAAACTGATTCTATGAAATCTATCAGTTTGCAACATATGAATATTATAGTTTTCTTCTTCAAAATTAATTTTTTTCATTTTTTTCACCTTTAAAATTATATCATATATAACATTTTAAGTACAATAGGAAAATTAGCTGAAATATTATATAAGGAGACATTTGCTTTATAATAAAAGCTATTATTCTAATTCATAGTATAAGTTCTTTTTTTTAAATAAAGACAAATTCGTGATATTTTCTGCCTAGATAAGATAAATGTTGTATTTGTTTTTTCTCCACATTTTTTTCTTCCTAGCAAGGCTTTTTATAGGTTAATTTTGACATATAAAAACCTCGTTTCTATGTCCAAGAAACGGTTCTATAATAAATAGTGTTGGTGAGGCGAAATCCCATTGACACTATTTTTATAAAAAAAAGAGTCACTAACCAGA
>CALVIC010000042.1 GCA_944329365.1 uncultured Bacilli bacterium
GAGCTTTCGAAAAAAAGACAACCAATTTTTTGACCTTGGATGTCGATGATTCGTGTATTTAAATCAGGACTTTCACCGTATAATTTTTTAATTTTATAAATGACTTTATGAACGTTTTTATCTATTTTTTCCATACTTTTGATTCCTTTCTTTTTTTATTATGTACTTAAAATAAAAGATTATGTTATAATTTTTTTGTGATGTAGTATGGATAAAATTTTAATAAAATGTGAAAAGTTAGATGATTTTGGCAGAGGTATAGGTTTTTATAATGGAAAAGTTGTTTTCGTTTTCAATTTTTTACCTTCGGAAGAAGCTTATGTAAAGATTGTTTTAGAAAAGAAAAAATTTTTGGAAGGAGAAGTTTTAGAGTTTTTAAAAGTATCACCTGATAGAGTAGAGGGCAGATGTCCTTATGAAAAAGATGGGTGCAGCTTAAAGCATTTAAAATACGAGAAGGCTTTAGAATACAAAGAGAATAAGGTAAAAAATATTTTAGCGAAGTTTGCGGGTTTAAACTCTGGGGTGCGAAAGATAGTTCCTTCTCCTAAAGTTTGGGGCTATAGAAATAAAGTTACTTTGAAAGTTCATGGTAAGGTAGGTTATTATAAGAATGGAACTCACGATTTTGTGCCGATTGATAAGTATTATCTTGCTAATGAGAAGATTAACGAAGTAATTTCTGTTTTGAATAATGAGGATTTGAGTGAGGTATCTGAGATTACGATTAAGGCTTATGATGAAGTGATGATTATAATTAAAGGAAGGATGGATATCAAAGATTTGACTTTGGTTTGTGATTCAATCTATATGAACGATGAACTTGTTTATGGAAAAAAGTTTGTTTTAGCTTCAATTTTAGATTGTAAGTTTTACGTTTTAAAAGATGCTTTTTTTCAAGTTAACAAGGAGATGACAGAAAAGCTTTATAGTAAGGTTTTAGATAGTTTGCCGAAGGATAGTAATAAAAAGGTTTTAGATTTATACTGTGGAACAGGAACTATTGGAATTTTTTTAAGTAAATATTTTAAGGAAGTTATTGGAATCGAGATAAACGAAGATGCGATAGAGTCGGCTAATATGAATAAGGTTTTAAACGAAGCTGATAATGTCAAGTTTATTTTAGGTGATGTTTCTTCAAAACTCGAATTTTTGAGGGGTTATCAAGCAGATATTGCCGTGGTTGATCCACCGAGGGCAGGTCTTGGTAAGAGATGCGTTTTGGATATTTTAAGGATAAATCCAGAAATGATCGTTTATGTTTCTTGTGATCCAGTTACTTTAGCTCGGGATTTAAAGTTCATGGAAGATAGTTATGAGGTTTTAGAGGTTACACCTTTTGATATGTTCCCGCAGACTTATCATGTAGAAAGTGTAGTTGTTTTAAAAAGAAAAGCTTGACGATTGTTTAACAAATGTTTAAATCTTTAAAAAGTTCTTTTTTGACACATATTATTTATGTGTTGTATAATTAGGGTAAGAAAGAGGAGGAAATAAAGATGGCAGATAGAACATGGGATTCAATTAATAGAAGTGTGATTAATGGTGGTCCAATAAGTGATGTCTCAGATTATAAAATGATGGCTGGAAAGTCTTCAAAGGAATTACTTGATGAAGCGTTAGATCAAAGACATAGAGAGTTTATCGGTGGGAATCAATTTAGAGATATTCAAAAAGTTTTTAATAGAGAAAATGAATTGAATTTAAGTGATGAGGAAATTTTTATGCGTCATATTGGACTTAGTTCGAAAGATGCCTCAACTTCAAATGCTTATGTAGATATGGCAAGGATAAATTCTATAGGTTCTGATAAAGTAGTAACTGATGAGAGGAAAAAAGTAAAGACAGATAAGAAGACTATGGAGGTTTATAAAAAAACAGCGTTATTTGTTGCAGGTGTGGCTGCTGTTTGTGCTTTGGTGTTTAGTGGTTTATCTGTTAGTAATGCGTTGGAGACGTATAATTTGGCTAAGAATACAATTGGTTATCAGTCAGTTGATGAAAATACGCATAGAACTGAGGATAATAAAGGTTATTGGTATGATACGGATTCTATTGCTAGCGATATTGTGAGTAGCAATGATTATGATGATAATATATATGGTGCTTATTATAAGATCGACAGTAATGGGGCAAATGTGTTTGGAACGATGAACGATATAATTGCTAAGTCATCAGATTATACTGATTTTACCGATTATTTGAGAGATCATGGTTTGCTTAAGGACGATGGAACTATCGATATAAATAAGTATGAGGCTCAGGCGAGTATGGCCTTGAAAGAGCATATGGAGAATAATACAGGGGAAAGGACTAGATAATATGGATATAGAGGCAGAGGTAGTTACACTAAATGATGGACTTGATTATGTTATTTTAGATGAGATAATGGCCCATTCTAATGTTTATGTTTATTTATCAAATACGGAAGATCCACGGAATTTTTGTGTGAGAAAGAAATTACAGAATAGTGCTGGTTCATTACTTATTGGACTTGACGATGAAAATGAATTTAACATGGCAATGAAGTTATATTTTGATAAAAATGGAAAAGGGGAATAATTAATGGATAATTTATCATTTAAGGAGTTAGTTAGGAAGGTTCACCAAAACGATGAGTACTTTAATATTATAGTTACCAAATATTTTACGGAAGATTTAAAGCTTAATGAGGAAGAAGCAAAAAAATCATTTTCGAGATTAATTAAATATAATGATGTTTATAACGATTTTACAAAGTATATAACAATGAAAAAATTTGATTTTAAGGATGCTTTAGAGGTTCGTGGAATGAGTGCGATGAAGATACATCAGATGAATCCGAATTTAAATGGACTTGAGGTTTATTTGAAGTTATGTGATTATAAGGAAGGCATTCAAATCGGAATTATAAGACGAACAAATACCGGTAAGGTTGTTAAAGACGCGACTTTTATGACGTCTTTATGGTTTGAACTTAACGGTAGTGATGGTAAAACAACAAGCCGTGAGACTGTTTATGGCGATGAAGATTATACTGGAGCAAATTTTTCAACGACGATGGTATTTAAGATGGCAGATGATGATAAGAAGAAGTTAGATGAGCTTGTTTCGAGGACTAGTAGTAAGTATAGTTCTAAGAGCGAACAAGTTAAGAACGTTTTAAATATGGTTAGTTTATATATAAATGATAAGTTATATACGCTAGATTCATCTAAGGATGAGGATAGTAAGATTTTATCCGAGTTTTCAGATTTGATAAAGGTGAATGAAGTATCAAGGATTACAAGAGGTCATTTTATAGAGAAGGAAGAGAACCTTAAAAAAAGAGTGAATTTATTTTTGAGCAGAGGTCTTGATGTCAAAGAGATTGCGAAGATGATGAATTTAACTTTGGATGAGGTGGATAAATTAAGAAATTAAAAAGCTGTCTATTTTAGGCAGCTTATTTGTTTGTCAAACGGTAAATGTTATAAGATGGGGTATTAAATAATCTAAAGTCAATGGTTGAGACCCCTAGACCGTTTGAGACGTACATGTCGGAATTGTCTATTTTATAGTAAGGTCCAGGGTATTTTTGCCCGTTTTCTGGAAGGATTATTGGCGGAAGGAATGGAAGCCTAACTTGACCATTATGGGTATGACCGGCTAGGATTAAGTCAAATTTATTGTTATTCAGGTTATCGATAAGGTCTGGTTCGTGGATGAGAAGAATTTTGTAAATTGGCCCACCATTTTCAAATGAGTTGATATAATCGATGGTACTAGTTAGTTTGTCGTTTATGTTTTGTTTATCTTCGGCTGTCGAGACGCCAGCTATTAGGATGCTTGAATATCCATTTTTGTAAATCGTGTCATATGTATTGTTGAGATTTTCAAATCCACCATTTTCGATAATGTTTTGCCATTCGTCGAATTTGTAATCATGGTTACCGGTTATGGCATATTTTGCAATGTTTGCTTTTATTTTTTTGAGTCCATTTGCAAGTTCATCGATCATGGAAGTTGTTAGTCTTGTATCTTTGTCGATAAGGTCACCAGTTAAAACGACGATGTCTGGTTCTTGTTCGTTGATGCTTTTGACTAAGCGGTCTAGTTTGCCCTTGTCAAACATTCTTCCGTAGTGAATGTCTGTAATATGAAGAATTTTAAAGCCATCAAAGTTTTCAGTAATATTTGAATTTGTGATTTTATATTCGTGGAGAGTTATCATTTGGGTAGCTATAAAGTGACTATAAGCAATAATTAAGCAAATGATAACAATTAAGAGAATAAATATCTTTAGGAAAAGATGTTTTTTCATATTGTTCACCTAGTTTCATTTTAACATAAAAAAAGAGTTTTGTCTTTAAGAGAAAAATAATAAGAATGTCTGGAGTGACATGAGAATGCCGTTGTGCATGAAGTGGAAGCCGGTAGAAACAAAGATGTTGTTACTTTTTGCCAGCATATAGGCAAAGGCAATGCCACAGCTTGAGTATGATATTAAGTAGATTGGGAATAGTTCGTTAAGTGGCATGGTTATTAAGTGCAGGGAACCAAAGATGAGTCCAGAGACTAAGATGAAAACAGTATCGTTTTTGAAGATTGCTCTAAAACAGCCTCTAAAGGTGAACTCTTCTAATATTGGGGCAAAGATGACTGAAGCAATGAAGACATAGACTGGAGATGTTTGAAATGAGCTTCTAATCGCACTTTCATTTTCAGATATTCCACCGCCTAATATGTTAATTATGGCATTTGAGCCCATCATAACGATGATTGCTAAAAGGTAGTATTTTAAGTACTTTTTGAAGTATTTTAAATGGTTTTTCTTTAAATCTTTAAATGAATTAATGATTTCTTTTTGAAATAAAAGAAAAATACTTAAGATTATTAGAAATTCCATAAACAGGCTATAAATGTCAGTTACGTAACCCGGTAATTTAGACGGGTCAATTCCTAGGGCATAGAGAGGAATGATGGCGTAATTGCTGACGGCAAAATAGATTAGAATACCGGTTAGTCCTTTTAAGATGTTTTTTAAGTATGTCTTATTCAATTTATATCACCTTTAATTATTATATCAAAATTTTATGGTCTGTGAGTATTTTTATGCATAAAACTTTGGAATATACGTATAATTTTACTGAAAGTGTTTGTCAATATGTTTTTTTTATGTTATAATTTAAGTGCGAACGAAGAGTGGGGATTCCCACTCTTTAATGTAATATTGGGAGGTGTATTTGTGGAAGAGCGAATTCGTAATTTATTAGAAGGGCCAATAAATGATGCTGGATATATTTTAGACGAAGTATTTTATGGCAAAGATGGCAGTTCTAATGTACTTAGACTTGTTATCGATAAAGAGGATGGTTATATAAATATTGGTGACTGTGTAAAGATTAATGAGGTTGTTAACCCAATTTTGGATAAGGAAGATCCAATAAGTGAGAGTTATGTGCTTGATGTATGTTCAAAAGAGAAGGGAAGTGATTCAAATGAAAGCAGCAGAGTTTAAGACGGCAGTTGAAGCTTTATCTA
>CALVIC010000043.1 GCA_944329365.1 uncultured Bacilli bacterium
TATAATCTTCTTTGGTTAAATCTTTTTCTTTGGGGCTACCACTGCCAACACCTGCATTAGGATATAATTCAGGATGACTTACAAATTTTCTTTTCCAAGTTTTAACTGTATGTAAAGGAATATTATTTTCTTTAGACAATCTTGTAGCAGGTATTCCTTTTTTAAATTCATTTACAATTTCTTGAATAAAAGTATTATCATATTTAGCAAATTTTTGCCCTTTTTTAGCCATAATAAATACACCTTCTTTCGGAAGTGTATTATATCATAACCCTTAAATTAGGATTTTTTTTATTGTCTACTCTATGGGGTGTATTTCATTTATGATATGAAAAAAGGTTTTTGTTTTTTGGGCTACAAGTTTGTTTTTAAGGGTAAAAAACTTATAATTTTAGTTAATAGTAAAACAAAGAAGAGAATAAAGCGAAAATTACGTAAACTTTGTAAAAAAGATAAGTTAAAGTATGAGCTTTCAAAAAAAGTTATAAAGGTTATTTTATATTGGCAAATAGTAAAAAGTTTAGGTATAGACTTAAGATTTAGAATATGCTAAGATGGAAAATATTTAAAAAAAGTGTATACAAAAAGACCTTTAAAATGTTATAATTATAAGGACTCAGGAGATGATTAAATGTTAGTACTTGCTAAAGCAGTTATGGCAATAATGCTAGGTTTTTCATTATCCGTAGTGTTTGGTTATTTTGTTGTAAAGTGGTTTCGGAAGAAAAACATCAATCAACAAGTTAGTGCGACACTAGGTAAGAGACATCAAGTAAAGAATGGGACACCAACTTCTGGGGGTATTATTTTTATTTTACCGACAGTTTTGATTATGGTGGCTTTAGTAATAACTGGAAAGATCGAATTTTCAACGAACTTATTTATTGTTATGTTTGTTTTTATCGCTTATGCGATTTTAGGTTATATGGATGATAGACTTAAGAGAAAAAATAACGATGGTATGTCGATTTTTTTGAAATTATTTTTCCAAATAGTTATAGCTTTAGTGTTCTTCTATATCTTTATGAGTAGTGGTAATGATCCGATTGTCGATATTCATACTTTAGGTATTAAGATTAATTTAGGCTGGCTTTATGGAATGTTCTTACTTTTAGTATTAGTAGCTAGTAGTAATGCGGTTAATATTACAGATGGTTTAGATGGTCTTGCTGGAGGTTTATCGGCTATTGCTTTCTTTGCTTTTGGACTGATTACTTGGGGTGCAAACTGGGCTTTAGGTAATGAGGATGTGGCTATTTTCTGTTTTGTTTTAGTTGGATCACTTGCAGGATTTTTGGTTTATAACTGTCATCCGGCTAAAATATTTATGGGAGATACGGGTTCGCTTTCACTTGGAGCCGCACTTGCGTCGGTGGCAATTATTACAAATCACGAGGTTACTTTGATTATCGTAGCTGGAGTCTTTGTAATTGAAACGTTATCAGTTATTATTCAGTGGATTGCTTTAAGTAAATTCCACACTAAAGTATTTTTAATGGCTCCGCTTCATCATCATTTTGAAAAACTTGGATGGAGCGAAGTGGATGTCGTTAGGTTATTCTGGTCAGTAGGGTTATTACTTAGTATGGCAGCTATTGGCTTTGGAGTATGGATTTAGTTTACAAATTCAGAAAAATAGGTTATATTATACATTGGAGGAGATTTTATGGCAAAAAATATAAAAGAAATTGAAATTAAAGTTGAAGGCAAAGAATGGGAAGAGGCATTAGATAAAGCGTTTAAAGAAGCTAATAAAAAGGCTAAAATCGACGGTTTTAGACCAGGTCACGCACCTAAAGAAGTATTTATTAAAAAGTATGGTGAACAAGCTTTATATATGGATGCAGCTGAAGCTGTAGTCGATGGAGCTTATGAAAAAATGCTTAAAGAAAACGAAAAAGATTTAGAGGATTTAGTTGCAAGACCAGATGTTCAAGTTAAAGAGATTAATGGCGAAGGTGTTACATTCAATTTTGTTTTAACTATGAGACCAGAAGTAAAACTTGGTGATTATAAGAAAATAAATGTAAAACGTGAGAAAGCAAAAGTTACAGCTGAAGAAATAGAAGATACTATCGAAAATATTCGTCACAGATATGCAGAAGATGTACTTAAAGATGGCGAAATTAAAGATGGCGATGTAGCTGTTATAGATTTTGAAGGCTTTGTCGATGGTGTAGCTTTTGAAGGTGGAAAAGGTGAAAATTATTCACTTAAAATCGGTAGCGGAACTTTTATTCCAGGATTTGAAGAACAATTAATTGGACTTAAATCTGGGGATGAAAAGGACGTCGAAGTTACTTTCCCAGAAGATTATCATGCAGAAGATCTTAAAGGTAAAAAAGCAACATTTAAAGTTAAAGTTCACGAAGTTAAAGAAGTTAAAGTTCCAGAACTCGATAAGGATTTCTTTGAAGATTTAGGGATGGAAGGCGTAGATACTAAAGAAAAATTAGAAGCTAAGATTTCTGAGAGTATTTTAACTAATAAAGAATCTGAACTTGAAAATAAATATATCGATGAATTATTAGAAGCAGCTGCTAAAGATACTGAAGTTGATATTCCAGAAGTAATGATTGATGATGAGCTTGAAAGAATGATTAGTCAATATGATAGTCATTTAAGAAGTCAAGGTATTACTTGAGAACAATTCTATAAGTTTACAAATTCTGACGAGGAAGCTTTAAAGTCACAAATGAGACCTGAGGCTGCAAGAAGAGTTAAGCATAGATTAATGCTTGAAGAGATTGCTAAACAAGAAAAAATCGAAATTTCAGATGAAGAAGCTAATAAGGAAGCTGAAAGACTTGCTGAAAATTATCAAATTAAGAAAGAAGAATTTTTACAGATGTTTGGCGGTTTAGATTTAGTTAAATATGATTTAAAGATGCGTAAAGCAATTGATGTTTTAAAAGGTTAGAAGATGATTTCTAACTTTTTTTACTTGATAATTTTGTCAAAAAATATTATGATGATATTAGGTGTTTAAAATGGCAAAGAGAAGAAAGAGAAAATTAAAAACAGGCGTTAAAGTATTTTTTATATTCGTTTTAGTATTATTAATAGGTGGAGGATATTATCTTTTTTATGGAAGTGGAGTAGAGCTTGATAAGTATTATGATGAAATAGCTGCTAATTTTAAGAATAATAGTGACGAATATAAGAAATGTTTAGCTAGTAGTGATTTTACTGAAGATGTTTTTAGTGAGAAACTCGGAAATATTCGCGACGAGATGATAGGGATGTTTGGAAGTGATGCTAATTTTGAATATGAAGATTTAGATAACGGTTATTCATTTGGAAAGGGCGAAAATTATTCTTCTTATGCGGCGAGTGTCAGTAAACTACCAGCTGTATTTTATGCTTATCATTTGGCAGATGAGGGAAATCTCAATTTGAATAAAGAACTTACTTATACAGCAAATTATAAAGCAGGAGGAAGTGGAGTTATTCAAAAAGATCCAATTGGTTCTAAATATAAGATAAGTGATTTACTTTACAAGGCAATAAGATATAGCGATAATATTGCATATTTTATGATTTTGGATGAAATAGGTGGGACTGCAACAGTTCGAAATTATTGGAAAGATTTAGGTTATACAATTACTTATACAGATCGTTTTGGAAATTTAAGTCCTAGTTTGGGTAATGGTTATATTAAAGAAGTTTATAAGTATTATTTAGATGGTTCTGATAATGCGAAAAAGTTAGTAGAGGATATGAAAATTTCGGATAATTTAGATTTTGTCAAGGCCGACGATACACCTGTTGCGCATAAATATGGCGAGTATACGGAAGGCGGAGGTTATTATAACGATGTTTCGCTGGTGTTTACATCTCATCCGTTTGCTTTGTCAATTACAAGTACAAAAGGTTTGAGTAATTCAACTAAGGAGTTTTTCTTAAAGGTTCACGAACTTGCTTTAGATTTTAATAATTTATATTATGAAGAAAAGGTTAATTATTGTTTGGGTAAGGATTAATTTCTTTACTTTTTTTCTTTTTACAAACATATATTTCTTAAGAAAATAACAATAGTGTGTAAATTTGACATTTTTGAAGGGAACTAGTATAATTGAACATGCGCTCAAAGGAGGGAAAATATTATGAATAGAAAATCAGTAGTAAATTCAGCGTTAAATATTTTTGGCTTTGAAGTAAAATATAATGGAAGTGAAAGATACTTGTGCGATATGAAAGGTAATTGTTTGGGTATTATCGATGGACCGCTTTGGTCAGTAATGACAGATAGTGGTGAGTTTTCAATAAAGATGATTAATGACGAAAAATCAAGACTGAAATATTGCGTAAGTTTAGTAAATGAAGAAAGAGCGATAAATATGGCTATTTCTTTAGATGGAACTAAAGAATTTGAAATTGCCGTATATAATAAGATAGATGATTCTTTTGGAAGACTTTTTATTTCCAATAGAAAATTAAATGGTCAAATTACGAGAGGTGATGAGGTTTCTCATAACTTCGAGGTTTCAATTACAGAAAATGTAAGTAAGAGTGAATTAGAAACAAAAGTAAGTGGTGTTTCATTTGATCAAGAATTTAGTTTTAGTAAAAATAGAAAAGCAAAGGATATTTTAACTAGAGATATAATTAAAAAGGTAAATTTAATGGATTTATTTGCCGAAAATGCGGATGTTTTTGATGAATTTAATAAAATATTAATGGACCTCGAAGAAATGGCTCCTGGGGTTAGAGAGTTTGTTTTAGATAATTCAATTCTAGGAAAACTTATGTATAATGAAGTTGGCAGTAAGGTTTTAATTGCAAAATAAAGAAAGGTGACGAACTTATGAATAAAAAATCCTTACACGATGAAGCTGATAGGTTAATTTTAGAGTCGGGATTACTCGACGGTAAAAACGCAGTTTTACAAAGGGATAACGATTATTTTATGGCTGTAGGTGATAGTTTTAAACTTAAAACTTCTGAGATTGCAAATGGTTTAAAAATTAATTTGTGTGAATTTGAAAAGTTTTTTAAAGAGGTTGATTTAGAAGTCGACGATAGGAATTTTGATTTAATTTTTTCGGATTTACCAAAATATTCTAATGATTTTGTTCAAAGGACGGAGATTAAATACAGTAAAGATTTAAATGAAAAAGTTCAATTTTTGTATAATGAAAGGTTAGGTATCGGTACTTGGGGACTAATTAGGATTGGTAAGATTGGTGTTCATGGTCAGATTGAAATTAAAACATCGGATAATGGTTACGATGATTGCCGAGAAATTCCGGCATCTTTACTTGAAGATTATAAAAGCGGTTTTAGGAAGAATAAAGTTATTCAATATCGAATTGATACAGCTTTAAAGTTTACAGGTTTGATGATTCCGGGAATGGAAGAGTTCCTCGAAGATAATTTTCCATTGTTAATCGAAGATGGCGATGATGGATATAATTTTTACAAGTGCTACGGAAATACAGTGGTTAACGATATTTATAGATTCAACGA
>CALVIC010000044.1 GCA_944329365.1 uncultured Bacilli bacterium
CATGCCCATCTTCATCTATACCATGACAATTTTTAAAAGTAGTATCATTCATTCCTAATTCTTTAGCTTTATTATTCATTTGCTCTACAAATGCTTCTTGGCTACCTGCAAGATATTCTGCCATAGCTACAGTACAATCATAGCGTGTACAATAGGCACACTAAAATTTTAAATTTCCTACGATTCCAAAATTAAAATTTATAGTTATTTCTTTCTTAAATACTTCTATTTTCTCTATCAATTCATTCATATTTATACCTTCAAAATCTTTTTTTTCAATATCTTCTATTTTATTAAAAATAGATTTTTTTTGATCTAAAGTATTTAATTTATTTTTTTCATTTTCAATTTTCTTTTCCTTATCAGTAATTTTTTCTGATAATTCTTTTCTTTGTTTAGACAGATTAGTATATTTATTTTTATATTCTTCTTCATTAATACCTTCTGATAATCTTTCGTTATATAATGATGTTATTCTAAATTTTAACTGTTCAAGAGATAGATTTAATTCTTTTAATTCATCTTCTAATTTATTTATAATATTTTTTATATATCTCTTATAAAGGTTGTCCTTTACTTTATTGCTCTTTATGTACTCTTTATATATATTAGATATATATTCTAATACTCTATTTTCAATTAAATTATAATCTAATCTACAATCATTCGAACATAATTTAGAATTTTCAGCATGATTTCTACAATAAATAATTGTTCTGCTTCTCATTTTTTTAAAAATTAGTTTTTTGCCACAATTTTTACAATAAATTAAGTCTTTTAAAAGATAGTTTGATTCGTTGTTTTCTCGTGTTAAACCATACTTTCTAGTATTATGTATTTTTTCAAACACTTTCTCTGAAATAATAGGTTCATGTGTATTTTTAGTAATTATAAAATCGTTTCTTTTAACATATTTTTTATTTTTAGACTTATAACTAATCTTTTGTGTCTTACCTCTTACACAATGTCCTAAATAAACTTGATTACATAATATTCTATTTACAGTACTTATTCGCCATAAATTTTTATGTTCTATATGCTCTTGACCTCTAATTTTCATATATTCAGCTGGGGTAACATATTGATTTTTATCTAAATATTTAACTATTTCATTATTGGTATAACCTTTTAGTTTTAACTCAAAAATTTTTTTAACAGTTTTACTGCTTTCTTCATCTATTATCAATTTACCTGGAACGTCGGGATCTTTTTTATAACCAAATGGTGCTGTATTACAGCTATAGAATCCTTCTTCCATTCTTTTTCTTTTTGTCTTTTTTATTGCAATAGATGTATCTCTACAATATTTTTCATTAAATACAGATTTAATAGGAATGAAATCATTGTTAACACTTTCTTTAAAATTATCTATATTATCCAATAAAGCAATATATCTAACTCTATGATCTGGAAAATATTTCTCTATATAATTACCTGTTTCTATATAGTTTCTTCCTAATCTAGATAAATTTTTAGTAATAACCATGTTTATTTTCTTGTTTTCTATATCTTTTAATAATCTTTGAAATTCTGGTCTATTAAAATTTGTTCCAGTATATCCATCGTCAACATATTCATCATATAGTATCATATTTTTATTTTTTTTGATATAGTCATTAATTATCTTCCTTTGATTTGTTACACTTTCACTCTCTATATCATCACCATCATCTTTACTTAGTCTTAAATATACTCCAACATTATAAATTACTTGCTTGTTTGACATCTTCTATTTGTCCTCCTAAACAATTTAATTCATAAAAATTAAAATATATTACTGCATGATTGTCCTTGTCTACTTCTATTCTATTTACTAATTGAGTTATAGTTTCTTTATTAAACTCTTTGTTCTTTACTAATTTCTTAATTACTTTTTGCGTGTCCAATTTTATTCTATTATTAATTCCATCATCTTTAAACTTATCCAATTCTTTTTGAGTTTCTTTTAATATTCTTTCAATTCTATGGCGTTCATTTACTAAGTTTTCCGAAAAAAGTTTAAAATCTTGCTCTTCCAATAACCCATTTAATTTATCATTGTATAGAGTCCCGATTTTTTTATTAATTCTCTTTAAATCCCTATCTAACTTTTCCTGTCTTTTTAAAATACTTCCTTTATTACTTTGTAAATTCAAATGCTTTTTAAAATACTTCCTTTATTACTTTGTAAATCAAGTATTCTCCTCAAAGCCTCTTCATTTTTAAAAGCATTTGAATTTATATATATCTTTAATATTTCTGATATTTTAGAAATAGCCTGTTCCTCAAACTTATTATAATTTATATACCTTTTATAACATATACTATTGGAAATTTTTTTATTTGCAGTGCTACATAAAATATATCTTCTAGTTACATCTCCTGATTTATTGTGATCCACTTTTGTTCTAATTGATAGTTTATTGTTACAATGAGCACAATATAATAAACCCTTAAACAACACATCTGTATCTCTTATTTTTTCATTTTTATGTACTCCTAACATTTTTTGTACCAATTCCCATTTATCAATCGGTATAATAGCTTTGTGATGATTTTTAGTTATAGTATGTTCTTCTTCTGGAATAGCAATCATTTTTTTACTTTTATAACTAATCTTTTTACTTTTATTTTGAACACAATTTCCAATATAAATTTGATTTGATAAGATTCTTCTAACTGTGTTATGATTCCACTTATCTGTTGTATTAGTTATATTATTTACCACATTTTTCATTTTCATCTGTAATCCAGGTGGTTCTATTCCTTCTCCTGTTAATAATTTTGCTATTTGATAAGTACCTTTACCTTCAAGAAATAAGTCATATATTTTTCTTACAATATCTGCTTGAACTTCATCTATTTCTAAATTTCCTGATTTACTAACCTTTTTATAGCCAAATGGAGCATATGATGTATAATAAAATCCTTCTAATTTCTTTTTATTTTTAGTCTTCTTAATATTCTTTGAAGTTTCTTTTGCATAATAATCATTCATTATATTTTTAAATGCAACTGTATCACAATTTCTATCCAAATATGTATCTACATCATCAAGTATAGCAATATACCTAATTTCATTTTCTGGAAAATAAGTTTCTATATATCTTCCTGTTTCTATGTAATCCCTTCCCAATCTTGATAAACTTTTTGTAATTACCATATTAATTTTCTTGTTTTCTATATCTCTTATCATTCTTTTAAAATCTGGTCTATTAAAGTTAGTACCTGTATAACCATCATCAACATATTCATCATAAATCTTATACTTATTTTCTTTTGCAAATGCTTTTAAAATCTTTCTTTGATTTGTAACACTTTCGCTCTCTTCCCTATCACCATCTTCCTTACTTAATCGAATATAAATTGCAGCATTATATTCTCGATTATTTTCTTTGATGTTCAAAACAGCCTCCTAACTATTATAAACACCTTAATATATTATTTATAACGTACTTTTAATATAATATCAAGGTGTTACCCATTTTTTATAATTTTACTAATTAAAATCTTTTCCATAATGTTTTGGAAACTATCTCCATCCTTTTTATAGGCAACAGAAAAGTTTATTTCGTTACTTTTTTTATCTTTTGTACAAGTTTCATTTTCTATATTTTTCATTTATAAACACCTCATACTCAATTATTATGTACAAAAAATTTTTTTATGAATAAAAAACTGATACATAAAAAATTACATATCAATTTTTGTCATATCTTTTATTTTTTCAATTTTCATTATCATTTTTGCTTTATTATTTATTTTAATATTTTTTGAAAATTCTACAATTTTACTTTTATTATGTACTTCCATTGCTCCATTCATAAATATTTCAAAAGTTCCAATATCAAAGTAATTTATATTTCCTGAATTTATAAAATTATGAAAAGCTGTTACTGCATAAGCAATAGCTTGATTTTTTGTTAATATATTAGGTATCTTACTCATTTCTTACTCTCCTTATTTTTATATTTTTTTAAATAATCCATTTGTTCTTTATCTTCATAAAACCTTTCCTCATCACTTTTAGTATTACTTCCCCCTAAAATAATTAAATACATAAGTAATACTACAAACATAAATATAATATGAAGTATTAATAATATTACCATTGTAAAAACATCTAACATTTTCTACCTCCAAATTTTTACTTCATAATCAATTAAATTTTTATTCATTAAATTATGATTAGCTAAATCATTCACAGGAATTGCACCTATCTGGAAGACCAGACTTGTTCTCAATGCGTGGGACGCTCTTAACGCTCGTGCTATGACTAAACAAGTGTATCATTATAACTATTATTTTCATCGCCTTATAAGTGGCTAACTTATATTTAAGTTTGAGGTTATGTCTCCTCATTTAAACTAGCTTCAATAATAGAACGTATTTAATGATTAATATTTAAATTTCAATGTACTAACTTGTCACATAAAAAAAGAAACAAGTTAAGAAGAAATTAATCCTCTTACTTGTTTCCTCACTAAACTTCACTTTTACGAAGTCTAATTAAAAAATTTTTTTAAATTTTCTATTCCATAATGTAAACTATATTGAATTGCTCTTATAGAAATTTTTTCTTTTTCTGCTAGTTTCTTTTCTTTCATTTCTTCAAAATATTTCATTTTTATTCTTCTACGTTGAATTAAAGGTAGTTTAGAAACAGCAATATATAAGTTTTGTTTCATTTCATTGTTTATAACTGTTGTCTCGATACTTTCATGATATTTGTTACCTCTTTTATATATTGTAATTTCTGTTAATTCTGTTTTTTCCCAATGTCTTTCCTCCTCATTCTGATTTTTCTTATAATTTCTTTTAGATTCAACATATATATCAAATACTTTTTTAGGTATTTCACTCATTATTTTTTCTCCATTAAAATTTTTAAATGTAATATAATATTTATTATTATCAAAATCTGCAACTATTTCATTTTCGTCTACTTTAAATATTTTCTTATTTCCTTCAATATTCAATTTTTCTCCTCCATTCAATTTGAAATTTGCAAATTGAATGGAGCTTGGTGGACTACGACAATGTATTAAGAATTTTGTTTTAAACATCAAAAAAAGCACAGACTTACCTTTTGGATAAATCAGTGCTTTATTTTTTATAATACTCAATTCAATATATACTAATTTATTAAAATTAATACATATTAACTCTATTATTATATATTCCCTCTTATCTTTTA
>CALVIC010000045.1 GCA_944329365.1 uncultured Bacilli bacterium
AACAAGTGCCTATCAAGATGATATTCCAGATATGCCACTTGGTGATGAAAAACCAGTTCCAACAAGTGCCTATCAAGATGATATTCCAGATATGCCTTTTGATTATCCGTATCATAATGATATTCCAGATATGCCTTTTGATTATCCGTATCATAATGAAAACAATATTTCTAGAGGTAGACATCGTTAAATTGATAACTATATGTCAAATAAAAAATATAGAACTATATTTTTTTCACAAAGTAGTGTATAATTAAAGAAGAATGGAGGAAATAAAATGATAGCTTTAATTATTGTTGGCGTAATCGTTCTATTATTAATAGTCTTTGTTATTGGATCATACAACTCACTTGTAAATTTAAGAAACAAAGTTAAAGACCAATGGTCTCAAATTGATGTTTTACTAAAAAGACGTAATGATTTAATTCCAAACCTAGTTGAAACAGTCAAAGGTTATGCAACTCATGAAAAGGAAACATTAGATGAAGTTATTTCAGCTCGTAATAGTGCAGTAAGTGCTAAAACACCAGGTGAGGAAATCAAAAGTGCAAATATGCTTACTGATGCTTTAAATCATTTATTTGCAGTTGCTGAAAATTATCCGGATTTAAAGGCAAACACGAACTTTTTAGACTTACAAAACAACCTAAAAGAAACTGAAGACAAAATTGCCTATGCTCGTCAGTTCTACAACGATAGTGTTTTAGTTTACAAAAACAAACTAGAAATGTTCCCTTCAAATATTGTTGCTTCAATCTTTAACTTCAAACCAGAAGAATTCTTTGAAGCAACTGAAGCTGAAAAAGAAACGCCACAAGTTAAATTCTAAAAGGCCTTATTGGTCTTTTTATTATATAAAAATTATGCTAGAATATAAAAGAAAGGAAAAAACTATGAAAATAACAAAAATATCAAAAACAGGATCTAAATATAAACTTACCCTAGATAGTGGGGAAGTAATCGACACATATGATGACGTAATCTTAAATAACAATCTTTTATATTCTAAAAGAATAGATAAAAAATTACTTGAAAAAATACATAACGACACGAACTACTATCGCACTTATAACAAAATTTTAAACCTTATAAGTACTCGTCTTCGAAGTGAATACGAAGTAAAAGAATATTTAAATAAATCGGATATTAATGATAATGATAAACAAAAAATAATCGAAAACTTAAAACAAATAGGTCTAATTAATGATAAAGCATTTGCCAAAGCATATACTAATGATAAGATAAACCTCAGTCTAGATGGACCAGAAAAAATAGCTAAAAATCTAAAAAAACAAAAAATAGCTGATGAACACATTAAAGAAGCTTTAAACAACATTGATGAAGAAATAATCAAAAATCATATAGATAAAATAGTCGAAAAAAAAGTTAAAATTAATCAAAAAGACACTATAACCTTTTTAAAACAAAAAATCTTAAACTATTTAATTACTCAAGGATACCAAAGAGAGATGATTATCCAAAGACTTGAAAATTATCCATTTATCAAAAAGGATTTAACTGAAGAAATGGAAAAAATATATCAAAAACAACTAAAGAAAAAAGATAAAAACTTTAAATCAAAATTAAAAGCTAAACTATATAACAAAGGTTTTAGCATAGAAGAAATAAATAATTTTATCGAAAGTAAAAATATTTAAAGAAGGTATAATTTATGAATTTCGATATATGTGTATTTGGTGGTTGTTCACTAGATATGATATTTTATCAAAAAAAAGATGGAACATACGATAATGTTCCAGATAAATGCGTTCCAGGCGGCAAAGGATCAAATCAAGCAGTTGCCGCATCTCGTGCCGGCGCGAAAACAGTTATGATATCTAGAATTGGCAAAGATGCAATAGGCAAAAAGATTTTAGACAATCTAAAATACAATGGAATAGATACATCAGGAGTTGAAGAAGACGAAACAATTGAAAATGATTACTCTTTAGTTAAAGTCAGATATCAAGACAAAGACAATGAGATAGAAAGACACAATGGAGCAATAGATAATTTTACTGAAGACATGATTGACACTTATCAAGATTTAATCTTAAATTCTAAAATAATAGTTTGTCAGTTAAAAGGTCCAAAAGAAGTCACGGAAAAATTAATCGACTTTTGTTATCAAAATAATAAAAAATTGATTTTAACTCCATGCCATCCAACTAGATTATCTATAAGTAACCCTAAAAATCTCGCACTAATAGATAAAATATTTATAATTACATGTAACCAAAAAGAGTGCGAAACAATATTTAACACAGATAATATAGAGTCGTGTATAAGAAAATATCCAAACAAACTAATAGTTACTCTAGGTAAAGCCGGATTAATGTATTACGATGGAACCAAAATTGTCAAAATACCGGCTATCGAAACCAAAATCGTCGATACTGTAGGAGCAGGCGATACCTTAGCTGGAAACTTAGCTGCAAACTTAGCCAAAGGATTAACCTTAAACGAATCATTAAAAAAAGCAACTTATGCCTCAGCTATGAAAATCGGCGTTGAAACCGCCCAAGCTGGTATGCCTTATTTAGAAGAATTAGAAAAATTTATTGCTGAAAAAGAAGGACAAAAAAAGGAATCTTAAAATTCCTTTTTAATTTGCACTATTTGTATTGTTAGATGATTTAGCAGATAAAGCCGCATCTACTGACTCATCGTAATCTTTCTTAAGATTACTATCAGTAATATCTAAATTATATTTTTTTCTAAGTTCTACTAAAGCTCTAGTTTGTAAAGTTGAATCGTTATCCATTTTTTCTTTAACTAAATCATCGATAACATCATCACGAACTTTATCAAGTGATGGTTTTTCATTTTGCTTAATTCTGTAAATTATATGATAACCATATTCTGTTTCAACTGGCTCTTTAGTATAAGTTTTATCTTTAAGCTTAGAAGCCGCATCCCAGAATTCATCAACAACAGAACCATAAGTAGCTGTCATTTTACCGCCATTAGAAGCAGTACCTTCATCATCTGAATATTTTTTAGCTAAATCACTAAATTTTTCGCCATCATCTAACTTCTTAATAATATCTTCAGCTTCTTTTTTAGCCTTCTTTTCAGCTTCCTTTTTCTCGTCATCAGTCATATCATCATTAGTATTTGGACTAATTAAAATATGTCTAACTTCGATATCTCCAAAAATATTATCGTCATAATAATCTTTAATTTCGCTATCCTTTAAATTGTTCTTTACATAATCTTCAGTAGCAGTCTTCTTTTTATAATCGAGAATTAAAGAATCTTTAAACTCATCTTCTCCATCATATCCAGCTTGCTTTAAAGCGTCGCTAAAATTCATTCCGTAACTTTCATATGATGATTTATAAGATTGAAGTTGTGAATCGGCATAAGTTTCAGCATCCTCATCAGTTTCATATTCCTTATTTAAAATGAACTCGTCAATCATATTAGTTAAAGTAACATTACCACCTTGCTCTTTAAGTTCAGCATATAAATCTTCAGCAGTAATAGTCTTACCATCTAATTCTGCAACAACTTCTTCATCATTTTTTAAAGTTGCATCATTTCCACATCCAACAAGTAGAGCAGTTAAAGCAAAAGCTCCAACGACAAATAACTTTTTATTCACATTTATCTTCCTTTCATCATTAACAATATTAACAAATTTTAGAAGAAAAAACAACATTTTTCACGTTTTTTTCGTCAAAACTAGCACGCATTTCTAAAATTTCCATAAAATAATGTGAAAAGACAAAAAGGAGGATGATTTATATGTGTAATACAGGAACAAGTGCAGCTGCTATTGTATTGGTTTTATTTATATTATTAATAATCATACTTGGGGCTTATATTTAAGCACCTAGAAAGGAGATAAATCATGGCTTGTAATAATTCATGCGAAGGGCCTGTAACATCTGGCTCAAATAATAGTTATCTAATAATTTTAGTTCTCTACATTTTATTAGCTATTTTATTAGGTTCATATCTTATTTACTAAGAAGTCTCAGGACTTCTTTTTCTATAATGTAAATTTTAACACTAAATTACCCAGAAATTATCGAAATAATTAACCCATAATAAACAATAAAAATCAAGGACGAAAAAAAGTTAATCTAGACCCTTAATTTTTATTGCCTATAATATAAGCTAAAACTAGCATACAAAGGTTACCTTTGTATGCTTATTGTAATTATAATAACTAAATTTGAAAGGAAAATCAGTGTAAAATAATTCGAAAACATATAATAATGTAACAGATACACAAATTAAAAATTTTAAATTACACCCCCTCATCCGGGACTTTGTCAATATTTTGGACACATTTTAGAGGGGGTTTTTAAAAACTATAAAGATTTTTCAAATTCAACCGG
>CALVIC010000046.1 GCA_944329365.1 uncultured Bacilli bacterium
GAAGATGGCGATGATGGATATAATTTTTACAAGTGCTACGGAAATACAGTGGTTAACGATATTTATAGATTCAACGAAAATGAAAAGATTAAGAAAATGTGCAAGGTGATTAGATGAACGAGAGTATTTTAAGAGTTTTAGAAAGCTTTGGTTTAGATGATGCTATTTTAAAAAGAGGCCAACTTAGAAATAGAGAAGGCTTCTTTAAAATAGATAGGGATAGTAATAAATTTTGTCTAGATGCATATTTAGGAGATGAAAATTCTTCAGTTTCTTTAATTTTTGATGGTGATGAGCTTCAAGAGATGGATATT
The DNA here is from genome assembly GCA_944329365.1 of uncultured Bacilli bacterium. Taxonomy (GTDB): domain Bacteria; phylum Bacillota_I; class Bacilli_A; order RF39; family UBA660; genus Coprosoma. The sequence goes on from CALVIC010000046.1 coordinate 315, forward strand.
TTAAATGATTTAGTTTTCAGTGAAAATAGAGGGATAAAGTATATATTGATTGTTAATAAGAATAATTTTATCGAAATATATATGGATCAGCATTTTTCTAATACGAAGTTTGAATCTTTTCATTTGAAGTACAATCCTAGAAAACCAAGTGAAAAAGAGACTATCTTGCTATTTGATAGAGGTGACAATTTAGGAATGGCTGATGAATTTAATATTACTTATGATCCTAGTAATGATAGCTATATAACTTCTAGGAAAAGAAGAAGAGCGGATTATAAGCAAAAATTTGATAAGCAAGTCAGAATGATTTTTGGTTCTGACGGGGAAATTATGACTCGGACAATATTTAATTCAGATGTTATTCAGAGAATTTTAAGAGAGTGCGTCAGTAGTACAAAAAATTTAAATGAATATTTATGGAACTTTTGCGAGGATGAATTTCCTTGGGTTCGGGATTATACTGAAATTTCAAAAGTTTTGAGAAAGTAAATCGGTTTTTACCGGTTTTTTTGTTTGATAAAACAGTTGTTCGTGTTATAATAAATAAAGGTGAAAGTATGTACGCAGATGTTTTAGTTGAAGTTAAAACAAAGGATTTAGAAAAAACGTTTACTTATAGAGTTCCTAATTCGATGGTTTTAAGTCCAGGAATGAGAGTTTTAGTTCCGTTTGGAAAGAGAAATATCGAAGGTTTTGTAATGAAAATTTATGATCATGGTGAGTTTGATTATGAAGTTCGGAATATTGTTTCGGTAATCGACGAGAGAGCGGTTATAAATGAAGAGATGATGGAGCTTGGTAAGTATATAAGTTTGAAAACTTTATGTCCACTTATTTTGGCCTATCAGACGATGCTTCCTAGAGCTTTGAAAGCTAAGGTTCGGACGACGGTTAATAAAAAATATGCGACATATGTAGTTATAGGTAGGGAAGATGAACCGGAAAGAGAGAAACAGAAAGAAGTTTATGATTATGTTAAGAAAAATGGAAAGGTTTTAAAGTCTTCGGCTTTAAAGATTTCTTCCTCGGTAAAAACACTTATAGATAAGGGTTATTTGAAAGAAGTTAAAGAAGAGGTTTATCGTTTTATAGAAGATGAGAAGATAGAGGTCATGGATTTTAAGTTAACTTTTGATCAAAAAAAGGTTATAGGGGAAATCGATTTAAACAAATTTAAGCCATATTTATTACACGGAGTTACTGGAAGTGGGAAAACACTTGTTTATATAAAATTGATTTTGAATGTTTTAAAGGAAGGTAAGAAAGCTATTGTTTTGGTTCCAGAGATCAGTTTAACTCCGCAAACTGCCGATACGTTTAGAGGTTATTTTGGAAATAAGGTAGCAATTTTACATAGTGGGCTTTCAGAAGGTGAAAAGTATGACGAGTGGCGACGGATCGAACGAGGTGAAGTTTCGATTGCAATAGGCGCGAGAAGTGCAGTTTTTGCCCCTTTTACAAATTTAGGAATAATTATCGTGGATGAGGAGCATTCGGCATCTTATAAGCAAGATAGTAATCCGAAGTATAATGCAATAGATATAGCTTTGAAGAGAGGAAAAACTTATGATATTCCGGTTGTTTTGGGTAGTGCGACTCCTAGTGTGGAAAGCTATACTAGAGCAAAAATGGGAATTTATAAGTTACTTGAGATGAAGAAGAGAATTAACGAAAAGATACCTAAAGTTTATTTGGTCGATATGAAGGATGAATTTAAGAAGGGTAACCGTTTGTTTTCGGATATTTTAGTGTCAAAGGTTAACGAGAGGCTCAATAGTGATGAACAGATAATTGTTTTGCTAAATAGGCGAGGTTTTTCAACGGTGATAAGTTGTAAGGAATGCGGGTTTACACATAAATGTCCAAACTGTGATATTCCACTTACTTATCATAAGAGTAAAGGAATGATGAGGTGTCATTATTGCGATTATACAGTACCAAAGCTTTATGTTTGTCCAATTTGTAAAAGTAAGAATATAAATAGCTTAGGTATGGGAACAGAGAGGTTAGAAGAAGAGTTTCAAAAGAAGTTTCCAAAGGCTAAGACGATAAGAATGGATACGGACACGACACGTAGTAAGGGCGCACATCGAAGGATTGTCGATGAGTTTAGAGAGGGTAAGTATAATGTTTTAGTAGGAACTCAGATGATTGCCAAGGGTCTTGATTTTCCAAAGGTTACTTTAGTTTTGGTTTTTGGCGCGGATACATCTTTAAATATTCCTGATTTTCGAAGTGCGGAGAGGACTTTTGAACTTTTGAATCAAGTTGTTGGAAGGGCTGGACGTGCGACGCTTAATGGTGAGGCAATTTTACAAGGATTTAACATGAACCATTATAGTATTGTTGCGGCGAGCAAAAATGATTATGAGATGTTTTATAATGAGGAGATGAAGATTAGGAAGGTACTTAAGTATCCACCTTATTATAATTTAGCTTTGGTCAAGATAAGTTCAAGAAATTACGAGAGTTTAAAAGAAGAATCTTCAAAGATTGCGGTTTATTTAAGAGATAATCTTCGAAATAATATTATTTTAGGTCCAGGAGTGTCAGCGATTCCTAAAGTTAATAATGTTTATTATATGAATATTATTATCAAGTATAAAAAAACAATAGAGGTTATAAACCCTCTTAAGTTTATTTTAGAAAAATATGCTGGGGGTAAAGTAGCTGTTTCAATCGATTTAAATCCGACAAAACTATAGTTATTTAGTGTGTTTTGTGATAAAATGAATGATAGGGTGATGATATGAACTTTGAAGATATAAAATTAGAGAAAGATCCAACAATCATTTTTATGGGAACTCCTGATTTTAGTGTGCCTATTTTAGAAGGAATTATGGAACATTATAAGGTTCGAGCAATTGTAACGCAGCCTGATCGAAAGATAGGAAGAGATGGTAAAGTTGTTTTTTCACCGGTTAAGCAGGTTGCTTTTGACAACGATATTTTGTGTTTACAACCAGAGAAGATTAGAGATATTTTACAGGATATAAATGTTTTAGAACCTGATTTGATTATTACGTGTGCTTATGGACAGATCTTACCACTTGAGATGTTACAAATTCCAAGGCTTGGATGCATAAATGTTCACGCATCACTTTTACCTAAATTACGTGGCGGAGCCCCAATTCATCATGCGATTATGGATGGTTTTAGGAAAACCGGCGTAACAATTATGTATATGGATAAGGGAATGGATACTGGTGATATTATAAGTCAGAGAGAGATTCCGATAAGTAATTATGATACAGCAGAAACTTTACATGATAAGCTTTCAGTTTTAGGTAGAGATTTACTTTTGGAGACGCTTCCTAGTATTTTGAATGGTACTAACTCGCGAACTAGCCAAGATGAGGCTGAGGCTACTTATGGTTTTAATATTACAAGGGAAGATGAACACATCGATTTTTCGAAGACAAAGAGACAGATCGTCAATAAGGTTCGCGGTCTTAATTCTTGGCCTGGTGCTTATTGTATATTAGACGACAAAATTTTAAAGGTTTGGAAGTGCCGTGAGGGCGAGAGAATATATGATTTGGGAACTGATGGCGAGATTACGAGAATTTATGACGATGGTTTTGGAGTAAAAACAAGTAA
>CALVIC010000047.1 GCA_944329365.1 uncultured Bacilli bacterium
TTATCCTCTTACATAATAATAAAAAAGAGTGTAATAATCAATTCATAAGAATTGATATTACACTTATATGGTACCAGATGAAGATCTTATGAACTTAAAAGAAACAATTGAAGAAAAAAGTATAGATGACGAAATAATTGGCCTTTACAATGAAAAAGAAATGCAGGATTATGTAAATCAAATAAATCTTGAAGATTCTCATGAAGAAGGTTATAAAATGGGCAAAAAAGAAGGCAAAGAAGAAGGTAAAAAAAATGCCCTAATTGAAACAGCCAAAAGGCTTTTAAATTTAGGCATAAATGTTAAAGATATTTCCAAAGGAACAGGCCTTACTGAAAAAGAGATTGAAAACCTCATTTAATGTACTAGAAATTTAGTACATTTTTATTTAATTTAGAAATGAATAAAACATTATATAAAAAATTGTGTAAATCAACTAAACCTTAATAATTCTCATAAAAAACGATATAAAACAAACAAAATACTACTATGAAAATTGTCAAAATTTTTTAAAGAGCCACTGTTAAAATTGCACTCTTACCTCAAAATCAAATAAAAAAATTATAAAAATTACAAAAAAATTACTGTTAAATAGTAATTTTTAACCTCTTAATTTTTCTGCATAATCGCTTATTTTTTTAAATCTATAATATAAACTAGATTTTGAAGTTTTAGTCTCCGTCTCAATACTTATAATTTCCGCAAGTTCTAATAAAGAAGCTTCTGGATATTTAAGTCTATAAGTTGCCGCAATCTTTTCTTTCTCACTTAATACGTCAAAACTTCCATTTTCCTCGATATATTTAATATCTTTTACCTGATTTAAAGCTGTTTCAACCGCTCTATCGACATTAGCTTGTTCACAGTTATTAAGTCTATTTGTCATATTTTTGTGATCTCTATATATTCTAATATCTTCATAATACAAAACTGCTTTCATTGCTCCTATCATTCTTAAAAAATCACCTATCTTTTCAGCGCCTTTAACATAAACCATATAATGATTTTCACGATGTAAAATCTTACTATTCAAATTAAAATTGTTAAGTAATTTTTTAATAAACTCGGCAAACTCTATGTTATTCAAATTAAACTCCAAATGATATCTTGCCGTTTTCGGATCATTAATACTAGCTGATGTTAAAAAAACACCTCTTAAGTAAGACCTTGCAAGACCTTCATCAGCCCAAATAAATTCAGCTGGAACAAAGCCTCTTATTCCAAGTGACTTTAAAATCTTTTCCTTATTTTCTAAAACTTCGACGATATAAAGATATTTCTTATTATAATTATAACCCTTCCTTACCGTTATTTTAGGATAAACACTAAACAAATCACGAATAAGCGTATATATTCTTCTGGCCACCACATTACTTTCAGTAGCTATCTTGATATTTGTTCCGTCAAAACTCGAACCGATAATTCCCGAAAGTTCAGAAATCTTATCAGCATCTTCTAATTTTAATGAGCAGATTTCCTCCTTAACCTCACTCGTAAACGACATTATTTATCACCTCTTATCCAGCAAATATGAAAGCATATCTAAAGACACCCTTAAAGTGTTATGTCTGATTGAACCACCATCTAAAGTTATATAATCATTTTCAATCACATCGACATTATACTTCTTCAAATCATCTTTATCATAAACAACTAAATCTTTCTGTTCAGCTGTCGCATAATTTTCGATAACCTTCTCATCGACCTTACCAGTATTTACGACGACTGCATCAACCTTTCTTTTACCAAGATAACTGTTTAAAAGTTTAATATGATCACTAACCTTAAAATTATCAGTCTCCCCAGGTTGTGTCATGATATTACACACATAAATAATCTTGGCCGCACTTTTATCTATCTCTTTTCTTACCTCTTCACAAAGCAAATTAGGAATAATAGAAGTAAACAAACTTCCCATACTAAGCACTATCGCATCCGCATGACGAATAGCTTTTAAAACATCTAAATTCACCTTTGGATGTTTTTTATAATAAACCTTTCGAATTCCTTTACCACTCTCTGTAATGTTGTGTTCCCCAACAATGGTTGAACCATCAAGCATCTTTCCGACCAAAACGACATTATCCTCAGTCAAAGGAATAACCTCACCTTTTAACTTTAAAATCGAACCAATTAGAGAAATTCCGTCAGAAACATTCCCACATGTTTCGGATGCCCCTATTAAAAGCAAATTACCAAGTGGATGACCATTTAAATCACTATACGTGTTAAAACGATAATCTAAAAGTTTCTTAACATCCTCTTCATTTTCCGATAAACTTATTAAAACCTTTCGAATATCTCCAACCGCCGGTGTATTAAACTCACGTCTAAGCCTTCCCGTACTACTACCATCATCACAAACAGAGACAACTGCCGATATTTCAAACGGTAGTTTTTTTAAACCTCTAAGTAACGTACTAAGCCCAGTACCTCCACCTAAAACAGCAATTTTCATCTAAAATCATTCCTTCCCAGTTATCGCTAGAGCGGCAACTGCCCCGTCATTAGTTGCCGTAACAATTTGGTAAAAATCTTTCTTTATAATATCTCCTGCTCCGTATATTCCTCTCACACTGGTCTCCATCTTTGAATTAACGATTAAATAGCCATTTTCCTCATCTAAATTCAAAGAAGAAGCAAATTTCAAATCGGGCCTTCCACCGATTGCTAGAAAAATACCATCGACCAGTATTTCTTCTCCATTATTTAAAACAACCCCTTTTATCCTTTCATCATAAATTATTTTACTGACACTTACTGGTTTTATAACCACTACATTTTCCTTAAATTTTAATCTTTGAACCAAAACATTTGAAGCTTTAAGTTCGCTTCTCACTAAAACATAAACCTTTTTAGCTAAACCAGACATATAAATCGCATCGGTTACCGCCGTATCACCACCGCCGACAATTGCAACAACTTTGTCTTTATAAAAACTTCCATCACAAGGCGCACAGTAACTAATACCTTTGCCAATAAACCTATCTTCACCATCTAGTTTTAAAGAATTAGGAACTCTGCCCGTAGCTAAAATAACATTGTCACATAAAATTTCATCTTTAAGAGTTTTAACCGTAAATAAATTACCATTCTTAGTAATATCCAAAACCTCGTCAAATTCAGGCTTTATATCAAGACCCTTAAGTTGATTGACCATCTTCATCGCTAAATCAGGTCCATTTACCTCTGGAACTCCAGGATAATTTTCAATCACACTGGTTTTTAAAAGTTCCCCGCCAGGAGCAGATTTATCCATAAGTATAAAATCAATCCCTGCTCTTTTCAAATAAATAGCGGCCGTCATTCCAGCCGGACCTGCACCTACAATTACGCACTTGACTTTTCGCATTTTTTCGCCTCCTCGTTATATTTCTTTGATTTAAACAGACACCAAATAAATAAACAGATTCCTGAAACAAACATAATTACTGACACAACTTGAGCCATCTTGATTGGACCAAACATCAAACTATCAG
>CALVIC010000048.1 GCA_944329365.1 uncultured Bacilli bacterium
GCAGCTTCTTCTGCAGCAGCCTGTTCAGCAGCGGCTTGTTGTCTTGCAGCTTCTTCTGCAGCAGCCTGTTCAGCGGCGGCTTGTTGTCTTGCAGCTTCTTCTGCAGCAGCCTGTTCAGCGGCAGCTTGTTGTCTTGCAGCCTCTTCCGCAGCAGCTTGTTCAGCAGCCTGCGTATTATTATCAACTGGTTGAGTCATGCTTTGATCTTGAGTAAGTTCATCAGCATAACTAGTTGGTACAAAAGCAGAAACGCCTGCGGCAAGTGAACCAGTTAACGCAACTGCAGAAAGAGCATTTCCTAAACCATTAAATATTCTTCTTCCTAAACTTGTTGCTTCTCTTTTGCTAGCACTTCCATTCCTATCTAAACGATATCTTCCAAACATTTAAACATCCCTCATTTCTTTTAAAACAATGATTTTAAAGTTTTTCTAGTAGCCTCTCTCGTTTTATGTGCGCTATAATAGCACTAATTGTGTTATTTGTCAAATTTACACAATCACCCAAAAAATAATTTTTTCTTTTTTAGGCACCTTTCTTAAACCATTACAAGCTTATTATAACAGAATTAAAACAAAAATACCATCATTTTTATAAACTTTATAATTGTTTACAATAAACAAAGTCAACATTTATCACCAAGACAAAATTTATAATTAAAATATATCAATCAAAACACAAAAAACTCATAAAAAAAGATTATTTGAAACTTTCAACAATCTTTTTAAACTCGTCTCCTCGCTCCTCAAAATTCTTAAACTGATCCCAGCTCGCACAAGCCGGACTTAATAATATTGTATCACCCTCCGAAGAAATATTATAAGCCGCCTTAGTCGCTTCCTCTAAATTATCAGTAACCGTTACATCTATATTACACTCATCAGCAAAGTTTTTAATTCTATTTTTTGTCTCGCCGTAGCACACAATATTAGTTACATGTTTTAAATAAGGTTTAAGCCCCTCAAAACTATGACCTCTATCCAAACCACCTAAAATTAAAATTATATCATTATCAAACGAATTCAAAGCTGTAATTGTTGATTTAACGTTAGTCGCTTTAGAGTCGTTGTAAAAATCTCTTCCGTGAATTTTAGTGACAAACTCTAATCTATGAGGAACACCCGCGAAATTATTTAAAACCTCTTTTATCGCATCCAAACCAACCCCAAACTCAAACGAAACCAGTATTGCTGCCATAATATTCTCGTAATTATGCACGCCTTTTACTCTGATATCAGAAATACTTACAATTTCCTCGCCGTTGTACACAATTCCATTTCCATTAAAATAAATATCAGCTTCTCTATTTACCGAAGAAAAATAAAGCTTTCTTGAAAGAATGTTCTTAGTTAATTTCACAACCTCCGCATCCCCACCATTTAATATAGCCACATCTTTATCGGTTTGGTTATTGAAAATTCTCATCTTTGTCTTCTTATAATTTTCATAAGTTCCAAAATGATCTAAATGAACCTCACTTAAATTAGTTAAAACACTAACATCGGCCTTAAACCTATCCAAATTAGCTAATTGATGTGAAGAAACTTCGATAACTAATATATCACCTTCTTTTACTTTATCTATAATACTACATAAAGGTATACCAATATTTCCAGCTAAATGAACCGGTAAAGAAGCAGCTTTAAGCATTTCATAAATTAGCGTTGTCGTCGTTGTCTTTCCATTTGAACCAGTTATTCCAACAATCATCACTTTTGGCAAATATAAATAGCCAACCTCCAACTCCGTAATTACTGGAATTCCCAATCTATTAGCTCTTAAAACCACTGGATGATCTAACTTTACCCCAGGATTTTTAACAACATAGTCAAAAGATGAATTAAAAACTTCCTCTTGCATCTTAGTAATAACCACACTTATCCCTAAATCCTCAAGCTCTTTTATAAGTTTAAAATCATCACACTTTACATCAGTAATCAAAACTTCATTATCAGCAGCCAAAAGCTTTGCCACACTTATTCCGCTCTTACCCATTCCTAAAACGAAAAACTTTTTATTTTTAAACATATTATCACCCTAACTATTAAAAAAGGTCCTAAAACCTTTTTATAATTCTTTCAAGCTCAGACTCTAACTTTGATTTCAATATACAATCCGCAAAACCATCTTGTAAATAATGAAGTTTAATAAACTCTTTATTATCATCTATCATAACCACTACTGGAATATTAAACTTCTTGTTTTTCTTAAGCTCTTTCAAAACCTCTAAAGCACTATAAGTAGAAGTCTCATCATCCAAAATAATCAAATCAAACTTATGCTTATAACCGATTTTTTCAATACAATCTCGGCCAAATAATGAACCACTCACATTTGCATTGTGCTTTTCTAAAATCGAAGTAATTTTTGCAAGCTCTTTGGCGTCGTCATCAACCACCATGATTCTTTTATTCGCATTAATAGATTGTTCGTAACTATCGAGTTTTCTAGAAATAATTGTCTTCTCAGTCTCGACAATCTTTTGCTCAAGCACAATATCAACAGTAGTTCCAACATTGACCTCGCTCTTAACCATTAAATTACCACCGAGCAAACCAACTAACTTTTTAACAGCCCGAAGTTCCAAATGATTACTTTCCTTATCGAGACCAATATCTGCTAAATCAGCCGGTTTCAAACTTAAAATATCGTTAACCTCGTCAATTCCAATACCTTCTCCAGTATCCGTTATCGTTATAATAAGTCTGCAAAGTCCATATTTTACAATCGCACTTACATTTAAAGTAATACTACCATTCTCCGTATGAGCAAGTGACTTATTCAAAACAGAAAGTATCGCTTGTTTTAATTTTATAGAATCACCATATAAATATTCCGGAATATTCCCATCTAAAGACATCTCGAACTTAACTCCACCTTTAAGTTCATCGTCAAAACGATATTTAATCTCTTTAAATAAATTTACTGCATTATATCTTGTATCATATATTTTAAGCTTTTTCGTATTCATTGCTGAAACATCGAGCGCATCATTTACCAAATAATCAATTTGCAAAGCAGCATTGTTGATAATTTTAACATCATCTAACAATTTAGATTTATCATTCTCACTCATCATATCTTTACTAAGCTCAACCATATCCTTAACTGGCTTCTTAATATCTTGAGTCATTCTAAACAAGAAATTAGAAGTATCCTCATTAGTTCTTTCAATTAATTTCTTGTTCTTATAAAGCTCTTCTAATAACTGAACATCGGGATTCTCAATTGTAAAATACATAAAACAACAAACAACATTTCCGAAAATCCCC
>CALVIC010000049.1 GCA_944329365.1 uncultured Bacilli bacterium
CTTAAATCACTTGTAACCTTAGCTCCAGTAATTGTCACAAAATTAATATCTGGATTCTTCACATCGTGGGCAATTATATAACTAATCTGTTCCACTAAACTACTATTAATTCTCTCGAGTTTTATCTGATTCAAACTTATCACCTCTTAATCTTCCACCATTATAACACATGATAAAACATTTTAAAAGAAAAACAAAAAAACTAGTCTAAACTAGCTTTTTAACCTTTTTCTTACTATCTCTGTTTTTACTTATATTATAGTTTACATATTCTTTAATTGGCCTCGCATTATAATCTTTTATAAAAATCTGTATTTCAACTGCAGTATTACCCTTCTCAGAATCTAAATAGACAAACTTATATCTATCTTTTTCACATATAACAATATAAAACTTAATTACTAAAGCTCAATCTTTGGGTTTTCCAAAATCATAAGCGATACCTATCATTGAATCCTTATATTTATTGAGTTTATAACTTTTAAACATTATCTTTTAATCTCGACCATTTCATAAGACTCAATTTCATCGCCGACTTTAATATCGTTAAATCCTTCGATAGTAATACCACATTCAAACCCTTTTTTAACCTCTTTTACACTATCCTTTTCTCTTTGAAGTGATCCAATCTTACCATCATAAATAACCACTCCATCACGGATAACTCTGGCTTTACTATCTCTTTTTATAATACCGTCGATAACTGTTGAACCAGCAATATTTCCAACCTTAGAAAATTTAAATATTTGTTTAATTTGCGCAGTTCCCAAAATATGTTCCTCATACTCTGGATCAAGCATACCCTTCATTGCCGCTTCCATCTCTTCGACAACCTTATAAATAATATCGTAAAGTCTAATTTCAACTCCAGCTTCTTTAGCCTTATCCTTAATTCTATTTTGTGGTCTTACATTAAAACCGATGATTATTGCATTAGATGCTTGCGCTAAAACGATATCGCTCTCGGTAATCGCTCCAACACTACTACGAATAACATTAATCTTAACACCTTCAACATTAATTTTCTCTAAACTATTACGTACAGCTTCCGCACTACCATTGACATCAGCTTTAATAATAACATTTATCTCTTTCAATCCTTCGCCAATCTTATTAAATAGATCATCCAAAGTCACACTAGCTTTCGCTTTATTTTTTCTAATACGTTCTTGGTCCTTTCTCTCGGCTGCAATATTCTTAGCTTCCTTCTCAGATTCAAAAGCCATAAATCTATCGCCAGCTGAAGGAACTTCATTTAAACCCGTAATTGAAACTGGTTGAGAAGGTAAAGCTTTTGTAATCTCTTCACCCTTATCGTTAACTATTTTTCTAATCTTTCCAAAAGCCGTTCCAACAACTACTGGATCGCCAAGCCTTAAAGTTCCATTTTGAACAAGCAACGTGACAATTGGACCTAAATGGCTATTAAGCTGTGACTCGACAACCGTCCCCATCGCATAACGATTAGGATTAGCTTTATAACCTTTAAGATCCGCAATAAGTAAAATATTTTCAAGCAAATCCGGAATACCTTCACCAGTAACCGCAGATATCTTTGTAACTAAAGTATCACCGCCCCACTCTTCAGGCATCAAACCATATTCCGCCAAATCTGTCATAACTTTCTCTGGATTAGCATTAGGTTTATCCATTTTGTTAATTGCCACGATAATTGGAACTCCAGCTGCCTTTGCGTGATCGATAGCCTCTTTCGTTTGTGGCATAACCCCATCATCAGCTGCTACGATAATAATTACAATATCTGTAATGCTTGCCCCTCTAGCTCGCATCTCCGTAAAAGCTGCATGTCCTGGAGTATCAATAAACGTAATCAAATTATCGTCATAAGAAACTTGATAAGCTGAAATAGCTTGCGTAATGCCTCCAGCCTCCCCTGAGGCAACTGATGTCTTTCTAATCGTATCAAGCAAAGTCGTTTTACCATGATCAACATGACCCATAATCGTTACAACCGGTGGTCTCTTAACCAAATCCTCTTCTCTATCGATAACTTCAAACTCTTCAAAATTAGCTACGTTAGCAGTCTCCTCACGCTTTAATTCTTTATCATAATCCAAAACTAAAACTTCGGCATTTTCAAAACTAATTGAGTTATTGATATTTACCATTAAACCTAAGTTAAACAATTTTTTAACAAGCTCTGCTCCTTTAATTCCCAAAGCATCCGCAAGTTCGGCGACTGTCATGCCTTCCTTATACAAAACTACATTGTCGCTGTTAATTGGTGCATTACTTTGTAGTTTTTCTTTACTCTTATACATTGCTTTTTTCTTCTGTGCTAAAGTCTTACTAGTGTCAATTTCTTTAGACTTTTTTACCTTCTTTGGCTTCTTAACTTCTCTCTCATGAGAACTTTCCAAAGCTTCTTCCTCTAAAACAATCTCATCCAAAGCCTCATCAAACGCATTATCCAAAAGAATAATTGCCTCTTCATCAAGCATATCATTCTCTTTCAAAACCTCGATTTCAAGTTCTTGGCATTTATCTAAAATCTCTTCTACAGTTCTTTGAGTATCTTCTGCATATTCTTTTACACTCATCATCTTTACGCACCTCTTTTCTTTAATCTAATATTTTATCAAGCTCATCGTAAAATTCTGAAGAAATAGTAGTCTCTAAATACTTCTCCAAAACCTTACTCTTACGAGCCTTCTCAAACACTTCCTTATCTTTTTTTAAATAGGCTCCTCGTCCATTGACTTTCCCAGTCAAATCGTAAATCACACCTGCATCTGTCTTAACAATTCTAATTAACTCTTGTTTTGGAAGCTTCTCCTTTGTAACCACACAAGTTCGCATCGGAATCTTTCTTACTTTCATTACTCGACAATACTAATGCCACGTTCACGCGCTTGTTCAATCGTTTCCACATCTATCTTATTAAAATGTGTAAGTTTTGTTGCTAAACGTACATTAAGCCCTTTCCTACCAATTGCTAAAGATAAATTTTCTTTATTAACAATAGCTAAAGCTTCCTTTTTCTTCTCATCAGTTACAAAAACATGAAGATCCTTGGCTGGACTTAAAGCATTCTCGATAAACCTTGCCGCATCTTCTTCGTAAGGAATAACATCAATTTTCTCACCATTAAGTTCATCTATAATTCTGTTTATTCTACTTCCATTTTGACCAATACATGCCCCAACCGGATCGACATTAGGATTTTCTGAATAAACAGCTATTTTAGTTCTAACTCCAGCCTCTCTAGCCACACTGTAAACCAAAATAAT
>CALVIC010000050.1 GCA_944329365.1 uncultured Bacilli bacterium
TCCATTTAATAAAACTCATGTTTTAGTAGAAAAAGAAACTTTTGATAGTATGAATAAAGTAATTGAAGAAACTAAAAGAGCCATAGATTTAGATCCAAAAATAAATGACCTTTTTAACGAAGTTGATAGTTTTACTAAAAGTCATCAAAGTTTAGAAAAAGAAAATCAAAATATGAAACGAGAAATAAAAGCGTTAACTACTAGAAATCAAAATCTCACAAAAGAAAATAATGATTTAAAATTTTATATCAAAGCCATTTTAAAGGCGATAAAACACTTTTTTAGAGAATTGCTACAAATTGGTAATGAGCCTACAAAAGAAGCCACTACAAGTGAAATAAAAGATTATTATGATAACAAAGATTTTGATAGTAATGATGTTTATGATATTTCAAAAGGAACTACTAAAGAAGATGATCTCTTTAATTATGCTAATATCCCCAGTTATTATAAAACTAAAAAAGATAATGACAAAGATAAAGATGACTTTGAAATAAGTTTATAGTAATATCTATCGAAAAATTGAGAAATTTGATATAATATAAACAGAAATGCTGGGGTGATTTCATGGTTAAATATACTTGGATTAAAAAATCAGTGCCAAAAGAACTTTTGGTTAAACAAGTATATGGTATTGTTTTTTCTAATGATGGAAATATACTATTGAGAGTTGATAATAATAAATATAAATTAACAGGTGGAAAACCAGAAAATAGTGATGATAATTTTTGCGACACTTTAAAAAGAGAATATATAGAAGAATTAAATATTGAACTAGAAAATATTCATTATTTAGGTTATTTGTTAGTTGAAGAAAAACAAGAAAAGTATGCACAAGTTCGAATGATTGCAAAGATTAAAAATGTTGGTAACATTAGACCTGATATAGATAATGGAAAAATATATGGAAGATTTATGTCTAAGCAAATTAATGTAAAAACATATCTAAATTATCAAGATTTAGCAGGTAATCAATTAATTGATGATGCAATAAAATTGGCTAATGAAAAATATAATTTTATATTTACAAATGAAGAATATTATATTTAATGCTTAGCAATATGAAAGTGGTGAAAAATTATGATAATAGTTAATAGTGAAAAGTTAAATCAATTAAATTCTATTTCAACAAATGATTTATATATTTTAACTGATTTTGATGGAACAATTACTAAGGATAATAGTGACAGCTCTTGGGCAAGTATTTTTAAAAATCCTAAAGTATCAAAAGAATTTATTAATGAATGTATAAAGATATTTAATTACTACCATAAATTTGAAATAGATGAATCATTATCTATCGCTAAAAAAAATTCAATTATGAATGAGTGGTATAAAAAAAATATAGAAACATTAATTAATTTTAATATTACTGAAGAAATAATAAATTATGCTTCTAATAATGCAAGTATTATGGACTTTAGAACTGGAGCAGTTAAATTTTTAGAGATAATGAATAGTAAAAATATTCCTATAATTGTAATATCAGCAGGAGTTGGAAATATTATTGAACAATTTTTAATTAAGAATAATTGTAATTACCCAAATATTTATATATGCTCTAATTTTTTAGAATATGAAAATGGTATTGTAAAAAGTGTAAGAGATAATAATTTAATTCACCCTTTGAATAAAAATGAGGTATTTCTACCAGAAAATATTAAAAGCAAAATTGAAAATAGAAGTAATATACTTCTTCTTGGAAATAGTGTTTCAGATATAAAAATGGCAGAAGGTAATAAAAATGTTTTTAAATTAGGCTTTTTAGATGAAAATATAGAAGAAAGACTTACGTCTTTTAAAGAACATTATGATATAGTTTGTACAAATAATACAGGATATGATGAGATATGTAATAAAGTCAAAATTTTAGGCCAAAAGATGAAAAAGGAGTAGAAAAAATATGGAATTGTGTTGTGTATATATTGAAACTGATAAATTTGATGAAGTTGTAAGTTTTTATGAAAAAGTTTTTCAAACAAAAGGAAATATTTATACAAAAAATAGGTGGATAGAATTTGATTTTGGAAACAAATTATCTATATATAACAGGTTATATGATGTAGAAAAAATTAAAAATAGTACTACTCCTGTTAATTACAACGAACAGTATGTAAATAATTTTCCGTCTTTAAAAGAGCGAAATGTTAACAATATTATAACTCTCAATTTTTATACATCTAACCTAAAACAAGAATACAATAGAATCAAGAAACTAAATTTGTGTGAAGTATCAGAAATCATGTATGTAAATATAACTGAACCTTATTATTATTTTAATATTTATGATCCTGAGGGAAATACTATAGAAATATGTGGAGATTATATTGATGAATGAAATAGAGTATATTATTAAAAATTTAAATGGATATAAAGATGTTGTTTCAAATGTTAATAGAATAAATAAAAAATTATTAGAAAATAATATTAATGTAATTAATTTTTTTGACCGATTATTAGCTTTAGAAAAAGAAGAAATTTTTATTCTTATGACACTAATCATTAAAAAAAGAATGTTATATGATTTAACATACTTTAAATATTATGAAAAATGGTTGTATAAATATGTCGATACTTGGGGTAAATGTGATGCTTATTGTTATCGTGTGCTTAATCCTATGATAGAAAAATATGCAGAACTTTATCAAAATATTATAGAGTGGACTAAGGCAGAAAAAATATATGTAAAAAGAGCTTCTTTGGTATGTTTTATTATTTCAAAAGCTGAGTTTTATGTTGATTATGATATTCAAAAAATATTGAATATTTGTAATATTCTAAAAGAAGAAAAACATATACATATTCAAAAAGGGCTAGGCTGGCTATTAAAGTATGCATATTTAACATACCCTAATGAAGTAGAAAAATATTTAAGAGATAATGTTGATATTTTAAGTAGAACTACATTTAGATATGCATTAGAAAAAATGCCTAAAGATTTAAGGAATATGATGATGCACCTATAAATTTTCAAAAATCAAAAAAATCTTCGTAACTAATAGATTTCTGTTTTTAACCTAGTTCTTGACGACTAGGTAACACACTACGATATTGGCAGAGCCATCTATTGGGCTTGTTCAAGAAGAATCACTTATATTGAAAATTGTAATCATTCAATTTTTGTAACAGAAGATAATTTAAAAGAGATTTTTATTCAAATATATAATTCTATTATCGAACGAAAACATAAGACTAAAGATAAACTTTTAACTGCAATTAAAGAAACATTAAG
>CALVIC010000051.1 GCA_944329365.1 uncultured Bacilli bacterium
ACAAACTAAACTTTCCGCCGCCGCAGTAATCACAAGTTCTGGATGAACAACCTGAGTTATTCCCGCAATACTTGCCAAAATTAGAAACATCCAAATTGGTATCGTCTTTTTTCTGCTTATTTCTTTTCTTCTCAAAATAAGAATTGCAAATAACGCCGTTCCAACTACAAATGAATAAATAAACGTCACATTAACCGCACTACCAAAAGTATAATAAATTCTATTCACGGTATCTCGGTAAAGCTCATAAGGAAGCATCAATGTTATAATACCAGCAACAACCCCACCAAAAATAGCCAATAGTCTCATTTTATTTTTACTCTTATCTTTAAAAGATATCTCTATCAAATACAAAAGCATAAGCGAAAGCCAAACAATAAAATAAATTAAATAAAGTCTTAATATAATATCGCTTACAAATACCGGAATAGCATCATACCTATAAGAAACTAAATCACAAAATAGTTGTAAAAAAAGTCCGATTAAATTAGACATTAGCATAGCCACATAAATCCTATTTTCACCAGTATTTAACCTTGATTTAGAAAAATAAAGACAAAGCAAACCAACAATATAAACCATGCTAAACAAAACAAGTATTGTTAGATTAGTTAAAATCATAATTACGCCCTCCTACTATCTAACATTTTACCACAATATTAAAAAAATTATCTATATAAAGATAACTTTTTTGTATGATTTTTAACATATTTATTATCTAAATAAATAAATCCATCAACTTCCGCCTTCAAAGCTCCAATATCTCTCTTACCAGAACCTGCATAAGGAAAATCTTTTCGAACCTTAAATACCGTCGGAACCATATTCACATCATTAGATTTCTCGTAAATCTTATCTTGAATCATATCAAGTTCATCATCTAAACTAGCATTACCCGCTTCAAGCTCGCAAGCAAAACTTTCCTCAAACACAATGTGTAAAGCCAGTGACTCAGAACCATCTTCGTTTTTCTTTGGCAAAACATCACAAATATTAATCTCTGGCAAACTCATAACGATATTTTCAACATCAAAGTTATAAACCTTATTACCATCAACCATCGTATAATCATTAGCTCTTCCAAGTATAAACATCTCGCCATTTTCACTAACATAGCCAATATCCCCAGTTCGATTCCATTTAACCCCATCTTCGTCAATATAGAAATACTCCTCATTAGCCTCTGGATTACGATAATAGCCTGTCATGCTACAAGGCGTATTTACATAAATCTCTCCCTTTTCATTATAAGGAAGTTTATTATGTTCATCGTCAAACGCATTAACGATAACCCCAGGAATCGGAACACCAGAAGAACCAATCGTAAACTCATCTCCTGGCGTTTGTGTTGTTACCGCTGCCCCGCATTCACATTGTCCATATGCCAAATAAAGTCTAGCTGAACTGCCATGTTCTCTAAACACGTTTTCAATTTGCTCACCAAGTTCTTCCTTCAAAGGTTCCCCACCTTCAAACGGATAACGAAAATGATTCAAATCACTATCTCCGACTAACTTTTTATCTAAAAAACCTTCATACATACTAGTAGGTGCAACCGTATAATTAGGTTTATGTTTAATAACGTTTTTAACAAAAATTTCTCTTTCAAATCTCGGATCCATAAATAATGAAACTCCATAAGTCAGTGGTAAATGAATTGAAGTACTAAGCCCCGTTGAATACCAAGGTGGTACTATCTGATAAAATTTATTTTGCCTTGATAAATCAACATGCAAATAAGCATAAGCTTGAGCCGAATTCTGAAAACTATCATTAGAAAGTAAAATTCCCTTGGCCGCTCCAGTTGTTCCACTAGAGTATACCATCGCAAGTGGCATATCCTTTTCATAAGGAGCAGTATCTGGAATCTCATGATTCTTACCATCTTTGATAAAATCATTCCAAAATCTCTCGTCATTTACTCCTTCTAATTTATATTTCTTTGACACAAATCTAAGCGGTGAAGAATTCAAAGTAGGAATTACGATAACCTCTTTAATTCGCGATTTATGAATTGTATCTTTAACCGCATCATAAAAAGTATCCATAACAACTAAAATATCACTTTCACAATCACTTATTCTATCGATCATACCCGCCTTATCAAAAAATGGTGCCATCATATTAACTACTGCCCCCATCTTTGAAAGCGCATAAAAGGCATAAACTGTCTCCGGATTTCCAGCTGAACATATTGTTACAAAATCGCCTTTCTTAACACCATATTCCGCAAACGCCTTAGCAGCTTTATCGATGTTTTTAAAAAAATTATCAAAATTTATTTTTGTTCCAAAATATTCCAAGGCCAAATCATGAGGATAACCAAAATTATTAGCTAGTACCTCCTTATAAACAGTTCTTTTTGGTCTTTCCAAAGAAATCGCGCCTTCCTTGTAATAACTATTCCACGGCTTATCTAAGTAAGGATACCCAGTTAAACCCGAATTATTTTGCAATTTTCTTTCTGACATAAACTTCTCCTTCTCTATCTTGTACTACAACAACATTGTAAACACGTTTAACCAAGAAAATCAATAGAAAAAATACAAAAAGTATCTTATTTTTCACTATTTTGCAAAAAGTATTGTCAATTTCTTCGTAATTTGTTATAATTATAACGTTGTCACAAACGGCGAGATAGCTCAGTTGGCTAGAGCAATCGGTTCATACCTGCTCTGTAAAGACCAGTTTTTTTATTTTATAAAATCAATTTTTTCTTTATTTTACAAGGGTTTGCGAGGATGCAAATTTTTTTTATAAAAAATTTGTAGTTAAATTTTAGTTAATTTTTTATAAATAATATTTTTTCTTACTCAAATTTATTCAAACTTAATTGCACTTATTTTAATTTATTTAATACAAATTAATATAAAAAAACAACTCTGTACTAGCAGTTGTTTAATAAATAAAATTATAGTCTTGGTAAATTCTCACATTTTCTGGAAAT
>CALVIC010000052.1 GCA_944329365.1 uncultured Bacilli bacterium
TAAAAATCAAAATTGTTGCAATAAATAAAGATGAAAGAACTGCTGAAATTGAAATAATCATAGCTACTCACCTCTTAATTGCTTTAATTTAGCTTGGAGTAACTCCTCTAAATCTTCTAATTCTTCTTTGCTTGCATCCTGTTGTATGAATGCCGCAAATAAATTTTTTTGTCCCTTTTTTGAAAATTGATTAGCAATATATTCATCCTCACTTATATTAGGGAGATAGTATTGAGCAAAGGTTTTTCCCACTTTTTGCACTGAACTTGTCTTTAAAAATCCTTCATCAGCAAGCTTTTTTATTATTACGGGTACAGTGTTTTTATTAAGTTTAGCTGCTGAATGAATGACATCTTGGACATAAAGTTCCTTGGTTGGATTTTTCCAAAAGACAGACAACACTTCCAATTCTTTTCTAGTTAAACTTCGCATTAATTTCACCTCCAAATTAATTATACTCATATATAAATATTTTTCAACTGATATAAAAAAATATGTCAGATGTATATTGACATTTTAGATGTAAAGGTATAGTATACAGGTGTGATTTTATGGTAGACTTATTTCTGAGTGATAATAAATATTCCTGAATAATTCATAGCTCTGAATTAACTAACAAATTTGACCAAACCAATAACCTTTCATGCATTAATTTCTAAATTTGCCTGCTAAACTGATAGATTTTATAAAACAAAAACAAGAATTTACGTTTTACCTGGAAATCTTTTTAATTTAGGGCAGACTCCACCCGTTAGCTTTTGGATAACTTCTGTTCTGTTTTTCGTTATACTGATGCTAGTGACCAAATCCGCAGTCGTTCGAATATTTTATAAAACTCATCTTGATAAACATGATAGCTTGAAAGCTTTAAATGAATTTTACGGGCTGTTTTCACTAATTTCCCCGCTACCTTGAAAAATTTTAGGCGAATCGTTTGGATGGTCATGCCAGTTTGTTTTGAATCAAAGGCGATATTTTTTAAGCAATTAATCAAATTATATGCAATGACACTTAACATCATTCGTGCGTAGTTTTCTATAAAAGTAGGACTATCAGTTTTGTCAAAGAAGAAGCCATTTTTAGCTTCTTTGATGTAGTTTTCCATTGTTCCACGCTTGTTATATAGTTCAAAAATAGTTTCAGGAGATATGCTTTCATCTAAATTTGTCACGATAAATGTATGTTGAAATAATAGTTCATCTGCTTCTCGGACAGATTGAATACATACTCTGCGTGCATGATTCCAGGATTTTGCTTGGTATTGCACTGAGAAATAGTTGACTTCTTTTTTATCCCACTCATTATTTCCGTATGATATTTTTTGTTCGCCGAGTTGGGTTAAGCGTGCATTATTTTTTAAACGAATGACGTATCGTGCCCTTACTGCTTCGCAAGATTCGTATAGATCTGGCGTAGCGAAACCACTATCTCCACGTACTAAAAGTTTTTTATTTGAGTCTTTTTTTGAATAATGAGTAAGCAATGGTTTGATAAAGTCACCGACACCATGAGAAGTATAACGATTTCCTGCGCGTAACTGTGCTTTTAGAAAATATCCAGTTACGCCATCAAATGCGACGAGTGGATGGTATCCGTATGTTTGATAATGGGCGTTGTAATTTGCTTGTTCTTGACGTCCAAAAGTGTCTGTATGGGTAGAATCCAAATCGATAATAAAGTCACTGTCATCATGAAAAGGATGAACTTGATCAAGAAGGGCTTGATTCATTTGTTGTAGTTCTTCAATATTCTTTTCGCCAAAACGATCTAAAAAGCGAGAAATGGTGGATTGAGAAGCAAGGTGTTCTTTTTCTAAAAGTAACTGCCAGATAGGATCGTTACTTAAAATATTGGCAGCACTATCTGTATCATATCCCGCAACGAGTTGAAGAATCATTTGTTCTAAAATGCTTGTATTACTGTGTTTAAAATAGGCACGAGTATCATGAAGATGGAGATATTGATTGGTTAAATGCTTAAAACCAAGAAGATGCATCACTTGTTTAACTAAGACAAGTCCAGCATCACTAGATAAACAACCGCCATCATGAGAAATAGAAAGATTTGTATTGAAAAGTGCATCGTTTTTGTGTAAAGTATTCATTAGAAGAACTCCTTTGTTTTGTATTTATATGCACTTTTACTATAACAAAATGGAGTTCTTTTTTCATCACTTATTGGGTGAAAAGTTAAAATTTGTTAATCCATTGATACTACAATGATTGTAGGACTCAAGGTAAAATGTATGAATTATTCAGGTCTACTTTTCGAGTGTTTTCATTTGTAATTAATATTCCGGCACTTTCTTTATTTTGGGTACCTGAAGTAATCACCACTTCACGGCCGTCTTTTTTCTTCAATACGACATCTAGCACGCGATTATGCATCTTACTTGTGTTAATTGTAATTTCGCGAGCCCCAGGTTGAATACTGCTATTATCCCATACTGGCGGTGCTGTGTTAACCGGTGTACCAAAGAATTTATAATTTTGTTTTCCGTAGCTTGTTGCTTTTGAGGTATATGCAGCACGTGTAACGTTTAAATTAGAAAATTCCGCGCCATCTTCCTTACCATCTCCATCGGTATCTTTGTTATATGGATTGCTACCAATATATTGT
>CALVIC010000053.1 GCA_944329365.1 uncultured Bacilli bacterium
TGAACTCACTTCGTTCGCCCTTGA
Source organism: uncultured Bacilli bacterium (assembly GCA_944329365.1). Lineage (GTDB taxonomy): Bacteria > Bacillota_I > Bacilli_A > RF39 > UBA660 > Coprosoma. The sequence goes on from CALVIC010000053.1 coordinate 25, forward strand.
TTTTTTAAACCCGGTTTTTTTATGATGTCTACCAAACAGGGTTCACATCAAAATTAGTGATTTAAAATATCAGGATTCGTAAGTATTTGATCTAACCTATCGATAACCGGAAAACCTTTGCCATCCATATCTAAATCAAATCTAATTCCATATCCTCCGGCTTCTTTCCATTCCACTAAATTTTGTGGAAAATCATCGATTAGAATTGCATCTTTCGTACAAACCATTTTTGTCTTTGAAATTTCTTTAGGTACAGAAATCAATGTTAAATCTGGAAAATATTCGGAAATAAAATTAACCTTCGCCACAATTTCATTGATTGAATTAACATGAGTAAGTATTGCTACATCAAATTTATGTGAGTCGACAACTTTTCTTATACATTCAATCGCACCGTTGATAATATGAACCCTACTTAAAACTTCATTCCAATCAAGTCTTCTATAATAAGCCTCACACTCGTCAAAATTACTCCTATCAATACCCTCTTCTTCCATCAGCTTATAAGTAACCTCGATTGAATTACAAACAACTCCATCAAAATCGATATATAAATTTCTCATGATTTTACCTCCCCAGAAAAAAAGGATATTCCTATTTTAAAGCGTCGATTAGTTCAGCTTTTTTCATACTTGAATATCCTTGAACATTCTTTTCTTTAGCAATTTCTCTAAGTTCTGCAACAGTTAATTTAGATAAATCTTTATCTTCTTTTTTTGCTTCTATCTTAGTTTCCTTTACTTCTTTTGTTTCTTTAACTTCTTTTTTAGGGGCAGCTTTGCCTTCTAAAGCAGCTTTAGCAGCCTCTACGATATTTGTAAATGCTTTTGGATCGTCAACTGCAATCTCAGCAAGCATCTTTCTATTTATTTCGATATCAGCTTTATCTAAACCGTTGATGAATTTAGAATAACTAATATCATTTAATCTACAAGCTGCGTTAATTCTTGTAATCCATAACTTTCTAAAATCTCTTTTCTTAGTTCTTCTATCTCTATATGCATATCTATCTGAATGCATAACTTGTTCTTTAGCTGTTTTATATAATCTATGTTTACTACCAAAGTAACCTTTAGCTTGTTTTAGTGCTTTTTTACGATGAGCACGATGAATAGTTCCATTCTTAACTCTCATTTAAAATCCTCCTCCAATTATTTATTTAATAAACTCTTTAATCTCTTAACATCTGAAGTTCCAAGTTCAGAATCTTGATGTCTTCTTCTTCTAGAAGCATTACTCTTATGTGTTAATTTGTGGTTTTTCATAGCCGGTTGAAACTTAACAGAACCACTTTTTCTAACCTTTACAACCTTAGATAAACCCTTATGAGTTTTTGCTTTAATTTTAGTCGCCATAAATTTCCTCCTATTTTTCTTTAATTGGTGCAAGTATCAAAAACATGATACGGCCTTCTAATTTTGGCATCGTCTCGATAGTCGCAAACTCCTTAGTCGCATCAGCAAAGCGCATTAAAACATCCTTACCTAAGTTGGCGTGAGATATTTCTCTACCCTTAAATCTAATACTAACCCTAACTTTGTGACCCTTCTTCAAATACTTACTTGCGTTATTTAATTTGGTATTAAAATCATGAACATCGATTGTTACCGATAATTTATACTCTTTCATCTCTAAATTGGCTTCTCTTTGTTTCTTTAAATTTTCCTTTTGTTTCTTCTTATTCTCATACTTATAACGATTATAATCCATTATTTTACAAACTGGTGGCTTTCCACCCGGATTCATCAAAACTAAATCGAAACCAGCATAATTAGCAAGCGTCAAAGCATCCTTAATCGGTTTTACTCCAAGTTGTTCACCATTTGGACCAATTACCATAACCTCTTTAGCGCGTATTTGTTCATTGATAAATAAATCTCTTTCTCTTGCGATACAAGACACCTCCATAAAAAAGTGAATACAAGAATGTATCCACTATAAAAACCAAAACAAAAAATTAATTTCTATCGGCTCTTAACCCATCGTCCTAACTTGACAATCGGGTGAGAAGTGGACACTTCCTCTTTCCTTTTTCAAATTTACAGATACAATTATACATATTAATAATATGTTTGTCAAGTAATTTAATACCAAAAACAAACCTTATTAATAAAAAACTCCATATTTAAAATTATTATAAATTTATATTTTTTCAATCAATCTAATTTTAATATATGCTTTTCCCAAAAATAAAAAGAAAAAAAGAATGACCTATTCATCCTCGTGTAATTTATCGATTATCTTCTCTATCTTATTGCCATACTCGATAGACTCATCGTAGACAAACTCAAGCTCCGGAATCTGTCTAATCTCAATTCTTTCTCTAAGCTCATGTCTAATATACCCACTTGCATCCTTTAATGCCAAAAGTGTCTCTTTAACCTTACTTTGATCTAAAACCGTAAAATAAATTTTAGCCATACTTAAATCACTTGTAACCTTAGCTCCAGTAATTGTCACAAAATTAATATCTGGATTCTTCACATCGTGGGCAATTAT
>CALVIC010000054.1 GCA_944329365.1 uncultured Bacilli bacterium
CTAGAGTAAAGCAAAAACCGAACCAATAAACAATTTGATCTACAATCTATTCACCATCAATTGAAAAAATGATCTTCTCAGGATCGTCAGAAAACATATATGGGAGAGCAGAGGAAAACCGTTTATAGTCGATCCCGTTTTTATATCCATCAATAGAGCGCAATGGCGTTGCCGTTTCTTCTGAAAGTTCAATATTCGTTATTCTATCAAGCCGAAAATAGCGCATATGTTTCCACTTTTCTTGAAACGCCATCAAAAAATAACGTTGGTTATGTAATATCATCTGATACGGACTTGCGACATGGCTTGCAGAGCGATGTAACTTCTTATCTGCACCGTATTTATTATATTCGAATTTAATTAGTAAGCCTTTTTCTATTGCTTCATCAATAATTTCGATATTATAAAACAGGGCAATATTCTCGGTCTTACTCCAATCGTTTACGGAAACTACGTTCTTGATGTGCGCCTTGAAATATTTATTAGAAAGAGAAGCAATTTTTTTAATCAAATTTTTGGAATGAGAAGCCGTAATATGCCGACTTGCAAGTACACTGTCGGAAAGCAGACGCAACTCGGAATCCTCAAATAAACGGCTATTAAGGTATGAGCCTTTTTTCGTCGTTTCAATATCGTAACCCGCGTCCACCAAAAGCGCAATATTGCGACCAATCGCTTTACGCTCCACCGTGATATTATAAAACAAATACAACTTTTTAACGATTTCGTCGTGCGTCATAGGATGATCGCTGTCAGTGTATTGCTCTAAAATTTGCAAAATGCGAATAAGTGCAAGTTTTTTCGGCTCTAACGAATCCATATCATTCTCCTTATCGGGATATGGATTTATTATACCGAGTTTGTCGCAATTAGTCAATCTGATACCTCTCTGCAATGCGGACAATGTCATCGTAAAGCAAAATTTCTTTTTTCAGAAGTTCGTCAGCGATTGCATCCAATAAGTCTTTATGCTGTTGCAATAATACCCTTGCTTCGGCATAGTATTGCTCTAAAAGCTGTACCGCCTTTACTTGATTCTTGTCGATTTGTATAAAAGACTGCCATTCATCATACCTTTCTGTTGTGTAGCAATGTTCAAATCCATAAAGCAAAGACTTTTGCATATTGTCTTTTATGAAAGACATTGCTTCCTCAACATCCCTTTCGACGCCTGTATCGATTTGACTGAACTGCAATTCACTACCTGCTTTTCCCGACAACAACATTATGATGTGATCTTTAATTTCCTTCACAGTAAAAGGCTTGCCTTGCCTTGATAATGTGCATACTCCTACGCCGAGTCCGTCCGCTCCACATTTTCCTATGGCAAGACAGCCGATATCGTGGTGCGCAAGTAAGTGAGCTACGGCATGACCTGCTTCATGGTACGCTATTATTGGCTTGATTGCCTCATTGTCGGATATTCGTTCCCGTTCTATCAAAACTGTCGATACTGCTTCTCGGATGTGTGATAGCGTTATTTCGGGTGCATTTTCATAGGCGGCATACATGCCGGCTTCATTGATCACGCTTTCGAGCACAGCACACGAACGACCGCCTAAAATATGCGCCAAAGACTCCGGCCTTACATCCAACGCTACCTTTTTGCAAGAAAGAAAATGTTGAATGATCTTAACGGAATCTTCAAAAGACGGCGCATTAAATTGTATTTTCTTTCCAAAGCGCCCCGGTCGCAAAAGAGAATTAGGTAAATTGTAAATATCATTTGCCGTTGCGATTACGAAAACATCATTTGCGCCGATATCTTCCAATCCCGTTTGAATGGTGACAAATTCTTCTTTATTGCAATTTTGTTGCAAATTATCTTCCGCAAACTTATCCATATCATCAAAAAAGATAATAGACGGCGCGTCTTTTATTGCATTTTCAAAAGTTATTTTGATCTCTTCTACAAACTCGCCGTTAGAACGATTTTTCTTACAGTGAAAAATTTTCCTGTTGCTTTGCGCAATGAATGCTTTCGCCATAAGCGTTTTTCCAAGCCCCGGTTCACCGTAAAGCAATATTGCTTTAGGCAACGTAATCCCAAGCGATTCGTATCTTTTGCGGTTGCGTAATGCATCGCAAAGGCGGGACATTTCTGCTTTTTCTTTTTCGTAACCGAAAATCTTATCAAATTCGTTCATTGATTTGTGCCTCATTGGCTCATTTGCTTGAATTATAATACATGCGTTATCCCAAAAAAGTCGCAATGAACCATTTAACTCAAATAAGGGCCACTTAGCTAATGCCAAAACCCCATGGAAAGAGACTTTTATACCGCCTCCACTAAAACGCGATTGGAAAATTTGGAAGAAAAGCGTTCCCTGTTGAGCGAGAAAATCCTGTTGGAACAATGTAAAGAAAAGCAAATTCTGACAAAAGAAGAAATCGTAAAGCACATTAGTACGGCTTTGCGCAAAAGTCCCAAACAACTCATTGACCTACTGGTAAAAGAAATAAGGCTGTACAATGACAAGATAGAAATAGACTTTCATTACACAAATAAGAAAAGTCCCGATGATGAAGATCATTGGGGCTTTTGCTTTTATCAATGTGAAAAGAGTTACATCGTTGATACGCATATCTTCAAATCGAAGCCGACGGAGCATCGTGTCAAAATAGAATTAAAAGTATAAAAAAAGTCCCCAACCAAACCTTTTTATGGGTTCAGTTGGGTACCGCTTGGCGGAGGAAGAGGGATTCGTAAGGAGCGGAGCGACGGAATAGCGAGCATTGCGAGCGTCACTCAATTCGTTTTCCCGATGACGAAGCAAATATAATGGCGAGCAAATAAAAAAAAAAAAAAAAAGC
>CALVIC010000055.1 GCA_944329365.1 uncultured Bacilli bacterium
GTCGTTACTGACCCTCTATTACTTGTCCAATTATCACTAGTTTTTGGTTTGACCAACACTACTTGACATTGAACCTTAATCCATCAGTTCTTGTTCAAGGGCCTCTAAAGGTTCATCTTTTAGTAAAGCGTTTTCTAAAGTGTATTCGGTATCACGATATTTTTTCGCACCAGTTCCGGCAGGAATTAATTTACCAATGATAACGTTTTCTTTTAGACCAGTTAAGTGGTCAACTTTACCGTGAACGGCTGCATCAGTTAAGATTCTTGTTGTTTCTTGGAATGAAGCAGCTGATAAGAATGAATCAGTTTCAAGAGAGGCTTTAGTAATACCAAGTAAAACAGGTTTTCCAGTTGAAGGACGTTTACCTTCAAGGATAAGATTCTTGTTTTCTTCGGTAAATTCATTGATATTAATCATTGTTCCTGGTAAGAAGTAAGAATCACCTGAATCAACGATTCTAATCTTAGAAATCATACGTTTTGCCATAATTTCAACGTGTTTATCAGAAATATCAACACCTTGTGAACGGTAAACTTTTTGAATTTCATAAAGAATATATTGTTGAACAGTTATAGGGTCTGTTACAACTAGTAATTCTTTAGGGTTAATTGGTCCAGCGGTTAAACGCTCACCAGCTTTAACTTCTTGACCTTTTTCAACGATTAATTTAGCACCGTAATTTGTTACGTGTTCACGAGTTTCAACATCATTTTTAACTGAGATTTTAAAGCTTCCACCGTCTTCTTTGATTTCAGTAACAACACCATTGATTTCAGATATTGTAGCTTTACCTTTAGGGTTACGAGCTTCAAAGATTTCGGTAACACGTGGAAGACCTTGGGTGATGTCGTCTCCACCGGCAACTCCACCTGTGTTGAAGTTACGCATTGTAAGCTGAGTACCAGGTTCACCGATTGATTGAGCGGCCATGATACCAACTGCTTCACCGATTTCAACTTCAGAACCAGTTGCGAGGTTACGTCCATAACATTTACGGCAAACGCCGTGGTCGATCTTACATGTAAGAACGCTTCTGATTGGAACTTTAGTAATTCCAGCTTCAATTATCTTTTCAGCGATTCTTTCAGTAATGTATGTATCTTTTTCAACTAGAACGTCTTTAGTTCCTGGTTTTAAGATATTTTTAGATGTATAACGACCAACGATACGATCTTCTAGTGATTCGATTAGAGTTCCATCAGTATTCTTGAAGGCTTCGATAACAACACCCTGATCAGTTCCACAGTCGTTAGCTTTAACGATAACGTCTTGAACGACATCGACTAACCTTCTAGTTAAGTAACCAGCATCGGCTGTTTTTAAAGCGGTATCAACGGCACCTTTACGAGTACCATGGGTTGATGTAAAGAATTCTGATACGGTAACTCCTTCACTTAGAGAAGATGTGATTGGAATTTCAACGTAATCTCCGTTTGGCTTACTAACGATACCACGCATACCAGCAAGCTGTCCGTATTGATCGATAGATCCACGGGCTTTAGAATTAATCATCATTGAGATTGATGAGTTTGGATTGGCTTTTAACTGGTTATTTAAGTCATCATAGATTTTATCTTTAGCATCAAACCAAGTTTGAATTACATTTTCATAACGTTCTTGATCAGTAATTAAACCACGTCTGAATTGTTTGTTGATAGTGTCAACTTTGTTTTGAGCTTCGTTGATAACATCTTTTTTAATTGAACTTTCTTTGATATCGTCGATTGAAATACTAACACCAGAGATTGTTGAATATTTGAATCCTAAGTTTTTAATCGCATCAAGCATAACTGAAGTTTCAGTTGTGTGATAACGTTTATATATTTGTGAAATTAGTTTTCCGATAACGCTTTTATTGAAAGCTGGAACTAATTCTTTGTTTTTAATTTCTTCTGGGATGTTTTTACCTTTATTGATAAAATGAACAGCTGGAGTTGATTTAGTGGCGTTTTCTGATGTTCCATCGTTAATATATTGGAATGTATCTGGGAAAACGTCATTGAATATTAATTTACCTGGGGTTGTAACTAAATATTTGTCTAAATATTTATCTGGGAAAATCTTATGTTTAAATGATTTTACAGGAACAGCAACCCTGGCATGCATATCAACTTCGCCTCTTTGGAAGGCCATAATAACGTCATCGCTATTACGGAATGCACGTCCTTCACCTTTAGCTCCTGCTTTTTCCATGGTCAGATAATAGTTACCTAAGACCATATCCTGTCTTGGAGTAACGATTGGAGAACCATCTTTTGGTGAAAGAATATTGTTAGAAGCAAGCATTAGGATTCTGGCTTCAGCTTGAGCTTCTTCACTAATTGGAACGTGGATTGCCATCTGGTCTCCATCGAAGTCGGCATTGAAACCTTCACAGACAAGTGGATGGATACGGATTGCTTTTCCATCTACTAATTTTGGTTCGAAGGCTTGGATACCTAAACGGTGAAGCGTAGGCGCACGGTTAAGCATAACTGGATGTTCTTTAATAACTTCTTCAACAACATCCCAAACACGTTCGTCTTGATTTTCAATCATTCTCTTAGCCGCTTTAATGTTGCTGGCAATTTCCTTAGAAACTAGTCCATGAATTACATGTGGTTTAAATAATTCGAGAGCCATTTCTTTTGGAAGACCACATTCGTGCATCTTAAGAGATGGTCCAACAACGATAACCGAACGGCCGGAATAGTCAACACGTTTACCAAGTAAGTTTTGACGGAAACGACCTTGTTTACCTTTTAGCATACTTGATAGTGATTTAAGTGGTCTATTACCTGGACCTGTGATGTTTTTACCACGGCGTCCGTTATCAAATAAGGCGTCTACTGCTTCTTGAAGCATACGCTTTTCGTTTTGAATGATAATAGATGGTGCGCTTAAATCGATAAGTTTTTTCAAACGGTTATTACGGTTAATAACTCGTCTATATAAATCATTTAAGTCAGATGTGGCGAATCTACCACCATCTAATTGAATCATTGGTCTGAGCTCTGGTGGAATTACTGGAAGAGCATCCAAAATCATCCATTCAGGGCGATTACCTGATTCTAAGAATGCATCTAAAACGTCTAAACGTTTAATTAAACGAACACGTTTTTGACTAGATGAATCTTTAATTTCATCGATTTCTTTTTTGATTGTATCAACTTCTTTTTGTAAGTCGACTTCTTTTAATAGTTCTTTAATGGCTTCAGCACCCATACCTACTCTAAATGTGTTTCCATATTTTTCGTAGTATGAACGGTATTCTTTATCGCTAATTGTCTGCTTTTTCTCAAGTGGAGTATCACCTGGGTCAAGAACGACATATGAGACGAAATATAATACTTCTTCTAGGTCTCTTGGTGACATATCTAGAACTAATCCCATTCTAGATGGAACACCTTTAAAGAACCAGATGTGAGATACAGGAGTTGCAAGTTCAATATGTCCCATACGTTCACGACGCACTTTGGATTTTGTTACTTCAACTCCACATCTATCACAAATTATGTTTTTATATCTTAATCTTTTGTATTTACCACAAGAGCATTCAAAATCTTTTGTTGGTCCAAAGATTTTTTCACAAAATAGACCATCACGTTCTGGCTTTAAAGTACGATAGTTCATCGTTTCGGCTTTTTTTACTTCACCGTAAGACCAAGAACGGATTTTTTCTGGTGAGGCAATGGCTATTCTTAAGCCAGCAAAGCTATTAGCATCCATTATTTATCCTCCCCTTCCAAATTTTCTAATTCTTCGGCTGTTGGTTCTTTTAAACCAAAGTCGTCAAAATCGTCAAGTTCATGTTCAAGATCACTTTCATCAGTTTGAGCTTGGTCAAGATCTTCTCCTGGTTCAGCTGTCTTTAAATTTTCAGGTTTTTCGTTTTCATCTAAGTCTGGGACAAAGCTATCTTTTTCAGCTTCTTCTAACTCTTTTAATTCGACGAATTTACCTTCGTTATTTAGAACAGTTATATCTAAACCTAAAGCTTGGAATTCTTTGATGACAACTCTGAAGCTTTCTGGAACACCAAATTCTGGTAATTCTTCACCTTTGACTAAGGCTTCGTATACTTTAACACGGCCGGTAACATCGTCTGATTTGACAGTCATCATTTCTTGAAGAACATGAGATGCACCATACGCATATAATGCCCATACTTCCATTTCTCCGAAACGTTGACCACCGAACTGAGCTTTACCACCTAATGGTTGCTGTGTAACTAATGAATAAGGTCCAGTTGAACGAGCGTGAATCTTATCGTCAACCATGTGGTCGAGCTTAATCATATACATAACACCGACACTAATACGGTTATCGAAGGCTTCACCGGTACGTCCATCGTATAAAACCATTTTACCATCACGGTCTAATCCAGCTTCTTCTAGAGCGTCTAGGATTTCTTCTCTGGTTGCACCATCAAACACTGGAGTTGCCATGTAGGTATTTAAGGTTTTAGCAGCCATACCTAAATGAAGTTCTAAAATCTGACCGATGTTCATACGAGATGGAACACCTAGTGGGTTTAATAAGACATCGACTGTGTTTCCGTCTTTATCGTAAGGCATATCTTCTTCTGGTAAAACTAGAGAAACAACACCTTTGTTTCCGTGACGTCCTGAGATTTTATCACCAACAGTAATTTTTCTCTTTTGAGCGATGTAAACTCTGATTTTTTTGCTTACACCAGCTGGAAGCTCATCATCGTCTTCTTTAGTTAAGATTTGAACATCATGAACAATTCCGCCGCCACCATGTTGAACTCTTAGAGAAGTATCTCTTACTTCACGTGTTTTTTCGCCAAATATTGCGTGTAACAATTTTTCTTCTGAAGTAAGTTCAGCCATACCTTTTGGTGTAACTTTTCCAACTAGGATATCGTCGTCTTTAACTTCTGTACCGATACGGATGATTCCGTTTTCGTCTAAGTTTTTACGAGCTTCTTCGGAAACGTTTGGAATATCTCTAGTAAACTCTTCTGGTCCGAGTTTAGTGTCACGACATTCGATTTCATAATCTTTGATATGGATTGATGTAAAGGCGTCGTCTTTAACTAATCTTTCGTTTAAAACAACGGCATCTTCATAGTTATAACCTTCGTAGTTAATGAAGGCAACTTTTAGATTTTTACCTAAAGCCATTTCTCCTTGGTTTGTTGAAGGTCCATCAGCAATAACATCGCCTTTTTTGATTTTATCGCCTTTACGAACAATTGGAATTTGGTGGTAACATGTACCACTATTGCTTCGTTCAAAACCTTCTAAGTAATATGTATCCGTTCCTTTAAGGTTTTTTACGATAATTTTACGAGCGTCGACATAATCAACTGTTCCATCGGCTTTAGCAACGATAACAGCGCCTGAGTCTTTAGCAGCAATCGCTTCAACACCTGTTCCAACGAATGGAGCTTCCGGCTTTAAAAGTGGGATTGCTTGACGTTGCATGTTAGCACCCATCAAGGCTCTTTTTCCATCGTCGTGCTCAAGGAATGGAATTCCACTAGTAGTAATTGATATTACTTGTTGTGGAGATACGTCCATGTAATCGATTTGTTCTTTGTTTACGATAATGTTTTCGTTTTCGTGACGAACAGGAACACGATCTTCGATGATAATATCGTCATCGTTTGTTTTAATGGTTGCTGGTGCGATATAGTATTCAAGTTCTTCATCAGCGGTCATATATTTTATTTCATCAGTTAATTTGCAATTTTCAACTCGGCGATATGGAGTCATGATAAATCCATATTCATTTACCTTAGCGTAACTTGCAAGTGATGTGATAAGTCCAATGTTTGGTCCTTCTGGAGACTCAACTGGACATATACGACCATAGTGTGATGGGTTAACGTCACGTACTTCCATACTGGCACGGTCTTTAGAAAGTCCGCCTGGTCCTAAAGAAGAAAGTCTTCTCTTGTTGGTAAGTTCAGCAATTGGGTTAATTTGATCCATGAACTGAGACAATTGTGATGATCCGAAGAATTCTTTAATTGCCGCTGTTAATGGTCTTATGTTGATTAAAGTTTTTGGAGTTACTTCAGTTATTTCCTGAGTACTCATACGATCTCTAATCATTCTTTCAATTCTACTGATACCAATTCTGAATTGGTTTTGAAGAAGTTCGCCAACTTGTCTGACACGACGGTTAGATAAGTGATCGATTTCATCAAATTTACCAATTCCTTCTAATAAGTTTAAGTAATATGATAGTGAAGCATAGATATCGGAAATTGTAAGTCTTTTGATATCGATATCTTGATCATTACCGATGACATTAACGATTTTATCAGGATTTTTCTTAGAGTATACTTTGATCATTTGAATTTTATCATATGTATCTAAATCATGATTGATTAAAACTTCTTTTTTACCGTAACCATTTTTAAAGATTGGTTTTAATTTCTCAAGCAAATCCTTAGTTATTTCTTCTCCGCTTGAAGCAATAACTTCACCGTCAACTTCAATAGTTTCAGCTAAAACACAGCCTAATAGACGGTCAGTGATGTTTAGCTTCTTATTGAATTTGTAACGACCTACTTTAGCTAAGTCGTAACGGAAGGCGTCGAAAAATCTAGTAATCAATTGGTTTTTCGCACTTTCTAAGGTTGAAGGTTCTCCTGGTCTTAGTTTAGTGTGAATATCAATTAAAGCTTCGTCGGTGTTTTTGTTCGTATCTTTTTCGATAGTCTTTAAAAGATAGTCATCTTCACCAAACAAGTCAATAATATCGTTATCACTAGATAAACCGACAGCTCTTAAAAGAGTTGTGACAGGAACTTTACGAGTTCTGTCGATACGGACATATATAATGTCACGGGCATCGGTTTCGTATTCAAGCCAAGTACCACGACTTGGAATGATTTGGGAACCAATAGTTACTTTACCATTTTTCTTGTCTACTTCTTTACCGAAATAAACAGATGGTGATCTAACTAATTGGGATACGATTACTCTTTCAGCCCCGTTGACAATAAATGAGCCACTGTCAGTCATAACAGGCATGTCACCTAAGTAAATTTCTTGTTCTTTTACTTCGCCAGTTTCGGCATTGAAAAGACGAGCTTCTACTTTAAGTGGTGCAGCATAAGTAGAATATCTCTCTTTACATTGTTTAATAGAATATCTTGGTTCGTCAAAACTGTAGTCGCCAAATTCTAAAGACAAATTTCCAGTGAAACTTTCCACTGGAAAAATATCGTCAAAGACTTCTTTGATTCCTTCAGTTAAAAACCATTCATAAGATTTCTTTTGAATTTCTAATAAGTTAGAAAGTTCAACAGTATGTTTTGTTTTTCCGTAATTTCTTCTCTCACGTTTTGCGTTGATTTTTTGAATTTTGTAAGCCAATTTGTCACCCCTATAACCTAAATTTTCGTTATTTCATGTACCCCAAAAATACATGTCACCATTTTATAATTATACTTTGGTTTCTCGCGGTTGTCAATGTTTTTTAGCAGATATTATATAAAAACCTTTATTTTTTGCGATGATGGTTACTTCGTAAATTTTACTTAAATCACGAGCTGTGGTTTTTGCTCCTTGGTTTTTATTTATAACAAATATAAGCTTCCCATCTGGTTTTAAATGTTTTTCTGCTTCAAATAAGATTTTGTACAGTGTTTTCTTCCCTACTCTTATCGGCGGGTTAGTAACAATATAATCGTATTTTTTTGTGACGTTTGTATAAAGATCACTTTGAAAAATGTTTACGGATACGTTATTTATTTTAGCATTTTTCCGAGCTAAGTTTAGAGCTCTTTCGTTGACGTCGAGCATATCGATATTGGCAGAGGTGTTCTTTTTTAAATAGATTCCGATTGGTCCATAGCCACAGCCAAAATCAAGGATGTCCCCTTTAAGAACTTGAATGGGCAGGTTTTCGAGTAATGATCTCGTACCAAAGTCTAAACCGTGCTTGGAGAAAACTCCGTTATCTGTTATGAGTGTCAGGTTTGTATTTTTTATTTTTACTTTTATTTCGTTTTCATTACTTTCGACGTAATCGTTTGTAAAATAATGTGACATATTATCCCTTTCTTAGCTAAAAAGCCCGCAATTATTGCAGGCCTTATTTAGAATAAACTATTTAACTTCTACAGAAGCTCCAGCTTCTTCTAATTTAGCTTTTAATTCATCAGCTTCACTTGAAGGGATGTTTTCTTTGATAGCTCCACCGTTATCAGCTAAGTCTTTAGCTTCTTTTAAGCCTAAACCAGTAACTTCTTTGATTAATTTGATAACTGGTAATTTGTTTGGACCAGCAGATGTTAAAGTAACAGTTACTGTACTTGGACCTTCGTCAGCAGCGGCAGCAGCTGGTGCAGCAGCAACGGCTACAGCACTAGGGTCAACACCAAATTCCTCCTTCATAGCGTCTACTAATTCTTTAACTTCAAGAATAGACATTTCTTTTAATCCTTCAATGAATTCTTCTTTTGTAAATTTTGCCATTTAAATCATTCCTTTCTTTATTTTTCTAAATCTTTGCTATATAAATCTAAGCAAATTGATAAGTCTCTAACTGTTCCCATCATGCCTGAAGCAAGCATAGTAAGTAATCCTTCTCTAGATGGAATATTAGATAATTCTTGTAATTTTGCTTCATCTGCGATTTCGCCATCGATAATGCCGGCTTTTAAAACTAAAGCTGGATGAGTTTTGGCGAAGTCAGCTAAAACTTTAACTGGAGCGATTTCGTCTTCAGAAAAGGCCATAGCTTTTGGACCTTTAAGTTCATCAGCTAAGTCGATTTTTAAAGTGTCGAATGCTCTTTTAACTAAAGTGTTTTTGTAAATTTTGAACTTAGAACCGGTTTCAGCAAGTTTGTTTCGCAGTTCGTTAGTGTCTTCAACAGTTAATCCTTGATATTCGAATAAAACCATTGATTTAGCTTCTTTAGTTCTTTTAGCTATTTCATCGATAATATCTTGTTTTTTATCGAGAATTTTTTGATTTGCCAAGAATAACACCTTCCTTTCTTCCACCGCAACAAAAAGCTCTACAAGACGTAGAGCTCCAAGGTTAACAAATGTCCTCGGTAGGATATTAAGCTTTTTAGCACCTACTGTCTACGGCTTTCATGTATTCATTATAGCATATTTGATTTTAGAAGTCAAAGCTATTTATATCAACTTTAACTCCTGGCCCCATTGTTGAAGATATAGTTATGTTTTTAACATATGTTCCTTTAACAACAGATGGTTTTGCTTTAACGATAACACTTACGAAAGTTTTTAGGTTTTCAAGTAAGTCTTCTTCACTGAATGAAGATTTACCGATTAAAGCGTGAACGTTTCCGTATGAATCAGTACGGTATTCAACACGACCTTTTTTGACTTCTTCAACGGCTTTTTTAGTATCTAAAGTAACCGTTCCAGTTTTTGGGTTTGGCATTAGCCCTTTAGGTCCTAAAATACGTCCGATTTTTCCTAAAGCTGGCATCATATCTGGAGTTGCAATCATAACGTCGAAATCAAACCAGTTTTCTTTTTGAATTTTATCTAAGTAATCAGTGTCGCCAACGTAGTCAGCACCGGCTTCTTTAGCAGCGTCGGCAGCAGCTCCTTTAGCGATTACTAATACTTTTTTAGATTTACCAGTTCCTTTTGGTAAAACGATAGCTCCTCTTAATTGTTGGTCAGCTTTTTTCGTATCTAGATTTAGATGCATAGCTACTTCAACAGAAGAGTCAAATTTAGTTGTTGCTGTTTCTTTAACTAATTTAACAGCTTCTTCTTTAGTATATAATTTATGTTTGTCAACTTTTTCAGCTGACTCTAAAAATCTTTTACTCTTTTTCATCTTTTAATTCCTCCTTGTGGTTTGGTGGAAAGCGGATATTTCCTCCCACATAGGCTATACCTATGTTAATCTTCTACTTTGATTCCCATATTTAAAGCTGTTCCGGCAATTGTGTTCATTGCAGCTTCTACGGTTGAACAGTTTAAATCTGGTAATTTAGTTTCAGCAATTTCTCTTAATTGTTCTTTAGTAATGGTTCCAACGATTTCGTTTTTACCTTTTGTTCCACCTTTATTAATTTTAGCAGCTCTTTTGATTAAGAATGGAGCTGGTGGAGTTTTAACGACGAAGTCGAATGTACGATCTTCATATACGTTAATTACAACTGGTAAAACATCTCCCATTTTATCTCTTGTAGCTTCGTTGAATTTAGTACAAAATTCTCCTAAGTTAACTCCGGCTGGACCTAAAACTGTACCAACTGGTGGTTGTGGGGTTGCCTTACCGGCTTCGATTTGTAATTTTATTTGCTTAACTAATTTTGCTTTTGCCACGAAAAACACCTCCTATAATATTTTTTCGTGAGTGGTTCAAATGATTATCCGCCAACTGAATTTCAGTTTTCATTTTATGAATCTCCCACTTAAAGCTATAAAACATAGCTATTTAATAATATCACAAATTAAATCATTTGTAAACTAAGCCTTAGTAATTTGTGATAATTCGAGTTCGACAACGGTTTCTTGGCCGAACAAGTCAATTGAGACTTCGAGTTTTGCATTTGGAAGGTCAACTGATTTGATTTCTCCATACATTCCGTCGAATGGGCCTGAAATAACCTTGATTTTTTCACCGATTTTAAGATCACTATCGGCTTGCAAGCGACTCATACCCATTGATCCTAGGATTTTATCTACTTCCCCTGGAGTTAACGGAAAAGGCTTTGCTCCTTTACCAGATGATCCGATAAATCCGGTTACTCCTGGAGTATTTCTGACGATGAACCAAGCTTCATCAGTCATAATCATTTCAACCAGAATGTAGCCCGGGAACAGTTTTGTTGTTTTTTCTTTGCCATTTTCATCGACTGATTTTACTTCAGGGACGACTACTCTTAAGATATAATCTTCCATTCCCATAGAACTAGCACGCATTTCTAATTTTTCTTTAACTTTATTCTCGTGCCCAGAATAAGTATTGACAACATACCACTCTTTTTTCATATCTTCCATAATTATAACCTCTCTAGTAACTCTCTAATACCAGCAATAATGAAGTCTGATGCGACAAAGAAAAGACTTAAGAATACGATGCAGAGAAATACCCAAATGGCATAGTGCATGGTTTCTTTTCTTTTTGGCCATCTAACTTTTTTCATTTCTTTGATTACATTACCGAAAAATCCTTTGATTTTTCCCATATTTTCACCTACTTTTAAATCTTATGATTTTCTAAAATAAAAAACACTTTTATGTGCTTTTCTAGGTAAATAATAACACAAATGGGTGGGGTTGTCAATGAAAATTGAGGAGTTTTTTTGGTATTTATTTTATCTTTTTTAATGTTTTTGAAGATATCAAGTCTTTGGCGAAAACTGTTTGGAGATATTTTCTCATTTCATCAGAATTAAGACTTAAGGGAATAGTAAATAGTATATCTTTGGATATGGCAAGGTTACTTTCTTTATCTAAATACCAAACAATCGGTTTTATTTTTATATAAACGTTATCTCTAGGGTGATAGATTTCATCAGTTGAGAGGGTATACTCCCCTTCTTTACCGGCTTGACCTTTGACAATTATGAATTTTTCGTTATCGATTAAATATTCAGAATATGTTTGAATTTTGCCGTCAGCAGTTAATAAATGATATATTTTGGTAGTTTTGCCGGTCTCTTCAAAGAGTTTAGAGTCCGGTATTTTATATGATATTGCTTTGGCCTCGTCTTTGAACATGACTTTTTCTGGATATTCACCGTAGGTAAATTCGTAAAGACCTTCTTCGTTTTGGTGAATTTTATGATTTAAAAATTCGCGATATTCAAAGACTGGGCGGATTCCGATACTTTTTTCGGATGTCACTTGTTTCCTATGACCTTTAGATGTAACTATATTATAAGTTAGGTCTTCGGTTTTGATAAGATAGCTATTATTTAAAGGTTGTTCATAGTAAAGTGCGTTTTGAACAATGGCATAGTCTGTGGCTTTGGCGGTCTGTGGGATTTTATTAAATAGTTCGAGTCTTCCGTTGTTTAGCTCTAGGTTTAACATTTTTGGAATAATATCGCGTTTGCGAAAGATTCCGTATATTTGATTTTCGGTGAGGATTGTAAATTTTACTTGTTTAAACATTTTGATTCCCTCTTTCTAACCAACTAAAATGTTTGTTAAAATATCAACTCCGTCGTTTAAAAGGTCTAAAACAAGATATATTTTATCCTTGAAAAAGCTAGTAGTTATGTTTTTATTGTTTACCTCTATGATAGTATATGTTTTAGCTTTTATTACTTCGACTTGGCTTTGATAACGAGAGTAACGTTTTTTTATTTTCTCTGTATCGTCGTCATCGATTTGACCATATATATATAGTTTCCTTTTGTTAATATAGATACTATTACTTGTAAAGCGACGAAGAAAGGGTTTAATGCTTTGATAATTACAGATAATAGTATCTAAGGATTTTTTCTTGAAGATTTTTCTGATTTTTTTGATGTTGACTTTTTTATCTTTGCCATCACCGAAGAAGTCAAATTTTTTATCAAGTTTATGACGATCCGACATTATAAAACAATTATCAATGTTATCATTTTTTTCAATGACATCTAGAATTTGACTATCTAAACCGATGCCTAATAGTGACCCTTTTAACTTTCTAACGATTTGGATTAGCTTTTGATTCATGTTTTTCTCTCCCTTTTGTATTTATAATAGCTTATGAGTTTGTTTTTGTCAAACAAAAAAAGCAAGCTTTAATTTAAGTAAATAGGTTCTATAATAAATAGTGTTGGTGAGGCGAAATCCCATTGACACTATTTTTATAAAAAAAAGAGTCACTAACCAG
>CALVIC010000056.1 GCA_944329365.1 uncultured Bacilli bacterium
TCGTTACTGACCCTCTATTACTTGTCCAATTATCACTAGTTTTTGGTTTGACCAACACTACTTGACATTGAACCTTTATTATTCAATAACTTCTGAAACGCTACCAGCACCAACTGTTCTACCACCCTCACGGATAGAAAATTTAGTACCGTTTTCAATAGCGATTGGAGCTATTAATTCTACAGTGATTTCAACGTTGTCACCTGGCATAACCATTTCAACTCCTTCTGGAAGTTCGATTACACCTGTAACGTCAGTTGTTCTGAAGTAGAATTGTGGACGATAATTGCTGAAGAATGGAGTATGTCTTCCACCTTCTTCTTTAGTTAAGACATAAACTTGAGCCTTAAATTTAGTATGTGGAGTAACTGTTCCAGGTTTAGCAATAACTTGTCCTCTTTCAACGTCGTCACGGTTTACACCACGAAGTAATAAACCAGCGTTGTCACCTGCTTCAGCATAGTCTAATTGTTTTCTGAACATTTCGATTCCAGTAACAACTGTCTTCTTAGTAGGTTTAAGACCAACGATTTCAACTTCTTCGTTAAGTTTTAATTGACCTCTTTCAACACGTCCAGTAACAACTGTTCCACGACCAGTGATTGTGAATACGTCTTCAATTGGCATTAAGAATGGTTTGTCAGTATCTCTAGCTGGAGTTTCGATCCAAGTATCAACTGCATCCATAAGTTCACCAATTTTCTCTTCGTAAGCAGCGTCTCCTTCAAGAGCTTTAAGAGCTGAACCTCTGATGATTGGAGTGTTGTCTCCATCGTATCCGTATTCAGTTAATAATTCTCTAACTTCCATTTCAACTAAGTCTAGAAGTTCTTCATCATCAACCATATCGCATTTGTTTAAGAATACTACCATACGAGGTACACCTACTTGACGAGCAAGTAAGATATGTTCACGAGTTTGAGCCATAGGTCCATCTGTAGCAGCGATAACTAAGATAGCACCATCCATTTGAGCAGCACCAGTGATCATGTTCTTAACGTAGTCAGCATGTCCTGGACAGTCAACGTGAGCATAATGTCTCTTTTCAGTTTCATATTCGATATGTGCAGTATTGATAGTAATTCCACGTTCTCTTTCTTCTGGAGCTTTATCAATATCAGCATAATCTTCTTGTTTAGCTAAACCTTTTTTAGCTAAGTAATGTGTGATAGCCGCAGTTAAAGTAGTTTTACCATGGTCAACGTGACCAATTGTACCAATATTAACATTAGGCTTATTACGATCAAATTTTTCTTTTGCCATTTTAATTTTTCTCCTTTTCTATTTCATTTAATATTTTATCAATAGTGGATTAAAAATTCAAGTGTTTTGGTCTAGTTTCCACCATTTTTTTTGATAATTTCTTCAGCGATATTTTTTGGAACTTCTTCATAATGATCAAATTCCATAGAGAAGTTTCCACGACCTTGAGTATTAGATCTTAAAGTTGTTACGTATCCAAACATTGAAGCAAGTGGGACCATCGCATCAACTTTTAGTGATTTACCTCTTGATTCTTGTCCAAGTGGACGACCACGACGTGAAGTAATATCACCCATAACTGTTCCTAAGTATTCATCTGGAACGGTAATTTGAACTTTCATGATTGGTTCAAGAATAACTGGGTTACATTTGTTTTTAGCTTCTTTTAGAGCAAGTGATGCGGCTACTTTGAAGGCCATTTCAGATGAGTCAACATCATGATAAGAACCATCAAATAATGTGGCTTTAACATCCATTACTGGGAAGCCTGCTAAGATACCTGATTCCATAGCTTCTTGAAGCCCTTTGTCAACAACTGGGATGTATTCACGAGGAACGGCACCACCAACAACGGCGTCAACAAATTCGTATCCTTTGCCAGGATTTGGTTCAAATTTAACCCATACGTGTCCGTATTGTCCACGACCACCTGATTGTTTGATGTATTTTCCTTCACAGTTGGCAGCTGTTTTAATAGTCTCACGATATGAAACTTGTGGGTTACCAACGTTAGCTTCTACACCAAATTCTCTTTTTAAACGGTCAACGATAATGTCTAGGTGAAGTTCACCAACACCAGCGATAATAGTTTGACCTGTTTCATGGTCGGTACTAGCTCTAAAGGTTGGATCTTCTTCAGCAAGTTTTTGAAGTGCGAGAGCCATTTTATCTTGGTCAGCTTTAGATTTTGGTTCTACTGCAAGTTCAATAACTGGTTCTGGGAATTCCATTGGAGCTAGGATACACGCATGTTTTTCATCGCATAATGTGTCACCCGTAGTTGTATTTTTTAAACCAACAGCGGCAATGATGTCACCGGTATAGGCTTCACTAATTTCTTGACGATGATTAGCGTGCATTAATAAGATACGTCCAATTCTCTCTTTTTTGTCTTTATTAGCATTTAACACATATGAGCCGCTTGCTAATTTACCTGAGTAAATTCTAATAAATGTAAGTTTTCCAACGAATGGATCAGTCATAACTTTAAATGCTAATGATGAGAATGGTTCAGTATCTCTTGGATGTCTTTCAATTGGATTGCCATTCATGTCGATACCTTTGATTGATTCAACATCAACTGGTGATGGTAAATAATCATTGATAGCATCAAGTAATTGTTTAACACCCATATTACCTAAGGCAGTTCCGCACATAACTGGGAAGAATTTAACTTCAAGAACTCCTTTACGAATTGCTTTCTTGATTTCTTCTTCAGTTATTTCTTCACCTTCTAGGTATTTGTTCATAAGTTCGTCGTCGAATTCAACAACGGTTTCAACTAAGTCGTTGTGTTTTTCTTCGGCTAAGTCTTTTAAGTCAGCTGGAATTTCAATTTCAGTGGCATTTTCTTCTGGTTTACCATCAAAGTGATATGCTTTCATAGTAACTAGGTCGATTACACCATTGAATTCACTTTCAGCTCCGATTGGCCATTCGATAGGTTTAGCATTAACACCTAATCTTTCATCAATACTGTCTAAACTATATTGGAAATCTGCTCCTAACTTATCCATTTTATTGGCAAAAATCATTCTTGGAACATTATAGTCATCAGCTTGACGCCAAACGGTTTCAGTTTGTGGTTCAACACCTTGAGAGGCATCGATTAAGGCCACAGCACCATCTAAGACTCTTAAACTTCTTTGTACTTCAACTGTAAAGTCTACGTGTCCAGGTGTATCGATTATATTTAATCTGTGTCCCTTCCAGTAGGCTGTGGTAGCAGCTGAAGTAATAGTAATACCACGTTCTTGTTCTTGTTCCATCCAGTCCATTTGAGCTTCACCATCGTGAGTCTCACCTATTTTATGGATTTTACCTGTGTGGAATAAGATTCTTTCGGTACATGTAGTTTTTCCCGCATCAATGTGGGCCATAATACCAATATTACGAGTATTTTCTAAGCTATATTCACGAGCCATATTCTATTTTTCCTTTCTTACCATCTATAATGAGCGAATGCTTTATTAGCTTCAGCCATTCTGTGAGTGTCCTCACGTTTTTTAACTGCTGCTCCTACCCCATTAGAAGCATCGATAATCTCGTTTGCTAAGTTTTCAGCCATTGAATGACCGCCTCTTAAACGAGCGTATTGTACAAGCCAACGTAATCCTAAAGCTTGACTACGATCAGCTTTTACTTCGATTGGAACTGGGTAGTTAGCTCCTCCAACTCTTCTAGTTCTTACTTCCAAAGCTGGTTTGATATTTTCTAAAGCTTTGTTAAATACTTCTAGTGGGTCAGAGCTAGTCTTTTCTTTAATTTGTTCAAAAGCGTCATAAAGAATAGTTTGCGCAGTTCCTTTTTTTCCATCAAGCATAATTTGGTTAATTAATTTTGTAACTACTTTAGATTTGTATATTGGATCTGGTAGTACATCTCTTTTAACTGCTTGTCTCTTACGCATTAAATAACCCTCCCTTCAAATTTTTATTTACTTTTTGGTTTTTTAGCACCATATTTAGAACGTCCTTGACGACGTTTATCAACTCCGGCAGTATCCATTGTTCCACGGATGATGTGATAACGAACACCGATTAGGTCCTTAACACGTCCACCACGTACTAAAACAACAGAGTGCTCCTGAAGGTTATGCCCTTCTCCAGGAATGTAAGTATCAACTTCTTTTCCGTTTGAAAGTCTAACCTTAGCATATTTACGAAGTGCTGAGTTTGGTTTCTTTGGTGTCATGGTACCAACACGAGTACATACACCACGTTTTTGTGGAGAATTACTTACGGTAACCTTTTTATCTTTGCTGTTGTAACCGATGTTTAACATTGGTGATTTACTCTTCTTAACTTTATGTCCTCTTCTTTTTCTAACTAATTGGTTAATAGTAGGCATTCTTTTTCCTCCTTTCACTGCACATATCCAGGCGTTTTATTTTTTTACTAATTAAAGATTTACCAAATTAGGTAAATCTAAAATTAAAACACATTAACTATAACATTTTATTATATAAATGTCAATAAAATTCTTATATTTTTTACTGAATAATATGATTAATTTGTGATAATGTCTTAAGTGTTAATTTGCGAAAATGTCCTAGTAGTAATATTATATGTCACCG
>CALVIC010000057.1 GCA_944329365.1 uncultured Bacilli bacterium
TGGTTAGTGACTCTTTTTTTTATAAAAATAGTGTCAATGGGATTTCGCCTCACCAACACTATTTATTATAGAACCAATTTTTCTTATCAAAAAACTATACTTCAAGTATAGTTACTATTTTTCATTCAAAAATTTCTTTATCTGCTTTGAAACACTCTTAACACTATCTTCATCAGGATAAGTTACATATAAATTCATACCTGGCATAGAATATGTTTCTCTATAATCAGAACCAGTGCCAGCTACAAAAATTGAACTTACATTCCATGAACTCATTGTATTCAGTTGATTTTTAACAAGTCTTTTTATCAGCTTAGTTGGTATATTAGTTTGAACAACATCTTTAGTACTATTTAAAATATTACCATAATTTGTAAGTAACTCTTTACTATTGGTTATCTTATTAATAATTGCTGTAATAATAACTTTTTGGTGTTCTCCCCTAGTCCAATCACCATTTGGCATTTGCTTTCTCTCTCTAGCATATTCTTTTGCTTCTTTACCATTTAAATGAATATTTCCTTTAGGAAAATATAAATAATACCTCTTGAATGCTATATCGTTATATATATCAACTCCACCAATTGCATCAATTAGTTTTACAACGCTATCAAAATTAACCCTAATATAATAAGGAATATCAACATTTAAAAAGTCTTCTAAAGTTTGCCTAGACATATCTATGCCATATATACCTGCATGAGTTAACTTATCTTTTAAACCAGTCGTCCCATGTAACTGTACATACATATCTCTTTGAATACTAGTAAGTAAAACTTTATGTGTGTTTGGATTTACGGTCATTATGATATTTACATCACTTCTAGAAACCTTATTAATATTTCCATTAGTATCAATTCCGCTAATTAAAACATTAAATGAGCCATCATTAAATTCATATTTTTTTTCTTCTTGCCTATTACTTTCTTTTTTTCTTTCATTATTTCCAATTTTTATTGATAATTTAGCAATCACCTTAGTATTCTCTTTAAAAGATTTAACAATTTCATCTAATAAATCTTTAGAATTTGAATTAATAAGCATACTATCAACATTATCATCTAATAAATCTTTCACAATAATATTTATATTTGTATACTTTTTATCTTTTATGTTTATGATATCTTCAACATTATTTAGTGCTTTCTTATAATTACCTGACTGATTTTCAAAAACAGCCATACTTTTATTATTCAAATCTTTAAGCTTACTATAGTCACTATCTTTTTTTACAACAACATAATATAATTGTCTTTCTTCAACCTCTTTAAGAGAACTTAAAAAATTGTCAGTTGTATAAGTATAATATATTCCAAAACAAGAAATAATACTAATAATAAATAGTAATACATAACCAATTATTAGTTTAATTTTTCCTTTTGAAATTAATAACCACGAAATTACATTTATCACTAAAATTACCCCAATTATAATAGATAAATATAGTGTTGGTAAAATATTCAATTTAATTAAATAAATTATAAATATTAAATGAATTATAAATGCAATCACTCTTATAATGTTATTTATTATTTTTTTCATAACTAACTACTCCTTCCATAGTCTATGATAAAAATTATAAATATAAATAAATTATCCAAGATGACGTTAATAACTTTTAACACAATTTATGCCTTTTTTAATTTCATTTTTGACTTAACTAAATCTAAAATAAAGTTTAATGATTTCTTATTATAAGCCCAAGCAAAAATTACTGCTATTAATAAACCAAATAAACATAAATATACAATTCTTAAGTAATAAGTAAACAATATAATTATAATTACAGGAATTGAAACAATTACGAATTTCTTATCTATTTTTATTTTAATATATTTTTGTATATCCATAAATCTATAAATTGCCATAGCTAAATAAGCAATCAAAGTTGCAATAGATGCTGCATATAACCCAATAAACTTAATCAATAATAAATTAATAGTAATATTGATAATTGCCGCATATATAGATGTTTTAGCAATTTCCTTTGTTTTTTTCAAAGCCACATACACAGAACCAATTAACGAAACTACAATACTAAAGATTGTACTTAACATTAAAATAGGAATCTGATAATATGCCGGAGCATAATCTGCTCCAGTTATCAAAAACTTAAAGGCAAATGGCATCATTGCAATAATACCAAAACATAAAGCTGTAAATAATTTAATTGAAATATTTATAATATTTGAAAAATATTTACTTGAATCCTTATCTTTTATATACATCGAAGCAGATTCAGACCAAGTCAGATTAAATATATTAAAAACGGTGATGCATATACTTGAAAATTTATTTGCAGCCGAATATATTCCATTTATTGCTACGCCCAAAATATATGAAACTATTAATCTATCTGATGTATTTATTATCCACCAAGATAATTGATTAGGAATCAAAGGAATGGAATACTTCCATAATTCCTTTAAATCTTTTTTACTAAAATAATCTTTCTTTATGTATTTATATAATTTTAATTTTATAATCACAAATAATGTACATAATACATTAGCAATCAAAGTTGCAAGAAGCATTCCGTAAGCACCCATATCTAAGCCTACAATAAAAGCAACATTTAAAATTATACTACCAGCACCCGATACTAAGCTTCCTTGAGAATAAGTTGCATTATCGCCAAGACCTCTTGATATCTGTAATACCAAATTTGATATCATTGCCGCAATTACATTTGTTGCTAAAAAATATTTGTAATCATTTTTTATAAATTGCGCAATTATTGCAAATATTACTAAAAACAAAATAGATTGAATGAATACTGTAATCATAGTAGTCGTAATTAATTTCTTTTTACCCTCTTCATCTTTACGAACATCTATTAAATATCTAAAAATAGATTGATCTATTTGTAAAAATACTAACGGTAACAAAAGAGAAACATAAGTATTTAATAAATCAACTACACCATATTCTTCAGTAGATAAAAAAGTCGTATATAATGGTAATAGGAAAAAACTAATAAACTTCGTACTAATCTGTCCTATTGCAACTATAACAGTATTTTTTAATAATTGCTTCTCCCTTTTCATAACATCACCTTTTATTTCAATAATTTATCGATATTTTTGAAATGACTTTCAGCAAGTTTTACCTGTTTTGAAATATCAATCTTATAATTCAAATCATCATCGGTTAATGATGAAATATCAAAATCATCTAAGTTTCTAACATCTAATATTTTACCTTTATATTTCATATCCTTTAAAATATTTATTGTTTTCTCACTATATGCGATTGGTAAAATAGTCTTACCATATAACATTCCTAAAATATTAGCATGAAATCTTGTCCCAACAACTATAGAAGAACCAGCTATAACATTAATTGCTTCTTCAATATTTCCGTCGTAAAAATAACAACTAACATTTGATTTGCATTTTTCTTTAATTCGCTTAATAGCCTCTTCGTCACCTTGTGCTTTACAAAAAGACATTAAAACAATTTTATATCTTTTTTTTTGAAAGAAATTTATTAAACTTAAAATTGTATTTTCATATTTTTCTCTATAGTTTTTACCTAATTCTTTCTCTTTAAAATCACAGTCAATAACAGAGAATATAACTTGTTTATTATTTTTTACTTTTATATTAGGATTTTTGTAAGAAAATACAATATCTGTTGAATATCTAACATTAGGAAGTTCTTTAAACAAATTATATGATTTCTTATCTCTAAAACAAACATCGGCAGCACGTGAAAATATTTTTTTGGATTTTTCTATATATTCTGAACTATTATATGGTCCAAAATTTGAACCAATAATAAATAAAGGCTTTTTTAAAATCGGTAAATTTTCACTCTTGTTTTCAATAAACATACTACCGCCAATTAAAATAGATAAATCACATTTCAAAGACATCAATGTTTCATAATTTACTCTTTTAAAACTTATATAATATAATAACTTCCCAATTATTTTTTTTAATATATTTTTATTGTAAAACGTTAAATTATTATTGTTAAAATAACATGCATTACCATCAATCAAAAAATTAGTATTTGGATATCTTTTAGATACCATATCGATAAAAATATCATCACCTAAATTTTTATTAATATATGCCTTTAAAAATACTTTCATTTTCTTAACCACCTTTTAATTGAGTCGTTTAATTTAAAGAAATACTTTAACATTTTATATTTTTTCTTTTTTAAAAGAAAAGCTAAAAAATACTTTTTGAAATTATATTTATAAGAAACATCTTTTAAAGACTCTTTATAAAACTTATCATTAAACAAGAAGTCTAATTGTTCAATTTTAAATTGCTCATTTAAAAATACATCTCTTATATGTGGTAATATTTCATATAT
This sequence comes from uncultured Bacilli bacterium, assembly GCA_944329365.1. Classification (GTDB taxonomy): domain Bacteria; phylum Bacillota_I; class Bacilli_A; order RF39; family UBA660; genus Coprosoma. The sequence continues at coordinate 4,330 of CALVIC010000057.1, forward strand.
AAGCCTGTTATTTATAAGCAATCTATAATTCTGCTCTGATTTACTAAGTTCCTTACATACATATAATATATCTTTAATTTTTTTTATTATTTTGTTTATATCTTTGTTATAATTCATTCCGGATTCATTATAATAATAATTATAAAATGGTAACTCCATAACATAAATGGAATTGGCTTTTTTATAAAGATAATAATTAAATAAATAATCTTCAGCCATTGAAACATTTGAATTAAATGTGACACCTTTACAAATTTTTCTGTTAATTAATTGACTCCAAACCTGATTGTAATTATAAGTTGAAAAAAATTCACCCCAAAATTCTTTGTCAAACTTTTTTTTGCCTTCTTTTAAGCAACAATCAATCTCATGTGTCCTTTGAATTAATTTAAATCCACATTTTACAATATCACATTTTTCACTTTTAATTATCTTAAGCATTCTTGTTAACATATTCTCGTCTATAGTATCATCAGCATCTACAAACATAATATAATCACCCATAGACTTTTCTAAGCCAAGATTTCGCGCATTACTTACGCCTTTTAATTTAGATACAAATAATTTTATTCTATTATCTATTTCTTGCAACTCTTTAATTATCTTAACTGTATTATCTATAGAGCCATTATCAATAACGACTATTTCAATATTTTTATAACTCTGATTCATAATAGATTGCAAACTTTTTTTAATTCCCTTTTCGCCATTTAACACTGGAATAATAACACTTATCATAACGACTTCTCCTCTTTTTTAGATAACGAGAAAATAATTATATATAAAATTAATATAGCAAAGAAGTCAAGCATTAAATAACTTAAAGCGAAAAGACACAATCCTATAAAGAATATAAACCATAATGTATATTTCCCACCAGGGCAAAAATTCTTTTTGAATATAGAAAACATTTGATATATATTCACAATATAGAATATCATTCCAAAAATGCCCCAAGATAATATCATATCCAAATAAGTATTATGAGCTACTATATTATAGTAAAATGGATCTTCAATATCGTGCCCTATATTTAACACATTAGCATACGAAGTGCTTCGGCCAAATAATAATGTTATTGGATCTTGCGCCAATGTATCCATATAATATTTTTGTATATATTCTCTACCTGTAAACAAAGATACACTATCTGTTCTATACAAATATTTATTCAATATATCATTAATAAAGTCTGTTTTGCTTGCAAAATAGAACACTATAGGCATACAAAGCAAAAGAACGAGTAAACTTATCATTTGTTTTTTACTTCTTACTTTAATTATTTGATTAAATAATGCGATAAAGAAAGCAAGAAGAGATACGGCAATAAACATTTTTGAAACGGCTAAAAGTCCTACTAAAAAGATGATTATAGCTTCTTTAGTAACTCTTTTTTTATATAACATTGATGAAATGATTAATAAAAGTGCATCAACAGAATAATAATTTGAATCTCTTAAAAGTCCTTTAAATCTATATGCAACCGGAATATTTGTAATTCCCCAATTGCTAATTGGATACATATAACCTGCTATAGCAGAAGCTATAAATCCCCAAAAGAAATACTTATAAATTAACTCAAGATTAATAAATACTTTATTCTTTGAACTAATTATTAAAATAACAAAAAGATAAGAAGAGAAAAATGTTACCAGATTTAACAATTGTGAACTTATTCCTATATTCACAAAATTTAATATCAATTCATATAAAACCAAAACTACAAAAAAGAAAAATAATGTCTTATTTAATTTTATATTTTTTGATAAAATGATTTTTAATACAAATATAACTATTGTAAGATTAAAAATATATTGAAAACTCACATCATCATATAATGCTGAACAAGTATGATTAAATAATACTATTGGAATAAACTCTTCCTCTTTTGCTGACAAAATAATAAAAACATGAAGAATTAAGAAAGCATACTGCAAAGGATTCAATGCGGGTATAAAATATTTAATTATACCAACACATATAACAATTAAACATAATAAAATTAATTTTTTATCTTGTTTTAAATCAATTTTTATCATTTTTATCATCCTTATTTAAAAAGTCTATCAGCTTTAAATATCTATTACTAAACCAAGTATCATCAACCATGTATTTATCTTTTTTAAATTCTTTTACATATATAAAATCATCATTGATTTTTTCTTCTTTTTTAGCAACAAAACAAATCTTTTTATATTTTTTTATATCTGCAAAATCATTTAAATTTTTTAATGTACATCCATTTTGATCATCAAATTTAATAATAATATTATTCCAATTCATTCGTTTTGATCTTCTAGTCCATTTTTCATATGCTTCCTTTTCTGACTTATAATGAAGGAAATGTAATTCAACGTCTTCTAATTTACCAATTGGATAAGTTTTAAATCTATCTACATGTATAGATAAATAATCAGAATATTTTGACTCCTCCGGTTTAATGAATTCTAGTTTACATTTTTTAAAATAAAATTCTAAATTATTTAATAATTTTATATAATCATCTGGCATAATAAATAAACCAACAGTGGGAGTATAATAAGGTAAATTAAAATAACGATAAACCCATCCCGCATAACAATTATTAGATATGATTGTAAAGTTAGTATTGTTTAATTTTGATTTTCTTTTATTTTTAAAATATTTAAAATCAATTTTTTCTTTTATTTTAAAAATGCATTTACCTATAAAAGCTTTCATACTCATTTTCTTCATATTACATCTCTTCCCTTTTTACTAAATCAACATATTTTTCAGCTAATAATTTAGTAGCCGTATTTATTTCATATCCCTTTTTTATTAATTCACTGTAATCATAAATTCTATTTTTCTCTGTAATTTCAGAAATAGCATTTATCCATTCATCCTCATTTAAATCTAATCTTTTACAATTACTATTTATTACTATTTCATCCGTTATATTTGAACTAAACAAACATGGCACACCATTTGCTTGAGCTTCTATTCCAACAACAGGCAGCCCTTCATATAAAGAAGGTAAAACAAATAAATCAAACGCTGAAAAATAATCAGCAATGTTTTTTTGTGAACCTATTATAATAATTTTCTTTGATGAATCACACATAAATTCTAATTTTTCTTGATCTTCACCATTTCCTATTATCATAAGTTTTACATTTTTTCCATTATCGCTATTTTTTATAACATTAATAATAAATTCTTGATTTTTTTGCTTACAAAGTCTTCCAACATTTCCAATTAATAATTCATTTTCTTTTATCCCATATTTTTTTCTAATTTCATTTCTTTTTGATCTATTGTATTCAAATTTTTCAATATCAATTGCATTATTTATAACTTCATATTTCTTATTCTTAAAAAGAAAATCACCAGCTGCTTTTGAACAAGCATAATACACATTAGCAAACTTTAATGAAAAAAAGGCAAATAATGAATTTCTAAAATTCTTCCATAATCCTTCACCGTATTTTGTTGCGTGACTATGTAATATTCTTATTTTAATTCCATGCTTTTTGGCGTAATATAAATATATCGCACCCATTGTTAAAATGTGGCAATGAACTATATCATACTTATTTTTTTCAAAGAAATCATCTATTTCTTTGAATTTACTTTTTATATTTGATTTTCCAAGCTTAGAAATATAGAAAATCTTTCCGCCATTCTTCTTAATTTCATCATAATAATCACTTTGATCATCGGAGCATACAATAAAATCTATTTGAAATTGTTTCTTAATAAGCCCTCTATAATAATTCATTGCATAACTAGCTACACCATCACAGAGTCGTAAAGAGGGAATTATATATAAAATTCTAATTTTCCTATTACTCATTATGTATTCTCCTCCTTTACACATTACCCATTTTAATATATACATTTGGAAATAGTGCTAAAAAAATTGCCGCTAATTTATACTTTAATTTATATTTATCAAGCACAATTTTTCCTAAATTCTTACGAATAAATCTTCTCATATCATTAAATTCAGTTTTAAATTCATCTACATTTTGATGTGCCAATAAATTACATGTACATATATACAAATACCTTCTTAACTGACATATTCCTTCTGTTTTAAGACCATCTTTTTCTAAATCGTTTTGTATCTCTGAGCAGACATATAAAAAATCCAACTTTTTAACACTAAAACCTTGATTCAAAGAGCTATCAGAATTATATACATAATTATATAAAGGCGTACTATCAAAGACAATTTTTTTAGACTTCTTAAAAATCTTAAAATTAACATATAAATCTTCGTATATTCTATCTTCTGGAAATCTAACATTTTCAAATAACTTTGCTTTATATAGCTTATTCCACATGTGTGTTTGAAAATATTTTTGTTGGAACAAAACATCAAGTAAATCACTATCAAATTCGATTATTTCGTTTTCTTTCTTATAAAACACATTTTTATTACCATTATTTACTTTATAAAAATTGCATACTACTACATCCGCCCTATATTTAGTAATATTTTTAATCATGATTTTCAAAAAATCTTTAGAATAATAATCATCACTATCTATAAAAGTAATAAAATTACCGGTAACATATTTTAATGCATAATTTCTTGCATAAGATTGTCCATGATTCTTAATAATAAAGCTTTTTATCCTATCATCTTTGGTTGTAAATTCATCAATAATTTGTTGACTACTATCAGTAGAACCATCATTAACAACTATTAATTCAAAATCACCATATGTTTGATTAATCACACTATCTAAACATTTTTCTAAATATTTTGCAGAATTATAAACAGGCAATATAATCGAAATTTTTTTATTCTTTGACATTTTATCTACTTCCTCAATAATTTTTTATAAATAAATTCTCTAACTACATTAGGACATAAACAAGCAACTATACTCGCACAAGAAGAAATAATATAATCACCAAACTTAAACCTCTTTTTCTTAAACTGTTCTGTTTTAAATTTTAAAATTGATTTTAAATATTTTATTCCTCCGCGGCGTTTATAAAAATCAGGACTAACTCTCATGTATACTAAAATTTCTTTGAAATTATAACACTTAGCACCTTTTTCAATCATTCTCAACCAAAGATCGTAATCTTCACACAAATAATATTCTCTATAATTACCTGCTTCCATAACTTTAGATTTACGTAACATAACTGAAGGATGGCCAAAAGGATTTCTTCTTTTTGCATATTTATGTATATCTCCATTTGTCTCTGGTAACATTCTATATGCCTGAACATTTTCAATATTATCAATAAATTCTGCCACGCTTGAACCAACAATATCTAAATCATTATCTTCAACAATTTTTTCAAGTTCCTTTTCACATCTTGTTGGTATAGAATAATCATCAGAGTCCATTCTTGCTATGTACTCATTAGTACAACTTTCAACACCTATTTTTAAAGCGGGTCCTAATCCTTGATTAGTCTTTAATTTTACGACTTTAAATAAATTCTTATATTTTTTTTGATATTCTTTAATAACCTTATTTAATTCATCAGTTAATGGTCCATCCTCAACTAACACAAACTCAGATGGAAAAACAGTTTGCTTCAACATACTATCAATACTTATCTTAAGCCATTCAGGATTTTCCTTATAATAAACAGACATTAAAACACTATATGCTGGAAATTTAGGTTTTCTAGCCAATTCTCTCACCTCACAAAAATAAAAAGGTACTTGCGTTAAAACAAGTACTTTTATTTAGCTCCTTTTTTTGTAATTACTGCACTTATCGTTTTAAATACGCACTTAATATCAAGCCATAAGCCTCTATTTCTTACATAGTAATATTCTAAATCTAGCCTTTCTTCATAAGTAGTAGAACCTCTACCATTACACGCCCACCATCCTGTAATTCCAGGTCTCACACTCTCATATATTGCATGATTTCCTTTGTGCCTATCAAGCTCGCCAGGTATTAATGGTCTTGGTCCAATCATAGACATATCGCCTTTTAAAATATTAATAAATTGTGGCACTTCATCAAGTGATGTTTTTCTAAGAATATTACCAATTTTAGTAATTCTTGGATCGTTTTCAAATTTTTGATTTTCTTTCCATTCTTTTGCCATTTTCTTGTTAGTCTTTAATATCCGCTTTAAAACCTCATCAGAGTTTGGTACCATGGAACGAAATTTATATAACCTAAATTCCTTTCCATTCTTACCAACTCTTCTCTGGTAATAAAATATTGTTTTAAAATCTCCACTAATCATAGAAACTATCTTGATAATGATAATTAAGGGAACTAGAAAAATAACTCCAATTAATCCGCATACGATATCAAAAAATCTTTTAAAGAAATCATATGCTAACTTTCTAATTCTTACTTTTCCTCTGTTTGCTACATCTTGCTGTCCTGCACTCATAATAATTTCATCTTTTGAAATCGAATTTTTTTTTCTCTTTTTTGCATCTGCTACTTTTACTGCCTCATTCATGTTATTACCCCTAACTATAAATGTTTATAACTTATCTTCTTATTCCTATATTTTCATTTAAAATTACTTTATCAAAATTATTATTAAGTAAATCCTCTACCATACTATCACTTTTTACCAGTGATTTCAATTTCTTTTGAAGTTTTTTTAATTTAAAATCTTTCTCATGATGGCAGTCACTACCTAAAAAAGTTATCTTATGATGCTTAAGCAAATAAACTAAAGTTTTTTTTGCCTCTCTGCCATACTTTCCATATAAACTTTTATAGTCTCCTTGCAATAAAACACCCATACGTAAATATTCATCGATATGCTCTGGGTGTTTCTGAAAAATTCTATATCTCTCTGGATGGGCAAGGACAGGAACATACCCATTAACTACAAGTTCATAAATAATATCTTTAGTATTAGTAAGCATATTACCAAACGGAAATTCAAAAAGTAAATACTTCGAATTATTAATCGTTTGAATCTCACCTTTTTTAAGTAAATCTAAAAAATTCTCGGTAATATAAACTTCATTACCTAAATATAAATTAATATTAATATTTTCTTTTTTAACCTCATCTAATAACAAAGAAAATCTTTTTTTTCTCTCTTTATTATTACAAGTGTATTTTGTATTTTGCATATAATGTGGCGTAATTACAAGATCTGTAATTCCTTGTTTAGAAGCCTCTTTAAGCAAAGATATACTCTCACTTATATCCTTGCACCCATCGTCAATCCCAAACAGTAAATGAGAATGTAAATCTTTCATTTTCTTCTCTTCTTTTTCTTAGAATCCCCATAATATTTATCGGAATAATAACTGTAATAACTATTATCTTTCACAGAAGCTCTATTAATTACAACTCCCGTAATCTTTGCATTAGCTTGCTCAAATACCTTAACTGCTCTATCTAAAGAATCAACTTTAGTTTTTCTATTACTTACTACAACCACATTTGCATCACTAAACTTAGTCATAATCATCGTGTCGCTAAGACCAAGTACAGGTGGGCAGTCTAAAATTATAATATCGTATTTCTCTCTCATACTCTCGATTAATTTTTTATTGTTTTCTGATACAAGTAACTCTACCGGATTTGGTGGCGTTGGACCTGTAGGAAGCAAATCGATATTCTTATTACTTGTATTTACGATATAATCACTAAGTTTAACCTTATCCTTGTAATTTAAAATCAAATTAGAATAACCACCACTAGTTAAATTCATTACATCAAATATTTCGTGTTGTCTTCCCTTACGTAAATCGCAATCGATAACCAAAACTTTTTTATCCTCTTGTGCATAAGCAACAGCTAAATTAGCCGCAATAAAACTCTTACCATCACCTGATTGTGGAGAAGTAACTAAAATAACCTTCATCTTTTTATCGATATTAGAAAAAGCTAAATTTGTACGAATTGTTTTAATTGCCTCACTAAAAATAGACTTAGGATTTACATTAATAATTAAATCTGTCGACATAAAACCACTACTCCTTCTCCTCTGGAACAACACCGATAACAGTAAGTCCAAATTTTTCTTCAATAGTTTCACTTGATTTTATTGATGTATCAAAATAATACATTATAAATACAACTCCAAACGAAAGAACAATTCCTACAATTAAATAAATTATATTATCCTTTACATAATTAACATTATAAGGATCACTAGCTAAATCAGCCTTATCGATAATCGTCACATTCTCCAAATTATAAATATCTTGAACCTCATCACTAAAGACCTTAGCAACCTCATCAGTTATATCTCTTGCATCCTTAGCCCTATCATCGGCAACCGTAATTCTAATAATTTCTGTATCCTCTACTGAAGTAGCTGTAATATTATTAGCAAGTTCATCAACACTCATTTTTAAATCTAAATTATCGATAACCTGAGATAAAACATTACGACTTTTTATTATCTCTCTATAAGTTCCGATTAAATTTTGATTTATTTGTGAATCAGTCGAACTATATGCGTCCTTATTTCCACTAAGAACAATCGTCGTATCACTTTCATACATTGGAACTCTCGTAATAACTGTATATACATTTCCAACAATTAAAATAGCAACAATTGCAATCACAATCCAAAGAATTTTTGACTTAAAATAATCAAAAACCTCTTTCAAATTAATTTCTTCCATAAAAACCTCCCACATTTCGGCGCTTATTATACTATACTTGTAACAATTAGTCAAATAAAATGGTAAATGTTATTTTAAATTTGAAGTGCAACATTTCCAACTTGCAAAAAGACATGTGAATCTGTAAAATATCTTTTGCTCAT